>DIFU01000085.1:0-32728 GCA_002419285.1 Prolixibacteraceae bacterium UBA5740 | reverse complement strand
GAAAAATACATCAGGATCACAGGTTGAATCCCACGCACGCACTTATGAATTTCCGGTAAACCAGCAGGAGCCCAATGATGCAGCATGGGAGTCATTATATGATAAACCTAAAAAAAGCGAACCGGAGAATGCCAAGCCCACTCTTCAAATTGACTATGCTGACATGAGCGAGGACGACGTCGAGAAACTGGAGAAAATCCCAGCCTACGTCAGAAAACAGATGGCTGCAAATCAGAAAGGCAACCTGAAACCTTCCGAAGTATCAAAGTATACTGTATCAGCTGACCCTTCAAAAAAAATTGTTTTCAGGGAAAATAATCCTTACCTCCATAAGAATATCGATTAACTCTATAACGTATGAACCTGTTCGATCAAATCACGGAAGATATAAAATCGGCCATGAAGGCCAGAGAAAAAGAACGTCTTGAGGCACTTCGAAATCTGAAAAAAGTAATGCTCGAAGAAAGGGCAGCCAAAGGAGCTGGTAGCGAATTGACGGATAGCGAATCGCTAAAATTGATCCAGAAACTGGTAAAACAGGGAAAAGATTCAGCAGAAATATATCAACAACAAAACCGTAAAGATCTTTACGACCAGGAGATTGCCCAGGTACACGCGCTCGAAGTATACCTACCGAAGCCAATCAGCCCCCAGGAGCTCACAGAAGCTATCAGGGACATTATTGCAAGGTTAGGAGCAACAACTGCTAAAGACATGGGGAAAGTGATGGGTGAAGCCTCTCGCCTACTGGCAGGAAAGGCGGATGGAAGGGATATCGCCGACAAGGTAAAGGAATTGCTGAATAAAAATTGATACAACGAATAAGTCCTATCAATCAATAAGAACCACTCCCTAACATTGAAAAGTCATAGAAACTGGCTTGATGCATTTATTACGCCTTGCTTAGCCCGTATATCAGTAATTGAATAAATTCTAGAAAAATTTACTCCGGTAGTCTTCGATCTTCACGGCCTCACGATGTGCTTCGTATGCCTGATAAGTTGCTCTGAATCCCATTGATTGGACAAGACGTGTTTTTTCTGCATCAATATCATCAGCACCACTATCCTCTACAGAATTTACCTTGGCAAGGAATACTCCGGTATTTCCCTTGAAAGGTTTTGATAAAGCGCCGCTTTCCAAAGCCGATACTGTGCCTATTAATGCTGGTTCAGAACCGACACCGGGGACGGTAACTGAATTGAAGTTGATATTGGAGGCAACATTCACACTGGCATTTAAAGCAGTAGCAATGGCATACATATCTGATTTCCCTTCAGAAGCAGTTCTGATTCTATCAGCCAACAAAGCAGCCTTTTTCTCTCTTTCAACCGCCAACTCTACACGGACTTTCACAGATTCAAAGGGAGCAACTCCCTCTTCGGTTTCTTTTGTTAGTGTTCCTACTATAAAGCTTTCACCAAATTCGAAGATGGGCGATCCGTCAGTATTCTTAAGTACCGAATTTACTTCAGCATCGAAAGCAGCCCTGATCAAAGGACGCGGTGAGTCTAAACCTGGAATCATGCGGTCAGATTCACGCACGACTGCCACTTTTTTCACAAGGCCTTGAGCTTCGGCCGCAGCATCAAACTTCTGCCGGTTGGTATTTTCACTTACAAACTTACTGGCTACTGCATATACAGCCTGATTGGTTTGGGTGCTCGGAGTGACTGTTCTTTCAAGGACTGCCACCTGTACCTGCGGAATCAAAGCCCCTTTTCTTGTAGTCTGAACGATATGAAGACCAAATTGAGAGGGAACGATGGTAACTTCTCCAACTTTATTATTGAATGCAGCATCTTCGAAAGGCTTGACCATCATGCCACGGCCAAACCATCCCAAATCACCACCGGTGACAGCCGAACCGGTATCGGTTGAATACTGTCGGGCAAGAGTTGCAAAATCACTTCCTTTTTCAATTAATCCTTTGATACTATCGGCAAGCATCTGCGCTGCCGCAGCCTCCTGTGCATTGGTTGCACGTAAAAGTATGTGACGTGCCTCGACGGAGTCAGGCATCATTTCTGAAGCATGAAGTTTGGCCAACTTATATGAATCGTTTTCAAAATAAGGACCGAATACATCCCCAACCACAGCACCTTCGTCAAAAATCCAGGCCGACAGGTTGGCAGGTACACTTTCCTTTTTAAACCAAACATCAACAAAACTTACATCCGAATTCGAATTAATAAACTGTACATTATCGGTGGCATTCCTGAAATCATCACGAATCTCGTTAATCCATCGTTCACCTGCAGCAAAATCAGCTGGTGAAGGTTCCACCGGGAATATGATATATTCAATTTCTCTGGTTTTCTCAACCTTAAACTCATTTGTATTAGCTTCGTAATAGGCCTTCAGGTCACTTTCGGTGATATTCACAGCGCTGTCGGGTATTGAAGAGTAGTTTAACACCAGGTATTCGAAGTTAATGTTACGACTACGGTGTTCAATGCTCGTCTGGGCTTCATTGCCAGTCACATATAGAGCCTTACCAATCAGGTTATTATACTTCGACTGGAGACGTTCGTTAAGAATTTGATCCTCGAGGTATAACCAATAGTTCCGTTGTTCAGGAGAAACGCCCATTTCAAGGTTCTTCAGGAAATTTACCACCATTCCACGGTCAAAGATTCCTGTATTGGGATCAGTAAAAATCTGTTGAACGATTGGATGTATATTATTCCCCTGCACCATATCAAACATCTCGTCTGATGAAACTGCCACTCCAACTTCGTCATAAACATCACCCATCACTTTTTCGCGGATCATGTTTTCCCAGGTTTGTTCACGGACCTGCACCCATTCATCATCATTGAGCTGAGTTTGGCCGGTATTTGATCTATAGATTTCTGCAAGCTGTTCTGCCTTGGTCATAAAATCAGGATACTGAACACTTTCTCCTTTGATGGATCCCACCTCGAGCCGTCCACGGGTAAAGAGGGATGAACCTGATTGAAAAAGATCGCCTAAAATGAATGCGACCAGCGCAAGACCAATAACTATGGCCACAAGCAACCCACCCTGGGTTCTAATTTTTTGTAAAGTTGCCATTGATAAACTATTATTTTATATGCAAAAATGGTTTCAAAAATTCAGGCACGAAGATAATAATTTTCAGGTTCATACCTGAGCCAATTCTAATTTTTTGACACCTTCAGCCTTGGGCCTTGACTATTCTCAACCCTGTTGTCTACATGCCCATTGAGTAAATAAGCAGAAAAACGCAAAATGGTGGACATTATATCTTCAATCATCCATTATGGTCAGGTAGACCAACTCAATTTTTGTATGAGAGGCTTTTAAAATCTTAAATTGGAAACTCCCGATAGAAATGATCATGTTCACTTTGGGTATGCTTTCATGATGGAACAGAATAAAGCCAGCCAGCGTCTCATATTCTTCGGATTCCGGCAGGTTGAGCAAATATTTCTCATTGATCAGATCGATGTCGAAACGGCCTGAAAACACGTACTCCTTGTCGTTTATTTTCTTTTCGACAAAGGCTGTAACATCGTGTTCATCCTCAATCTCACCAAATATCTCCTCCAGGATATCTTCACTGGTGACCAATCCGGCAGTCCCACCAAACTCATCCACCACCAAAGCAATACTTCTGTGGTCCTTGATAAACCTACTGAAAAGCTTATTGGCAGCCATGGTTTCAGGTACAATTAAAACATTTTTCAAAAAAGGCCGGATACTTCGGGCCTTTTGAAAGATAGCCGATGAATGCACATAACCAATGATGTTATCGATATTATCCTCGTATATAAGAATTCGAGAATAACCTGTATCAACAAACTTTTGCCTGAGGGTTTCAATATCGATGTTAACATCCAACATGGTAATCTCGTTTCGGGGGACCATGATTTCGCGTAACTTAACCTTCGAAAAATCAAGTGCGTTCCTGAAAAGTTTAACCTCTTTTTCGACTTCTTTGCTATCGTTGTTCTGCTGATTCTCCGAGTCCTTCACAAAATGATCCAGATCGACACGGCTGAAAACACGATTCTCAGCATCATCATTTCCATTAGATTTCACAAATCGTCGCAACAGAAAATGAATAACCATTGTTATCAGCCGGGTTAAAGGATAGAATAGGATAAAGAAAAAACCAAGCGGCAAGCTGAAAACCCGTAATAAAGCATTGGGAAAAAGCCTGAACAAAGTCTTTGGCAAAAATTCGCCAAGTAACAAAATGACCAATGTCGAAATCAGGGTCTGAACCAGGAGTACAGCAGAATCAGACTGAAAATATCCATACAAGGAGGGTTCCAAAAGCTTTGAAAACGCAATACCATAAATTACCAGGGCAATATTGTTGCCAACCAACATGGTGGCAATAAACTGACCAGATTTACGGGTTACCATTTTAAGAACACCGGAATTCAGGGGTGATGATTGCTTGTCCAGCTCTAATCTCAGCTTATTGGCAGAAACAAATGCAATTTCCATCCCTGAAAAGAAGGCAGAAAAAAGAATTGTAAGAAGTATTGCTATCAATGACATTTGGTTAAAATTAGGGTCCGATATCCACCGGTCTTCGCTCTTCCGATGGTTGAACTGAAAGGGAATCACCTGCAACTGAAGTCCCCTGATTCATCTCGACGTATATAGTCCCCCGTGGATTCTTAATCTTCCATTTCTCCATGGTCAGATCAGATTCAAATCCAATACCGGTTATAATCTGATCAGGTCTAATGATCTTTACGTATAAATCAGAGTAAATTTTCCCCTGTTTTTCATCCCAGATCAAATGATCAGTCTTAAGTGTGTCTCCCGCAAGATTAATTGCAACCACATCATTTTTTGCTTCCCACTTGTTTTCCTTTTCAAACTGTTTAGCATACCTGGCAGTTATGTGTGAAACAATTCTCCCATGTTCGTCATATCTGGTTAATTCAAGCCCTTGAGGAAATTCACGAAAACTTTTCCCTTCATTATCGTAATTCATTAGAAGAGGTGTTTTCAAAAAAAACCGGACAATGCCCGAGTCCGTAAAGGTTGTTTCATAATTCTCGGCATAGATGACTGGCAGGGTTTCGGGTGAACTGAAGGCTTTTATTTTCTCAATATCATTGGCACAGCCAAAAAAAAGGATTGCAGCCCCACTAAGCAGGGCTGCAATATAGATCTTTCGATAAATAAGTTTAGCAATATTAAAAACGCACTCTCGTGGTTTCATTTATCCAACCTTTAACCGTATAACTGTCACCTTCTTTAAGACTCATAAAGAAAGCGGTTTCTTTATTCGGGAAATATCCCCTGTAGGTATTCATTTTCTGAGTTGCTTCTGCCACACAATCTTCACCAGATCGTGCTTTATTAAAATAATCGACTGCCAACCAGAAAACTGTACTTCTTTCAAAATTGTCATCACTGAAGCTCCGGCTGCCGGTAACATACAAATCACCGATAAGCATATTAGCCTTGCAATTATTCGGATTGATTGCCAGCGCTCTTCTTGCGTAATTACGCGCCTCTACCAGATTGTTTTCTGTTGCAAAGGTGAATAAAGCGAATTCATAATAATAATTTTCCAAAAGAGACTGGTCAGTTTCCTGCTCCATAGCCTGTTTGTAATACTGTTTAGCCCGATCCGTATCTTCGGTTTTTACAAACATGCGTGCCATATTGAAAGCAGCTTCAGCTGATGGTTCAAGCTGGTACATATGTTCAGATGCCTTGAAGAATAGATCACTGTTGTCGCAACCTGCACGCGTAAGTCTCCGGAGCATGGTTTTCAGGAATTCGATGTCGTCTTTCTTCTGATCATACTGAGCGGTATAAATGCTGGTCAGCGCCTCGCAATCGGCAGCCCCGGATGCTCCAAAGATAGATTCAATGGCTGTGCGGGCCTCCGCAAGTCCAGCTTCATCAGGATTCTGAGCTTCCTTCTTATTCAGGACATCAGTGGTTCGCTCATAGTTTTTCACAACATCTTCTTTGGGAAGTTTACCCAAACTGAAAAGAGAACGGGAAGTCTGCATCAGCAGCACAAGCACTGGGATCTCAGTTTCAATCGCCTGCTCTCCAATCGAGATATCTAACATGTCATAGCCTTTACGATAAATATCGATAAGCTGATTTTCGGTAAGATCTTCTGCAGGGGGCAGATGGTACTTCAACCAGGCAGTTCCTTTACGGCCGAGCACATATCCTTTTTGATTGAAATATTTGATCCTTTGGTCGTAAATGTTCATCAACGAATCGAGAGCAGCTTCCTTTTCCTGCCTGGTTTTGGCTTTTTCAAGGAAATCTTCATACATCTGGATACCATGGATGTATAAATTCAAGGTTGACTTTGGGTACTTGTCATACAGAACTCTCCATGGACCCAGGGTGGATTTAAAATCACTCTGCTTGTAAAATTCATTATACATGGAAAGGTTGTTCATGAAATCAAGATCATTTGCAGCAACCAAATCCTGAGCCGACTTGAGATTCACCCCACCCGGGCCTTCAGTGCCACCTTCCGGTTCAACACCATCGAATAAGAAATCATAGGTGGAAACATCGACAGGCAAATCAATCCTTTTTGATTCATCGATAAAGGTAAACTTAATCCATTTGGATTTATCGTCTCCCTGAACTTCATATACCCCGTCAAAGCTGGTATAAGCAGGCTGAGAACCGCGATGGATCTCGACAGTTACGCCGGCTGCGGGTTTACCTTCTCGGTATACAATCCCCTTGATTACCCTTTGTGCACTGGAATTCAGTACCATACCCATTACAATCAAGGCGATCATGATGGTCTTATGAATAAATGTTCTCATAACAATATTGGTTTTTGCAAATTAATCAAATCTTCTTTTTATAAACCAGAGGTCATACAAATTTACACTGAAATTGAGTTTCATATAATTCTCACGCAACAGGTTTTTTTCTGTACTTCCTCTTCTTCCTATCTCTGCAGAAATATTTATAGTCGAGTTAGAACGATACACTGGTAACCCTACACCAAAACTTATGCCAAAATCCTTAACTTGCTGACTATTAACCATGAGATAAGAATTCTCATAAGATAATCCCGCCCTGTAGGCTATTCGTGACATATAGCTTCTAATGGAATAACGGTCAGGAATATACTCACCGCCCAATGCAAGAACCTGCCTGTCAGTAATAAATTGATACGGCTCACCGAATGCAGTGGCTTTCGACCATGCATGAAAATGGTAATCTGCATTGAGTTCGAGCTTGTCCTTTTTCACATAGGATAATCCGACACCAAATACCAGCGGCATAATAATCTTGTCTTTTACTTCCGCCAGGTAGGTCAGGGTATCGCTGTCGCCGATGGGATTTCCGGAGGAATCATAAAGGACCAAAGTCTTGTAGGAAATATCGGAATTAAATCCTGTAAATTTTTGCTCAGTTTCGATTGTTGCACCAACCGTAAGTGATTGGTCATCTTTCATAGGCAGGGTAGCCTGTATCCCGAAATTTAACCCAAAGTCCCTCAATCGCAGTGAATTGTTTTTCTGAATTGTATACATGTAAGAATTTTCCGGAAAGGTTATGCTGGCATTCCGGGTAAGGTTACCAAAGAAATAAAACAAATTGGCACCCACTGAAATATTCCTTACCGGCTCAACTGCAAGTCCCCAGAATGCACGACTCAGTGACCCTTCTCCAAAATAACCATGCTGCACTTGCCCGGCATAATCAAGATTTTGATTAACCTGGAGATCATACCCAATATCAGAAAAAGGAGTAAGACCTAAGGCTGTACTAACTCTTCTGGAAATTGGAAAACTCATCGAAAAATACCTAAAGTTTACATCATTGGCAGTAAAACTGTTCAAATCATTTTTATATGATGAAAACCTTCCGTTAAATCCAAACTCGAATAAAAAAGCAAGAGAATCGGTTGAAGTGTATGAGGCGGGATTTGAATAATTGATTTGCTGAGAGTTACGACTTCCTAAGGTTGCACCGCCCATGGCACTGGTACGACCGTGGGTATGATCGTGTAAATCACCAAGACCGTATCTTGAAAAAGGAGAGGTCGTATTATTATTAAACTGTGCAAACAACAAAGCCGGTAACAATACCAAACCGGCTACAATAAACGCACTAATATTTTTTTGCATTATGATCTAATATCCTGTTTAATCCAAAAGCAACTAAATTTGAGCATACAAAGAAAGAATTTTTTAGTTTGCTATCAAAGAAATTGGAGTCACCTCCTGTAAAAATGACTTCCAAATTCTTATAATTTTTCTTAAAATGAGCGATATAGGCTTCTATTTCGAACAATATCCCCTGCTCTACTCCTGAAATTATAGCCTCCTCAGTACTATTTCCCGGGAATTCAAACCTATCCCGCGGCATGAGTAATGGCAGCCTTCCGGTAAACTGATGCAAGGCACGAAATCGCATCAACAGTCCGGGAGAAATACTACCTCCGTAATACTCACCCAGTTCATTTATAATATCATAAGTGATAGCAGTCCCGGCATCAATTACCAGAACATTTCGCCCCGGGAACAATGTCTGGGCACCAACCACGGCGGCCAACCGATCTTTACCCAATGTCTCCGGGGTCTTGTATTTATTTGCTATCGGTAATTCTGTTTCTGAAGTTAGTTCCGACCAACCGTCAGGAAGTTTGTCGAGCAATCCGGAAATTTCAGGGTCGTAATCACGGGTTGATGAAATGATCGCCCTTTTAATTGACTTATAATCAATCAAGAGTTGCTGAATAAATGGAATAATTGTTTTATCGATGACAAACGATTCAACAGCCCTACCTTCATCGAAAAGATAAACTTTTGTCAGGCTGTTTCCGATGTCAATGATTAGATTCATATTGAATCTTCAATACGCTGACTAATATCGAGTGCCTGAACGGAATGGGTCAGTGCTCCAACTGAAATATAATCAACACCAGTGGCTGCCACCTCTTTCAGACGAAACAAATTCATGTTTCCCGACGCTTCGGTTTCAGCTTTACCACTGATCAAATCAACAGCTAGTGCCATTGCTTCTGTATCCATATTGTCGAGCATAATGATATCGGCACCAGCCTCCAAAGCTTCTGCGACCTCATCCAAGTTTGTGGTTTCGACCTCTACCTTAAGGGAATGTCCGATTGCGTTACGGATTGTTTTGACTGCCGGGCCAATACCTCCGGCTATTGCAATATGGTTGTCCTTGATCATGACCATATCATAAAGTCCGATTCGGTGATTGGCAGCACCGCCTGCCCTGACAGCATATTTATCGAGCAATCGAAATCCAGGAAGGGTTTTTCGGGTATCCAGGATTTTGGTTTTAAATCCTGCTACTGCCTCCGCATAAAGATGGGATTCTGTTGCTATTCCAGACATTCGCTGAAGGAAATTCAAGGCAGTCCGCTCCCCGGTAAGAATAGCCCTGTAAGTGGCCGAGAACCTCACAATCACGGTGCCTTTCTGAACCTTGTCTCCATCTTTTACCTGGGGTAGCCATGAAAGACCACTATCAAGTTTAGCAAAGACCATTTGAGCAACTTCCAATCCTGCAACAACTCCATCAGCCTTGGTTATCATATATGCGGTTCTCCTGTCATGCGGTGGTATTAAGTTGTTGGTGGATACATCTCCACTACCAACATCTTCAGCAAGAGCCATTTCAATAAGCAATTCAGCAGCTTTCTTTTCATTCAGATCGAGAATCATATCTTATTTTATTTTTTATCAATTACAGGCACGAAAATTGGCTTTTTCTCTATCTGTTGGATTATATGTACCCTAAGTGAAGGATTCTCCTCCGGAAAATCTTCACGGATATGTCCACCGCGACTTTCCGTCCTCACAAGTGCAGCCCTGCTTATCAAGTAGCAAAGCGTAGCCATATTCTTTATTTTCAACCTATTATAATCTTGCTGATGATCTTCAAACAAATCTCGGATTTCTTTAAATCTGTTTAATGCCGACTCCATTCTCGATTTGGCGCGAATGATTCCCATATTGATCATCATCGATGTTGCCATTTCATTTCGGAAATCCAGATAAACCTTGTCCGTTCCAGAATTCAGACGAATTGGCTCTGGGTCGGGAACTAAACAGTGGCTCTCTGGCATTTCAGCAGCACGTTCACTGGCTCTCTTACCAAAAACCAGACATTCAAGAAGTGAGTTGGAAGCAAGACGGTTAGCCCCCATAACACCAGTTGAAGCCGCTTCTCCACAAACGAACAGCCCGTGTACATTGGTCTCCCCATATAATCCCGAGCGTATACCCCCAACCATATAGTGTGCCGCAGGCGCAACCGGCAAAAGATCACTAGTCATATCATAACCATATTCCCGTAGAGTCTGGTTTATGGTAAGGAACCGATGGGAAATATAATCAGGGTCAAGGTGCTTAAGCGAAAGGAATACCGAATCAGAACCGCTCTTCATCATTTCGTTGTAAATGGCATGGGCAACTACATCCCTCGGTGCTAACTCTGCCAAAGGATGGATCCCAGTCATGAATCGTTCTCCATTTTTGTTTAGCAGCCAAGCGCCTTCACCCCTTACGGCTTCACTAATCAAAAAAGCATCTCTGCCTGGGGCCGATAAGGCCGATGGGTGAAACTGTATAAATTCAATATCCGACAATTGTGCTCCGCAGTCATAGGCCAAAGCAATTCCATCACCAGTTGCAGTGTGTGGATTTGTTGAGCGGCTGTATAGCCTCGACAAGCCACCTGTGGCCATGATGACAGCCTTTGATTTGAAGAAAACATTCTCGTTTCTGCGGAAATCAATCGCTTGCAGCCCTGCAAAACAGTTGCCATGACTGAATAGATTCACCACTGTAGTATACTCGAAAGAAGCAATGTTTTTTGTGTCCTGAACTTTTCGGAGCATATAACGAGTCAACTCTTTCCCAGTGGCATCTCCTCCGGCATGTAATATCCGCCTGCGGCTATGGCCACCTTCGAGACCAAGGACTATCTTCCCGGCCTCCCTGTCAAAGGGCATTCCCATCTCAATCAGCTCCCTCACCCTGTCGCTGCCTTCCCTCACCAGAACTTCCACCGCATCATAATCGCAGAGTCCCCTTCCTGCCACCAGTGTATCATTTATATGAAGTTCCGGATTGTCATCTTCTCCGGTAACGGCAGCGATTCCACCTTGCGCAAACCAGGAATTACTGGTATCCAATTCTGATTTTGTAACAATGGCCACTGAGCCGAACCGCGATGCATAAAAAGCTGCCGTAAGCCCAGCCAAACCGCTACCTACAACAACAATATCGTATTCAAATTTTTGCATCCGACTGTAAATGTTTCAATATTCAAAAGTAATATTTAATGCGGATTTACCGGGTCCATCGGGAGATAATCGGGCCTGATGGGAGAAAAGATCTCGATCAGCTGGGCTTCTTCCAATACCTCCACCTGATGTAATACGTTCTCAGGAATACACCAGCTATCACCCGGATTGGTATCATACCATTCACCACCTATGTCGAAACGTAACCTGCCGGAAAGAAGGTATCCGGTCTGCTCATACGGATGTTGATGCAGAGGTAATTTAGCCCCCTTCTCGAGGATAAATTCACACAGAATGGTTTTTTGCTCATAAGACAAAGGTCTCATCCTGACCCCCTCGATCAATACTTTATATTCTCTTTGGTTTTTCTTTGTAAACATTTTTTTAGTTTTATTGATGGATTCTTAAGTCATAATCCTAAAAATGGTATTATATCCTTAATAGTTTTTATTGTATTATAATGGTATCCTGATAGTTCATGATCATGCATCATTTCATGCTGCCAGGTTACCTGGAACGGAACATGGATCGCATGGCCTCCCAAACTGATTACCGGTAAAATATCAGACTTCAGAGAGTTGCCAATCATCAAAAACTCGCCTGCAGGAATATCCAGATGGTTGAGCAATTTCTTATAGTGCTCCTCGGTTTTGCCTGTCATAATTTCGATGTGGTGAAAATAACCTGCTATCCCAGAGTTTTTTAATTTTCTTTCCTGATCAAGTAAATCTCCCTTGGTTGCGACAATTAGACGGAAGTGACCTGATAAGGTTTCCAATACATCTTGAACATTGGGTAGTAAAGCATTTTTCATCGCAATCTGATCCTTCCCCATGTCTATAATCTTTAGGATATCGGAAACAATGACTTTACCATCTGAAACCTCAACCGCGGTTTCAATCAATGAAAGCATAAATGCTTTGGTGCCATAGCCATACAATTCCAAATTATTCATTTCGACATCAAAAAGCAATCTTTGGATTTCTTCAGCACTACCAAACTGCTCCATTAAGCCGCAGAATTTTTCTTCTGTCGCTCTGTAATATGGTTCATTTACCCATAAGGTATCATCTGCATCGAACCCAATCACCCGAATACACTCTGGATCAAAACTTTTCATCAAAAAATGGTTTGCATTAATCGCTTTGCATTCTTAATTACCCGGAAAGCAAGGAAATCTGTAGGAAAAATTCTTTGCATTTTGTGACCAAAGTAAATAAAGTATGTGAAAAATGTCAGGAATCGACAAAATTTCATCATTCCGAAATGAACTGGCTAACTGAAAAAACGGTGCATTCAAAGGTTAAAACCAATTGGTCAAAAAAAGGCAGGAATATTTTACAAGACTGCTTTTATGCTATTTTTACCCCAAAAATGAAACTGTTTAGCCCATGTGTGTTTTCATAAAAACCAGATCTTTTATTGTTATCATTTTTGCATTGTTGGCCTTCATAAAGATTGATGCACAGGTACTGTCCCCAAAATATGAATTTCGTGGGGTTTGGGTTGCAACTGTCAATAATATCGATTGGCCATCAAAACCCGGTTTATCGGCTGAAATTATGAAGGCAGAGGCAATTCAGATTTTAGATATGCATAAGGACCAAGGCATGAACGCAATCATTTTTCAGGTCCGGCCAAGTGCTGATGCCTTCTACCATTCTGAATTAGAACCATGGTCGCGATACCTGACGGGAGTTCCAGGGAAAGCTCCGGACTCATCCTTCGACCCGCTACAATTCTGGATTCAGGAATCACATAAACGGGGAATGGAGCTTCATGCATGGATGAACCCGTTCCGCCTCGCTCTCAATGCATCACAACCGCTTGCGGGCGATCACATCGCATTCAGGAACCCGGACTGGGTTATCAGATACGACAATAAACTTTTTTTTGATCCGGGTATTCCAGCTGCGCGGGAGCATTTTGTAATGGTTGTGACCGATGTAGTCAGACGTTACGATATCGATGCCATTCATTTTGATGATTACTTCTATCC
This sequence comes from Prolixibacteraceae bacterium UBA5740, assembly GCA_002419285.1. GTDB lineage: Bacteria > Bacteroidota > Bacteroidia > Bacteroidales > Prolixibacteraceae > UBA1413. Next base: position 19,472 of record DIFU01000085.1, on the reverse strand, counting down.
TTACCCCACAAAGGAAACTTTTCCTGACCACCAATCCTTTGTACGCTACAACAGGGCCTTCAGCCCAGAGCTTAAGGATCACTGGCGCAGGGAGAATGTGGACATCATGATTAAAACCCTCAGCGATACCATCAAGGCCATTAAACCTTGGGTAAAATTTGGCATCAGTCCATTCGGTGTATGGAGAAACCGGGCATCCGACCCCGAAGGGTCAGATACCAGGGCAGGAGTGACCAATTATGACGATTTATTTGCGGATATCCGTAAATGGCTCAGGGAAGGCTGGATAGACTATGTAATACCGCAGATATATTGGGAAATGGGGCACACTGCTGCCGATTTCGAAACATTGGTACGATGGTGGAACAGAAATGCATACGGTAAAGGTTTATATATTGGACAAGCACCTTATAAGGTTGGCGGTGGTTCAACAATCGCAGCATGGAATCAGCCGAGGCAATTACCCGGACAAATTGATCTGCTCAGGAAATTTGACAGAGTAACCGGAAGTGCCTATTTCAGCAGCATTCATTTCAAAAGAGACCTGCTGGGGTTTCAGGATAGCCTGAAAACCAGAATCTACCGGTTACCTGCCTTGATACCTCCCATGCCCTGGCTACCTGTAAATCAGCCTCATACTCCCATAAAGGTAAAAGTATCGGGAAGAAAGGTTCAGTGGCAGTCCGGCAATTCAGCCTCCACAGCTATTGACAGAGAAAAGTATCTCATCTATCTGAATGAAGTTGGCCGACCCTTTGATTCCCATGATCCTACATTCATTGTGCAATATACCCATCTAAAAGCTGTCCAGTTTAACCGAAAAAGTGGTAAAAAGAAAGATTATGAAGTACGAATCTCAGCACTTGACCGGTTAAACAATGAAAGTTCATTGACGGAACCAGTCATTATTAAATTGTAGATTATTTCCCGTGCAATCTTTTCATAGGGTACGTCGTTTCATTATTCAAAACCACCTAACATGACAAACGTTTCCATCAGTGACCTGCGAAAATACGGCAAAACCTATAATCTATCTGTCTTATCGGTAGCTTTGGTGAATCATCAGAAAGCCAACTGGAAACTGGCCTCCAGCAATTACAGATCTCTGAAACAGATTAGAAAAACCAGCTTCGACTTTGACCATTTCAGAATAGATTGTCAATTTAACCCTGAAAGAATCAGATCTTCCGCAGCCGATACGGGAATTCAGTCAATTCAAGCACGCCCCTGTTTTCTTTGTAATGAAAACCGCCCAGAGGAGCAAAATGGAATCCCTTATGGCGACGAATTTATCATCCTATGCAATCCATATCCGATTTTCCCATATCACCTGACTATCCCTACCCTGAAACACATTCCCCAGCTGATAGAAGATCATATTCAGGATTTTCTTCACCTGACCAGGGATCTTCAGGATTTTACAGTTCTTTACAATGGCCCTGAATGCGGAGCTTCTGCCCCTGATCATTTTCATTTTCAAGCAGGCATAAGGGACTTCCTCCCCATCGAAGATGAGTTGCCCTCCCTTTTGGCAGATAAATCAGAACGCATTTTTTTTCGCCCCGAAGTGGAGGTATACGCCATCCATGATTACCTGAGAAAGATGTTGATACTCAAATCAGACGAGGAAAAGATCCTCGCAGATACCTTAAAAAAGGTAATCAGGTTACTCGAACCATCCCAGTCAGGGCCTGAACCTATGCTTAATTTGCTCGGATACTTCAAGTCAGGGGTCTGGCACATCGTTTTAATCCCAAGAAGGACAGGCAGGCCGTCTGAATATTATGCCGATGAATTCGAGAAGATTCTTGTAAGTCCGGCTGCAGTGGAAATGGCAGGTCTGTTGATACTTCCGAGGGAAGAAGACTTTTTCAAAATTAGCAAAGAGAACATTCACAGCATCTACCATCAGGTTTCAATCGGAAACGATGAATTCCACACCCTGACAGAACAAATTAAAACCCTGACATGAACAAACAACCCATTCTACATGTGGGTATCATGAAAGCCACCCACATTGAATTCATTCTTGAAACTGGTTACCGGGTTGGTACCAACATCATACCTCAAGGAGCATACACTATCGAATTACGAAAAGGAAAAATGATCTTGCAAGGCCAGAGTTTTCTGACCATTTCAGAAGAAGAGATCATTCTGCTACCTGTGTTCAGGACTAACTCCTTCCTATTAAAAGAGGTTACCATTGGCATAGACTTTCATTGGGAGCAAAAAGAAGATCAGCGCTTCACGGGTGGTATACGATTCCTGATCGAACAGGATACCATTCAGGTGATCAATACGATCCACCTCGAGGATTACCTGAAAAGTGTCATATCCTCAGAGATGAACCCAAACAGCTCAGCCGAATTACTTAAAGCCCATGCAGTTATTTCCCGCAGTTGGTTGATTGCACAGATTAATAAAAAGAAGGAAATTGCCGGCAATATTTCGGATTACAAATCTCAAACCAGCACAGAGTCAGAGCACATAAGATGGTACGACAGGGAAGACCATCAAAACTTTGATGTTTGTGCCGATGATCATTGTCAACGATACCACGGTATCACCAAGATTATTTCGTCAACCGTAACAAGTGCCATTGATGATACAATGGGTGAGATTTTGAAATATAACGATGAGATATGTGATGCCCGGTTCTCAAAATGTTGCGGAGGTATATCTGAGAATTTTGAGAACAATTGGGAACCTCTCCATAAGCCTTATTTAGTTGCAATCGCCGACAAAGAGCCTCTTGGGTCATCTCCAAAACAAAAACTTACAATGGAGGAAAATGCGAGGGAATGGATCCTTTTCTCGCCAAAGGCGTTCTGCAATACGTCTGATATTAAAATCCTTTCCCAGGTATTGCCTTCATTTGACCAAAAAACATCCGATTTTTTCAGGTGGACAATCCAATATTCCCAACTGGAATTATCAGAACTCCTAACCAAAAAATCCAGGATAAACTTTGGTAATATCCTTAGGTTGGAACCCTTGGAAAGAGGCCAATCTGGCCGGATCATAAGACTCAAAATAGTAGGAACCGAAAAAAACCTCATTGTTGGCAAAGAACTGGAAATAAGAAAATGGTTGTCCGAAACGCATCTTTACAGTTCAGCATTTGTGGTTGATTACGACGAAATCGATAATGGCATACCTGGCAGATTTATCCTTCGCGGGGCAGGTTGGGGTCATGGTTCAGGCTTGTGTCAGATTGGCGCGGCAGTGATGGGGGAAAAGGGCTATTCCTATGACCAGATACTAAAACACTATTTTGTGGGGGTACGGCTTGAAAAGCTCTATTAAACAGACGAGAATGGCTACTTTCCATTTATGACATAATAAGTCATGCCTGATCTTTCTATGATTATAAAAGGTAAGTTATACAATAGGAAATCCAGGATCTTTTGCCGAATACAACTTCCACCATGGAATTGTGGGACGGATATGGTGTTCCCGGTGATATCCGAAAAAATAGCAGGTCAACATTGCTATCCAATGGTTTTTGGGTAGAGTACGTGCCCTGTGAATACCCATTTGTTCTGTATGTGGTCTTCGATGAGGGATATAGGTTCCAAAAACAAACAGCTGAAAAGTCCCGAGAAATGCAGGAACAACCCAAAACAAGAGCAGTTGAGGAACAGAAAACCATATCAGCAATATATTGAATGTCACAGCCATCAACACAAGTTGCCACCATGTTGTATAATGTTTCATAAACCGCACCCACCAAAACAGCACATTATTGCTGTGCGGGTGAAAATCCGGATCCTTCTCCGAGGCAGGAAATTGATGGTGTAAATAATGGTTCTTCCTCAATATGCTATAAGATAAAAAGGCAAAAGAAAGCGTGGAAACCCAACCAATGAAGTCATTCAGCCTGCGGTTCTTGCAAACTGTCCCATGCATAGCATCATGACCCGTAATAAATAAGCCTGTAAACAAATATCCCTGTACAAAAATATGAACCCAAAGCCAGAAAGATCTCCATTCAAGGGTCGCATAGGCGAGGGCAAACACAAGGTGCCCAAGCCACAAGGAATATATCAGAAGCGCTATCCAAACTCCCACATTGTCAGCTGGACTTCGTTTGTTTGTCATATCAGGAATATGGTACCTTAAATATTAATAAAATCGCCGCAAACCATCGAAGATCTTTCTCTTCAACAAAATTCATGGTAAAGTTTAAACACCAGGTTTTTATAGTCAGCTTTTTAAATAAGCCCTCGTCAGGTTTCGTTCAGTAGTAAATGTAACTCAAATACCCGCATTTTTATCTTAGAATAAATATAAATTACTGTCCTAAATACAATTCCTGACATCCAAAAAATTAACTGAATCATGAGCGGGCAACCTAAAAAAAACTTTTTCAATATTCAGCCAGCGATGAATTATCAATGCTTTAAAACATGTAGACATCTGACTTATTGAATTTTTCTTTAGTTTTGGCACCAAATCCTTAAAAAGGATTATCTCAAACGGTTCAATCATGTTTACATTCGGAATATTTACCACACATATGCCTTATGTTATAATGGTTTTCTTCTATGCCGTTTATTTTCTTTTTACTGCCCCGTCATCCGGCAATATCAATGATATTCCCAAACCCATTGATACCGGAAATTATGAATGGGTGCAGGATTACGATGCCAGTTTCGGTTTGACAATTTCAGAATCGATTGATTACTGGGTAGCCCTGGAGTCAGGCAAAATTTCGGATGTAGTCAACCATGTTTCAACAGTGGTCTGTTTGCCGCCTGATCCACCAGGCATTGTAACTGAATTTTCATACAATCTTTTTAATCGCCCTCCCCCTATTTTTTCATGATCTTATCGGCCATAATGCTAATTGCACCTGTTTCATTTTAAGTGAAAAGCTTTAGGCCTACATCTGGCTGATATGCACAACATTACCCTGGATCACAACAGTCTGGGAATAATTGATGATGGATATCAAAAAACAGCAGATTGTTTAAAGCTTACTTTGGAAAAATTTGGTAAAAGTACCGGTTTTACGGCTAACACTGGTAAAAACCCCATTCTACAAGGCAAATAGGATGCAAGCTGTTAACATTATTTGCTTAAGGCTCGTCTGAAAACGAGCCAAGTCAATTACATGAAATAACATTTTAAAAGATCTTTGTATGAAATCCCTGTATATTCTTACCATTACATTGCTCATTTTTTCCAAGGGTTATGCCCAGGATATTTACGAGCCTGAAGCAGATACTGCCAAGATCAGGAATCTGAATATCGATGAAATTACCATCCGGTCTCCAAAATACAACAGCAATATATTCCAGATTCCGGCGGCTGCAACAATGATGCCTGCACGCATTCTGGAAAATTACCAGATAGGTTCCCTTCCGGATATCAGCGGTCTGATCCCAAATTTCTTTATGCCCGATTACGGTTCCAAGCTAACATCCCCAGTATATATCCGTGGAATAGGAACCCGTATCAATACCCCCTCTGTTGGTCTGTATGTCGACAATATCCCCTACTTCGAGAAATCTGCATTTAATTTTGATTTCTTTGATCTCGAACGCATTGAAGTTCTCAGAGGACCCCAGGGGACCCTATATGGCAGAAATACCATGGGAGGGCTGGTGAATATTTTTACAGCTGAACCATCAGACGACCGGAACACTGCAGTCAAGTTCTCATACGGAAACTACAACCAGGTTAACACCAGTCTCTTGCACAATCAGCCTCTATCAAAAGACTTGGCCCTGATGTTAAATTTCAACCAACTCCATAACGGAGGGTTTTATAGCAACGTACACAACGGTGAAGCCGTTGATAAACTCAATAGCTACTCAGGCCGTATCAAGTTGTTGTATACTCCAACCGATAATTTGAGAATGCAGTATAACTTCCAGTTCGAAAACAACGACCAGGGCGGATATCCCTATGCCATTTATGACAAAACAGAGCAAAAAGCAAAAGACATTAATTACGACCATGTAAGTGGCTATGAGAGAACTTTGGTGTCCAATGGTTTAAATGTTGAATATAACGCAGCGGGATATCGTCTCAGGGCAGTGACCAGCTATCAGTACATGGATGATGAACAGGACATTGACCAGGATTTTACGGAACGTGACATGTATTATGTGATGCAATGGCAAAAACAAAACATGATTGCTCAGGAAGTTTCTATACAGTCTTACGAAAAGGAAAGATATGAATGGCTCTTCGGTGTGTTTGGGTTTCACCAATCGCTTGACAAGACCGTTGATGTTACTTATGGTACCGTATTACAGGCAGCTCAAAAGCTTCCAGGAGAACTTGTTGTAAGCAAAGATTACAACAATGGTAACTCCGGACTTGCATTCTTTCACCAATCTACCCTTAAGTTTGGAGGGCTTTCAATCATTGGTGGTATCCGGGTCGATTTTGAAAAAGCAACACTCGACTACCAACATTATAGAAAACTCCTCGGAGCTTCAACCCAGATTGAAGATGTACAGAGCGACACCGAATCATTTGAGGTATTACCCAAACTGGCATTACAGTACAACATATCCAACAGCTTCACCCCCTATATTACAATTGCCAAGGGATATAATGCCGGAGGTTTCAACAGTACGTTTGAACGCGAGGAGGACAGATCTTTTAAGGCTGAAAGCAGCTGGAATTATGAAGCCGGTCTGAAGGCTCGCTTTCTTAACAACAAACTTTTCACCAACCTTGCAGTGTTTATGATCGATTGGGAAAACCAGCAAATCTACCAGCCAGTGCCTTCAGGACAAGGTTCCATGCTGAAAAATGCAGGCAGATCGGAAAGCAATGGTGTTGAACTGGAAATCAAGGCAGTGCCGGTAACCAACCTTGAGATTTGGGCTACCGCCGGGTACAACAAAGCAAAATTTGTGGAGTATGTACGAAGCCAGACTTTGGATTACAGTGGCAATTATTTGCCATACGTACCGAAAAGGACTGCAAGCATGGGAGGAAATTACACTATCAATGTCAACCGTAAATTTTTGCAAAACATACGTCTTTATTCGGTTTACCAGCTCTTTGGAAAGCACTACTGGCATGAGGATAACTCGGCCTGGCAGGAAGAATATGGACTGCTGAACAGTCGCATTACATTAACCCATAAAAATGCCGAACTGGCTTTTTGGGGGAAAAACATGCTAAACGAAACGTATAATTCATTCTATTTCACAGCCTTGAACAATGCTTATGTCCAAATAGGCAAACCATCATCTATGGGGATCAGCCTCAAGTTTATGTTCTAAAAAAGAATCATGTTTAAAAAAGAATTCAGCAAGTATTTTACACTGCTCAACCTTTATCTGGCTCAATCAATCCCGATGAGTTTCTTTTCCACAGTGGTGCCTGTCATCATGCGAATGGAAAATTATTCTCTCGAGTCGATCGGTTATCTACAGTTGATCAAACTCCCCTGGATTGCCAAGTTTTTCTGGGCTCCATTTATTGATCATACAAGCCAAAATCTGCGGCATTACCGAAGATGGATCCTGGGATCTGAAATCTTCTACGCCATTGTGATTGTTGCCATAGCATTCCTGGACCTCCAGACAGATTTCATGACCATCGTGGTTATGATGGTTATTGCCTTTACGGCATCGGCTACCCAAGATATTGCAACCGATGCTTTTGCCATTCTTTCGCTCAAAAAGGAAGAGCGTAGCCTGGGCAACAGTATGCAATCGGCTGGAAATTTCCTGGGTACTATGGTAGGTAGTGGTGTCTTGCTGGTTATTTACCATTACTACGGTTGGTCGAACCTTCTTTTTGGACTTGCAGGGCTCGTGTTGATTGCCCTGATTCCTGTAACCTTTTACAAGGCCTCCGCACAAAGAATTCACCATGAGTCTAAGAAAAAGGTCTCATGGCTCGATTTTGCCCATTTCTTTAATCAAAAGGGAATATGGAGGCATATTATACTGTTGATGTTATTCTATGCAGGGATCATAGGGATTCTCACTATGCTCAAACCGTACCTGGTTGACCTGGGGTATTCAGTAAAAAAAATCGGGTTTATTGTTGGGATTGTCGGTACGGGAACTGGTGCCCTGATGACCATACCGGCAGGTATGTTTATCAGGAAGAAGGGCCTCAAAAAAACCCTGCTGATACTGCCGGTTATCAATTTTTTGGTGGCAGCCTACTTTACCTGGCTTACATTCACATCCCATCCCCCATATCTGGTATATATTGGAATCGTTTTCCTATGGGCAGCATATGCCATGTCGTCGGTTTTCATCTATACCTTATCAATGGGTATTGTCCGTAAAGGCAAAGAAGGAACCGACTTTACGGTCCAGATTGTTCTTACCCACCTGAGCAGCCTCATCATTTCCGTTTCAAGCGGAAAAATTGCAGATACGTTTACCTACCGTGGACTATTTTTTGGTGAGATGGTTCTTGGTGTAGTCATCATCATACTTTTATATTCGTTATACCGTGAAAAATTCTATGAACGTGATTAATATTCCAGAATACCTTGTCGACAAATATAACGTCCCAGTTCCAAGATATACCAGCTATCCTCCGGCTAATTTCTTCGGGAAGGAATTTACAGAAAAAGATTTCAGGGAATCGGTCATCAGATCAAATAAAGATGATCAGCAAAATATCTCAATCTATATTCATATCCCATTTTGTCCCCAGTTATGTTATTACTGCGGGTGCAACACGCATATCACGCGAAATGAGACAATGAAGAGCAAATATCTGGAAGCTCTCAAACAAGAGATCAAAATGGTCAGGCCGTTGCTTGATCCAACCCGCAAGGTCAGCCAGGTCCATTGGGGGGGAGGTACTCCCAACAGCCTGAACATTCCGCAGATTACCGGAATCATGGAATTGCTTCGCGAAAATTTCACATTTATTGATTCTCCCGAAATTGCCATTGAATGCAATCCTGCCCATCTCGACCATGCATATGTCGACAGCCTGATTATTTTGGGATTCAACCGCATCAGCCTTGGTGTACAGGACTTCTTGGAAGACGTACTGAATACGGTAAACCGTGAAATTCCGTCTATTCCTATTGACGATTTTGTAAAACAGATACAAGGATCAGGAAAAGCAAAAGTCAACCTTGATTTTATTTATGGCCTGCCCCACCAGACTGTTGCTTCCTTTGAGAAGACGATCGAAAAAGCCCTCGCAATCGGACCCGACCGTATGGTGACCTTTTCATATGCCCATGTTCCAAATATCAAAAAATCACAGGCGATACTTGAGAAGGCAGGCCTGGTTGGCCCTTCCGAAAAGCTTAGGATGTTCGAGAACACCTACGAAATGATGAAGAGAAACGGATATACCCCCATTGGACTCGATCATTTCGCCCGACCCGATGATGAATTAGCCATCTCCCTTAATAACAAAACATTACACCGCAACTTTCAGGGATACTGTACCCGCGAAACCACTGGCCAAGTATACGCTTTCGGTACAACCGGCATCAGTCAGCTCGAAAGCGCTTATGCCCAGAATGCAAAGACCGTTAACAGTTATATTCAGGCCATTTCTGAAGGCAGGTTTACAACCGAGAAAGGCTATTTACTAACTTCACACCAGAAATTAATCCGACATGTCATCAATGAAATCATGTGCAATTATTTCATTTCATGGAAAGATACTGCCACAAAGTTTAATCTACAGGATAGTGAGGTGTTCAAATTGATCCGTTACGATGAAGAACAGCTTTCAATCTTTCATGAGGATGGATTATTGACCTCCTCAAACGAAGGCGTAACAGTTACCGAACTGGGCCGATTCTTTGTCAGGAATATCGCAGCCTCATTCGATCCAGCTCTGGGACAGGCAGGCAAAACATTTTCAAAAGCATTATAACTATGTATATTAAACCCAACATCGCTGTCATTGGAGCCGGACTCACAGGCCTGACTGCAGCTTATTACCTAAAAAAGCAAGGACATAGTGTTACTATTTTCGAAAAAGGCACTAAGCCTGGCGGAGTCATACAGACGCACAACGAAAATGGATTCATATACGAATCCGGACCTAATACCGGCGTTTTGGGAAATCCCGAAGCAGTTGAACTTCTGGAGGAGTTATACCCCCTTTGTGAACTTGAAGTGGCCGACCAGGCAGCAAAAACCCGCTGGATCTGGAAAGGAAATCGCTGGGAACCTCTTCCTTCAGGACTTTTTTCAGCAGTTTCAACCCCATTGTTTACTGTTTCGGATAAACTCAGGATTTTGGCCGAACCCTTCAAACCTAAGGGAAACAATCCTGAAGAAACCCTGGCCCAACTGGTTATTCGGCGTATGGGAACAAGTTTTCTTCACTATGCTATTGACCCTTTCATCCTCGGCATCTACGCCGGTGATCCGGCCCACCTGGTTCCGAAATATGCCCTTCCTAAACTTTACAATCTCGAACAAAATTACGGTAGTTTTATAAAAGGTTCGTTTAAAAAAGCAAAAGAGCCAAAGTCCGATAGAGACAAGAAAGCCACCAAAGAAATATTTTCGGTTAAAAATGGCCTTCATAATCTGATCGATGCCCTGGTCAATAAAATTGAGGACGGAAATATCATCCTGAATTGCGATCATCTAACCGTCATCCCCATTGAAAATAACCAATATTCAGTTTCTACCGGAAAAGAGTCATATTCACATTTCACTCATGTGATCTCTACCATAGGAGCTCATGCACTAGGCTCGGTAATTCCATTTGCCGACACTGATGACTTAAAGCGGATTGCACAACTGAAATACGCCAAGGTAGCTCAGGTATCGATAGGTTTCAGTAAATGGAATGGCCAATCTCTAAAGGCATTTGGCGGACTCGTACCCTTCGTTGAAAAACGTGATATATTGGGGGCACTCTTTATCTCTTCATTCCTAAAAGGGAGAGCACCTGAGGGTGGGGCGCTTATGGCAGTATTTATGGGAGGTATGCGAAGACCTGAAATTGCTGAACTTTCGGATGAACAAATTGTTTCGATCATCGAAAGAGAAATTAAATCAATGATGCAATTGAATGAATTTAAACCCGACCTTTTGAAAATCCATCGGTACGAATATGCCATTCCTCAATACGGACCAGAATCTGGCGCGCGGCTGGAAGCAATCCGGAAAATTGAAACGGCGTATTCTGGGCTGACACTGGCCGGTAATATCCGTGATGGCATTGGAATGGCCGACCGGATTAAACAAGGCAGGACAATTGCTGAACAATTTGCCGAAAGATAATTTGGAATAAGGTTCTCTTTAAAAAACCAAATCGCCCCAAGTCATGATGAATTCAGAAAAGACCGCAGTTATACTGGTAAATGTCGGAACCCCCGATTCCCCATCAGTGAGTCATGTCCGAAGCTATTTGTTCCAGTTCCTGAATGACAGAAGAGTAATTGACCTCCCTTTGGTGCCACAGAAACTTCTGGTCAATGGAATTATCGTTCCTTTCCGTGCCCCCAAATCTGCCAAACTATACAGCGAACTCTGGACCCCGGAAGGATCACCCCTGATCATCCTGAGTGAGGCATTGAAAAGCAAACTACAAATCAACCTTGGCGAAGAATACGATGTTTTTCTGGCCATGCGTTATGCCAATCCCAACCTGAAAGACTTATTGGGAATCATTGAAAAAAAAGGTTACCGAAAGCTTGTAATCTTCCCACTTTTCCCGCATTATGCCTCTTCAACAACCGGAACCGTTTATCAACGGGTTATGGAAATTGTAAAAAAATGGTACGTCATACCCGAGGTAAGGTTTGTTGGGCAGTTTTATGATGATCCCAGGTTTATCGAATTATTCAGGGATAGGATTGCCCAATACGATTTAAACACCTTCGACCACATCATTTTCTCTTATCACGGTCTACCAAATAGCCAAGTTAACAAAACTCATCCGGGAATCGACGCAAAGCATTGTATTTGTGCAGAGTCTCTCCCCGATCACGGCAGGTTTTGTTACAAGGCTACCTGTTATGAAACAACAAGAAAACTTGCTTCATCGCTTAACCTGGAACCACACCGGTATACTACTTCTTTCCAGTCGCGTCTTGACAACAATTGGCTGGAACCATTCTCAGACGAGACCATCATTGATAAGGCAAAGCAAGGTGCCAAAAAAATTCTGGTGGCTGCTCCTGCTTTCGTTACTGATTGTCTGGAGACCATCCACGAGATCGGGGTCGAATACCAGGAACTTTTCGAAAAACATGGCGGAGAAAAAATACAGCTGGTCGAAAGTCTGAATAACCAGCCAGGTTGGATAGATCTGGTTGCCAGCCTGATAAGGGTTTAAAAATCCCATTTGATTTTTAAACCCAATATTCTTGGAGAACCAGGCACATAAGTAACAAATCCAAAATGTTCACTGCTCCGGTCAACACTTTTCACATACCTGTCATTCAGGATATTGTATGCCGAAGCTGAAAAAACGATAGAAGGCTGGCTCAATTCTATGCCTGCCACTAAATTGAATATTCCATAACTTTCCTGATTCAAGCCCAAAAGATTCATTTCATCAAACCAATACCCACTGTTCCAGGAATATGCAGGATTCACGAAAACCATGATATCGTGTGCCAGATCAATTCGACCCGATATTCCCGCATCAAAGGCATGCTTAGGTGCAAAACCAAACTGATGGCTTTGTAGTTCCTGAATATTCCCATTTCGGTCCTCTTTTCCAATTGTTGAATTCAGATAGGAGTATGTCCCATTAAAATCAATTCCCTTGAGGATAGCGGCCCTGATCTTTAACTCTGTTCCGTATCCGTTGGCCCTTCCTGAATCTTTTGCAACATAAGCGTTTGAGGTTGAGTCCATCACAGCCGTTATGAAGTCACCATACATTTGATAGAAAAAGGTGGCATCAAACCAGAACCGGTGCAGAACCGAAGCTTTGAAACCGGCTTCCATGCTTTGTATCTTTTCAGCGACAGGCTCAATAGGAAAACCAGAGCTTTCATACCTAACAACCGGCAACCGCTTGTTGTAAAAATAACCCAGAAAAACGTTGGAAATACTGTTGAAATCATGTTTCAGACCAACTCTCAGGGAAGGAGAGACAAACCTCCTTATAACTTCAGGCCTGCTTCCTGTTTTATATTCCAGGCCTGGTGCAGTCGGACCAATTTTGCCGATAACTGATGGTTCTCCACCTGAATTATATGCATCACCCGAAACATTCAGTATGCCTGCAGTACCGCGAATGCCAGCTGTAAAAGTCAGCCTCGGCCTGATTCTGAAAGCTGCGTCAGCAAACAATTCCAATGACTGAAACGAAGAGAGATACTCATTTCCCTCTTTATGATTTATCGGTAAGGCAGCCCCTGAAAGGATTCCAAGCGTTGAATCGTTTGGGAAAGCAAGGAGCGGGGAAATAGTTCCATCACCGTCAATGACTGGTTGATTCAAATAGAGCCGACCAAGGAATTGTTCATTAAACTGCTTATCAATCGTATGGTCAAGCTCCTCATTGAGGTACTTGGCTCCCACTATTCCGTTGGTCCTGCTCCGGCGGGAAAAATTATAACGGATCTCTTGCATAAGCTGCCTCACATTTTGGCTCTCCGAAATTCCAATAACCGGAACAAAAATACCATCTCCGTCACGGTGTAACTTCATATTTCCATTCGACCATGAGCTTATGGTGGTGAGATAGTTATTTTCATTTTTATAATGTCGTAGTTGCAGAGAGCCGCCCATTGCCTCTCTTTGGGTTCCTGGAAGTTCTCCCCAATCGGTCGAAACGGGTGTATTGAAAATATCATTTTCTATTTCACTCTCCGGCATACTTTTACTTACCCAGGCAATCCCGGAATGTCGGTCATTCTGGTAATTAAACTCCAGTTCAATCCGTGTTCGGTAAAAAGGGTTTATCCTCAACATTACCCGGCCAGCTGCCATATTTGCTCCGTTCAGATTTTCTCCGGTGCTGTTTTCAATGTTGCCGTTCTGACTATAATAAATGCCTGATGCCCGAGCAACTACAAAATTCTTGTATATGGGGATATTCATGGCCCCCTCAGCCTCTCTCCAGCCATAAGCCCCAGAAGAAGCCGAAGCGAAACCTGAAAAACCAGGTTCAGGCTTTCGTGTAACCATGTTAACAACACCCATAAATGCATCCGCGCCATACAGGGTTCCTGCAGGTCCGTTCATCACTTCAACCCGTTCCATATCAAACATACGGGAGGGCATCCATATGCCCCTGTTTATGGGAACGCCGTTCAATCGAAAAGCGACTGCCGGCGAATTTTCCGGACTAAACCCATTTCCACGAATGCCTCGGACTGAATAAAATGGCTGTACCGGCTCTGCGTCCAAAGAAAGTAAACCCGGCACAAACTGAAGATAATCGGTTAACTGACGAAAATTGTTGCTTTCAGAGAAAGTTTTACTGAAAGTTGTTGCAGAAGCAGGAATATCAAGAAGGTGTTGTTCCAAAACCTGAAGGGTTACAGGCGCTGCCTCCAGTGCTACTCTGTCCTTATCGAGGGTAAAATATACATCATTATTCCCCTCTTGCAGATAATAGTCAATGATCTTTGTTTTGTAACCCGTATAGGATACCATGATTGAGACTTTGCCGGTTGGAAGACCACGAAGGAAATAACGTCCATCGCCATTTGTGTGTACACCAATTCTCATTCCGGGTACAGTAACGGTCGCACCAACAAGTGGCATCCGATCCTGGTTCAGGACCCGGCCATGGACAAATACCTCTGGTAGATCTTGCCTGACCGCTTCGACCTGGCGGTATTTTCGTTTTACCTTTCCGCCTCGCTTGGGTTGGGCCTCTATTGTACCAGTTGTCAATAAAACAGCCAATAGAAAAATCAGTATTCTCATGCTTGCATTCACTTCAGTCCGGGCTCCTCCCCGAATATTTTCCCAATAATATCTCACAATGCAGATCTACAGGCAACTTAATTAAATGCAGCCACGAAATGGTCTTCCGCATTTGCAAGGAAAAATTGACATCGATCTGGTGCAAAATTGTATCCCACCGGAAAGGGAATTGCCAATCCTATAGAACTATCAACATAGTTTCTGTAAAACGGCAATATGAGGGAAAAGTTATGATGTTAAAGGGAAAATCAAAATTTATTCAGGGAGACAAGTCCTCAAATTGGCAATAAGAAAAAATAAGAATTGACCAGACAATGAAGTTTGCGAATCAATACTCCCAGCAGGTCAGGTTTTCTTTGTCCTTAACGTAAATCCTTCTACCGAAAAAAACAGGGTGTGCATATACTTCAGTTTCAGCAGCCTTATATGCAATTATTTCCTGATATGCAGATGGATCCGGTTTATAAAAGATAAGTTGTCCCGTGGCAGGTAAGGTTGCCATGACAGTTCCCAAATCCTGCACTGAGGCAAACCGATTATGCTTTGTCGTATCAATCCATGCAATAGTTCCGGATTGTGCATTTACACAGAAAATATTTCCAAAGCGTGCCTCATTGGCATAAAGAAAACCATCCTTTAAAACAGGCGTATTGAAAGACACTCCAATTTCCGGATTAGCCCATCTCTCAGTCACGCCAAAGCCATTGCCTTGCTTTTCAATTCCTAGTGCTCTCATACCTGAGCCCTGACCGGCGATATAAATAGCATTCTCTTGAATGACAGGGGTGGAAGAGTTATAAAATCTTTGAATTGTTGGAGTTGAATACTTCCAAAGCAATTCTCCCTTGTCTAATGAAATCCCCAACAGGTCGGTTTCGCCCTGCACCACCAACAGGTTATCATAACTCTGCATCAATAAAGGAGAGGAATAGGTGCTCGATTCTCCTGTTAATTCCCAGATTTTCGATCCGTCAGAAGCTGAAAAGGCTACAACCGTTCCGCTTTCCCGGCCACCCAGGTGTACGATGACCTTGTTGTCGACAACCAATGGAGAGCATGCAACAAAAAACTGGGGTACCTCATCCTTATATTCATCATTTCGCCATACCAAGGATCCAGTCAATGCATCCCTACAGGTAAAATGTCCTCCGGCTCCCAGGTTATAAACCCTCCCATAAGCTATTGCCGGTGTGCTGCGTGGTCCGGGATGGCTTGAAGCTCCACCGGTTACTTCAGGTGCAGGATTATTGATCTCTTCCCAGATAATCCTTCCGGTATTCGCATCGATACAAAGCGCTAACTCTGCAGCGTTTTTAAGGGTATGCAAATAAATTTTCCCCTGGTACAACACGGGGGAAGCATCACCGAGTCCGACAACTACCTGCCATGACTTGTTTAATTGACCCGGCCATGATTCAGGAACGATGAAACCAGTTACGCGGCCATCCCTTTCGGGTCCCCTCCATCCATTCCAATCGTTGTTGTCTTGTCCGTACAGGCTATCGCCAAGAGACACAATTAGACCTAAAATGACTAAATACAAGGTTGTTTTCATCGGATTATTTTTGGTTATTGGTTAGAATATACCCATTTATGCAATTTTCATGATTGGGACATGAAGTAATCCTGAAAGTTTTTCTGCCTCCAAAACCGCTTCCTCTTTGGTTGGACACGCTTTAATTGCATAACGAGGTTTGTGGTTTGAGCAGGTCAGAAAAATCCTGAAATCTGACGTGATGGTGGTATTCCTTCTGTTCGAACGGCTTAATACGGCATATTCCTTTCGAAATGGGATTATGACAAGACCTGCATGTGTCCCTATCTCTTCCCATCGACCTGGAAAATTAAGCCCAAATGGTGACGAATATCTTTTGATCTTTCTTTGATCGGCATCAATTAAAACACCATCTGCCATGGAACCCAGAAACAATCCAACTACCACCAGAACCATTCCCATAAAATCTGTAATGAATAACACTCCAAATATTAAAAGAATCCATCCAGAAAAAGAAAGTTGAGGCCCAAAGGTTTTACCAAGCCGGTTATTCTCGATCATGGTTTATTTTTATTTAAAAATAGGAAATTTCACTCATCCTGTTAATATGAATTCCAACAAAAAAGAGAGTGTTATAAAATTGCAACCAAGATACTAATTCCGTATATCCTGTCATGAAGCCTTAAAGGTCTATCACAGCCGAAAAAATCCAGCTCTGGCCAGCTGCAGCAACTCCCGAAGAATAAGGTCGATACCTTTTATTAAGGATATTATCGATGCCAAGTGATACAACCAGGTTTTGTGAAAGACGGTAATTGGCTGCAAAGTTCATTGTCATCCAGGCCGGCGAATAGGGTAATCCTTCCTTGTCAGGGACATACAAATAAGGCTTATCTTTCTCCTCTTCTGCAAGTCTGTCATTGGAAACTGAACCGTTATATTGCATGTTGAACCTGACATACCACCGCTCCTTTTCATAGACCAATCCGGTTGAACCATAAACAGGAGGAATATGCCTGAGAGGAAGTCCATCAGAATCTTTACCATGAATAAAGGTTGTCTGGCTCATGAGAATCAGGTCGGCCAACAAGTTGAGTTTTATACCCAAACTTGCCCCATACAAATTGGCATGATCGGTATTTACCAACGCCTCAACCTTACTGGGAACACCATTATAAAAGATGGTATCGCTCCCGTCGAATAAAAATGGTCGCCTGACCATGGCATTATCGAGCCATGTTCTGAAAATATTGAGTTCGATTCGTGATTTTTCTCCGCTCATCCATGTAGCCCCTGCTTCCAGGTTATAAACCATTTCTGGTTTAAGTTCAGGATTTGGAACCACCACATTGCCAGGTTCTGAGTCAAACACTTTTCCAATATCATCAATATTAGGACTTCTGAATCCGGTAGAGCCATTTAGCGAGATCTGCCATTCGGGATCCGGGTTCCATAGCATACCAACATTACCGGCCAATGCCGGGTGTGTCATTTTAAAACCTTTAAACGGAAACTCATAAAGGCCTGATTCAAAACTGCCTTTCAGATGGGTCAGTGTAAACCTTAAACCACCAGTAAATCTGACATCACTAATTTGAGATTCCCCTGACATGTAAGCCGCGAAGGTTTCATATAACGATCCATCGGGATATCTTGGTGTCACAGGCATTTTTGTGCCTGACATGCGGTTCTCTGATTCTCCGGCTGAATTGACTTTGTTGGCTGTCAACTCCAAACCATAGGATAAAAAATATTTACCTGAGAATTTTTTTTCGAAATCGAGGTTCAGGCTTCCCACATCGACAAGCTCTGATCTGTGGTACAAAATTGGATCGTTCCAGTTTCTGTCATGACGGCTTTCCCTGAATCTTTGGAATCCTGTCAGGATATTTAACCTGTCGAACCATTGATTTTCAGGATACCATCCTGTTTGAAATGTAAAAAAATTCCATTTCTGAGGTCCATAATACCACTCTCCATATCGGGGAAGTCCATTTTTTGTGACAATGAGTCTGTCGTAGCGAGGAACATTTCCGGTGGCACTGTGCATGGCTCCAAAAGTAACATCCAGTTTTGAATTCGGACGATACCTCAACTTTGCCATAAGGCTCAGTTGGTTGTATGCTGTATTTCTTTGGACTTCGGGATTCGGATTGACAATGACCTTATCAGCGCCATTGAAAGATCTTCCTTCGGCATACCATGATCGCAAATAGTCTTCCGGACCATCCTTCCCCATCCGAAGATGGTCAAAAGCGGAATACGTGACCGACAACAACGATCCCCACTTGCCTTTAGTGGCAACCAGCCGCCCGTGCATTGTTTTCTCTCCGGAGGCCGAAGAATACCGGGCCGACACAAAAGGTCGCATCTGCAAATTGCTTGTACTGGAAACACCTGGCTTGTAGGTATTAAAGCTTAAAACCCCTCCAATGGCATCCGAACCATAGATAACCGATCCTGGTCCAGGTATCACTTCGGTCGTTTCCACAGTGTTCGGATCTATGGATACAATATTCTGCAAGTTTCCACTCCTGAAGATGGCATTATTCATTCTGACTCCATCAACAACCAGCAACAACCTGTTTGCCGAAAATCCGCGAATCATTGGGCTACCCCCTCCCTGCTGGCTCTTTTGAATATATACCTCACCATCAAGTCCTGCCAGGTCAGCGGAAGTCTGTGGCTGATATTTCCATATCTGGTCAGCATCCAGGATATGAATCCGCGAAACTGACTCTGTTCGAACCCGACTCCTACGGTTTCCTGAGATGACAATCTCGTCAATCCTGACTAATTTCCTGGTTAAGTATATTCGGTTTGAGTCTTGTTCAATTTCGGTAAAGGTTTTTGATTCTGTTTCGTAGGCGTTATGGTAAAAGATCAGCCGGGAATCTTTTGATATGTTCTCCATTTCCGAAACACCCTTCTCATCGGTGACAAACATCAGATTTCCCTGCCTTACAATAACACCCTCCAATGGATTGCCTGCATCTGCATCCAATACCGTAATTTCCTGTGATATGGAAAACTGGCTGGACAGAATTAAAAAAGGTATAATCCTTAAGACTTTTTGTATTCTGAAAAACATGGGCAAATCAATCAAAGAGGCCTAAACGCTACGAAAATAATTGATCGTGCGGTGATCTGCAATCGAA
>DIFU01000122.1:19923-22050 GCA_002419285.1 Prolixibacteraceae bacterium UBA5740 | reverse complement strand
GTGATCTATTCTTTCAATGCTGTCGGTGAGTGGTTCATACATCGAGGATGTAGTTGGATCATAACTCGGTGTTTCTGAATATTGCGGCTGACTTGGATAAACAAGAATGAAGCTGTTGTTTTGGAAATAATTATTCAGATAATCAGGAATATTAGACATTAGATTATTGTACGAAGGATAATTTTTCCTGCTCATAATGAAAATTAAATTATCGTCCACCCTGATGTCTCTTGACAAAATCAAGAAATCGTCCCAGTTCTGGAATTCAAAGAAGGAAGTATCCACAGGATGATTTTTCTGAATCTTCTGAAGAACACCGATTAATTCGGGCGATGCGTAAAAGACCAGCTTTGCCCCTGTATTTCTGCCGATATTCCAGATCTTTACCAGCCAGAATGGAAATCCTACCTCTTTGTCTGCATGGTCAGGAACAAATATCACATGTCTCTTTATGGTCGCCAGCGGCTGCAAAGGCCTGTATATTAATGTGGTAATCTCAGACTTATTCAAAATTCCATGGGTAAGATTACCCAGATTGGTATCGGTAATTCCTATTTTTTCATGCAACCCAATAATCAGGTCGGAGATTTTATGTTCCTTGATCACATTGAGAATTCCATTGACAACATTCGAGTCAAACCGCACAATCGGCCTAATGGTGTTATCAGTTGCAGCAGCCACATTCTCGGCTATTTCCATAAGTTTCTTTGCTTTCTTTTCTGCAACAGAATTTTGCGAGTTATTATCGATTATATTCAACCCATACAACTGCCCCGTCTTTTTCGCCGACTTTACCGTAACACTCAGGTGTATCAGTTCTTCAACCGTTTCAGAATTGCTGAGGGGAATCAAGATTCTCTCTCCTGAATTTTCGTCAGGAATATCTTCCGAAGAAGCCTCTTTCATTGCCAGTTTCTGACCGCTACGCTGGGTTGCAAAAGAAGCAATGGTGCAGGTAATTAGGATCATGATAATTGTTCCGTTCAACACGCTTTCGTTGAGTAATCTAATAGGCTCTCCCAATTCATCGTTACCAACGATGACATTAAAGCCTACAAGAACTGCAGCCAAAGTTGAAGCGGCCTGGGCATTTGTCAATCCAAAAATAACGCCTCGCTCCTCAACAGAAAACCTGAAGGTCTTCTGAGCAAGCCATGCAGCAATATATTTTGTACCGGTAGCAACAATCGTCATGACGGCAGCCACCAGGAGCGTCTGGGTGTTACTGACAAATATTCGCACATCGATCAACATTCCAACCCCAATCAGGAAAAACGGAATGAATAATGCATTTCCGACAAAATGAATCCTATTCATCAATGGTGATGTATTCGGGATAAGCTTGTTCAAGGCCAGTCCAACCATAAACGCTCCCACAATCGGCTCAATTCCGCCCGCCTGGGTCAAAAAGGCACCCAAAAACACTATGCCAAGAACAAATATATATTGTCCAACATTATCGTCGTACCTTTTGAAAAACCACCGGCCGACAATCGGAAATATCAGAAGAATAATCCCTGTTGATATTAACAGCGACAAGGTAAGTTTAAGCCAGAACCCCGGACCTATTTCGCCGGTACTCATGCCAATAATGATGGCAAGAATGACCAGAGCCCCAACCGTGGTGAGGATTGTACCTCCGATAGAGATATTCACGGCCCGGTTCTTTGCAATACCCAACTTGCTGACAATTGGATAGGTAATCAGGGTATTGGAAGCATACATACTTGCCAAAAGAATGGATGTCAGCCAGTTGAAGTGCAGTACATAATAACTGGCTAAAGTTCCCAGTATCATAGGAATCATGAAAGTGTAAAACCCGAAAACAATGCTTTTCCCAGAGTTCTTTTTAAACTCAGCCACATCCATTTCCATACTTGACAGAAACATGATATAGAGAAGACCTACAGTCCCGAATAGATCAATACTTGCATCACGGGCAATAAAGTTAAGTCCATTGGGACCAATTATAATCCCGGCAATGATCAATCCAATCAGTGGAGGGATGGATATCCTGTTCAGCAGAATTGGGGAAAAAAGTATAATGAAAAGGATTAATGAAAATATAATGACTGGGTTCTGTAGAGGTAATGATATCTGAAACATAGATAAAATCATAGTGCTTTT
>DIFU01000122.1:14276-19803 GCA_002419285.1 Prolixibacteraceae bacterium UBA5740 | reverse complement strand
AGTGCATTCATTGCAAGTGCTTCCAGCTCGTCCTCACCGGGATAGATAAATACAGGCCCAATAAATCCAGTCCTGGCCGATATGATCCCTGTCAGATATTGGTTAAATGCGAGTCCACCAGTAACAAGGATGCCGTCAACATTGCCTTCGAGCACAACAGCCATTTCACCAATCATTTTCGACACCTGATAAGCCAGTGCATCTTGGATAAATGCAGCATCAGGATCTCCCTTCTCGGCTGATTTTTGGACGTCAAGTGCATTGTTTGTTCCCAAATACGCAACATAACCGCCTTCACCTACAACCATCCTATATACCTGCTCTTTGGAATACTTACCACTGAAGCATAAGCTGATCAGCTGTCCGACAGGCAATGAACCTGACCTTTCGGGACTAAAGGGACCTTCGCCATCCAGGGCATTATTGACATCCACTACCCTGCCCTTTTTGTGTGCTCCCACGGATATTCCTCCCCCAAGGTGTGCAACAATTAAATTCAACTCTTCATACGCAACCCCATTCTTGTGCGCATGTAGCCGGGCTATAGCTTTCTGGTTGAGTGCATGATAGATAGAAACCCTCTGGAATTTGGGATGACCAGCAATCCTCGCTATAGGATCGAGTTCATCGGTAACCACCGGGTCAGCTATATAGGCGTGGGAATTGGGAATTTGCAGTGAAATATAGTCAGCAATCAATGGCCCAAGGTTACTGGCATGCTGTCCCATGACACCTTCCCGGGCATGTTCAAGCATCAAATTATTGACAAGATATATACCCGATTCCATAGGATAGGTCAATCCGCCCCGGCCTATAATATGTTTGATGGAGTCAACATCTATTCCCTCCTCAACCAATGCATCGATAATCAAACCCTTTCTGAAATCAAACTGGGCAATGATGCTTGTATACTTCGACATTTCCTCAACGGAATGGCGAAGCGTCTTGTTCAAAATACATTTCTCATCTTCGTATACGGCAAACTTGGTGGATGTTGAACCGGGATTGATGGCGAGAATCAGGATCTTTGACATGGAAGAAAATTTAACTTAGATGTGCTGCCAATGCAATCGAGTTTAACTTGGTTTGCATAGAATCGCCCCGACTTGACAAGACCACAGGGACTCTTGCCCCTGTTACAATTGCAGCCTGTTCGGATTGGCAAAAGCGTGTACTCATTTTATAAAATACATTTCCTGCATCAATATTTGGAAAGAGGAGGCAATCCGCATCTCCGGCAACCGGGGACTCTATTTTCTTAATCGCTGCGGCCTCCGCATCAATAGCTACATCCAATGCCAGGGGCCCATCGACTATGCCACCGGAGATTTGTCCCCTTTCTGACATTTTTGCCAGCACGGCAGCTTCAGTACATGCTGGAATACCTGAAAGCACCTGCTCGGTAGCTGCAATAATGGCAACTTTTGGTGTTTCAACTCCGAGTGCTTTGGCTGTTGCAATAAGGTAATTGGTCATGGTGATTTTCTGTGCCAGATCAGGATAAGGAATAATAGCCACATCGCTAACTATAAGCAGTTTGTGGTAATTAGGGTATTCCATTACCGCAATATGGCTAAGAATGGCTTTCGGAGGCAATAACCCCAATTCCTTATTAAGTAATGACCTCATATACTTGTCGGTACTGATCAATCCTTTCATCATTAAATCTGCTTGTCCATTTGATACCAAGGTGGCAGCCTTTAAAGCGGCTTCTTCCTCCGATGCAGCAGCCTCTATGGTAAACAGATTTATATCAACGTCAATTTCCGAACAAGTTCTGGCAATCTTTTCCGGATCGCCAGTCAGAATGCCCTTTACAATGCCTAGTTTGACTGCTTCAGCTACCGCTTCAATGGTATGTGCGTCAATGGCATTGACAGCTACAAGCCTACGGGGAGTTTTCCCCTTCAGGCCTTCCAATATTTCGGATAAATGTTGAATTTTCATAACCTGTTTAGATGATCTTTATTTCGAGATTTCCAATAGAATGACAATTTCCGGTTCAATAAGTTTGACTAAACGCAAAAAAGACACCAGCTTATCCAGTGTCTTTTCTAATAATCTACTTAAGATACCTGACGATCTCTTCAGTGTCAAGGGCAATCATCAGCTCTTCATTGGTTGGGACAACCATTACTTTTACCTTCGAACGTGGAGTGCTGATTTCACACTCTTCTCCTCTCACATTTTGGTTCTTTTCAGGGTCGACTTCAATACCCATATATTCGAGACCAGAGCTTGATCCCAGGCGGGTTGTATCAGCATTCTCTCCTATTCCACCTGTAAACACAAGGATATCAATTCCACCCATGGCAGCAGCATAGGCACCTATGTACTTTTTGACACGGTAATTATACATATCCAAGGCAAGGGCTGCCTTTTCATTGCCTTCGGCTGATGCCTTTTCTATCTCACGCATATCCGACGATAGTCCGGTGAGGCCAAGCATACCACTGTGTTTATTGAACAAAGAGTTTACCGTTTTTATCCCCAGTTCTTCTTTTTCCATGATATAGGTTACAATACCAATATCCAGGTCTCCTGAGCGTGTCCCCATAATCAATCCTTCAACCGGAGTGAATCCCATGGAGGTGTCGACCGATTTTCCGTTTTTCACGGCTGCAACCGATGCACCATTCCCAAGGTGGCAAGTCACGATCTTCTGAGTGTGGTAATCTCTTCCAAGAATATCGCATACCCTTTGGGAAACATAACGATGGCTGGTTCCATGGAAACCGTAACGTCGGATGCTGTATTTTTTATAAAGTATATATGGAATTCCATACATATAGGCATGTGGTTCCATCGATTGATGGAATGCAGTGTCAAAAACACCAACCTGAGGGATACCTGGTATCAATTCTTCCATGGCATAAATCCCCTTTAGGTTTGGCGGGTTATGCAAAGGTGCAAGATCTATATTCCTTACAAGTTCAGCTTTCACCTCCTCATCGATGAATACACTCGATTTGAATTTTTCGCCACCATGTACCACACGGTGCCCTACGGCATCAATCTCTTCAAGGCTATTGAGACACCCGTGCTTCACGCTTGTCAATATACCCAGTATATATTCGATACCCACTTTATGGTCGATGATTTCACCATCAAAAAGCACTACCTGACCGTCTTCCTTGACATGTTTGAGGAACGACCCTTTCATACCCAATTTCTCGATCCCGCCCTTGGAAATTACCTTTTGGTCGGCCATATTGAAAAGCTGGTATTTAATTGAACTGCTTCCGCAGTTAAGCACTAATATTTTCATTTTTTCTTGATTCTTCTGAGGTTAGCAACTTCTGTTCGGTGAAATGACCTTCTTTCCTTTTTCATCATACTTATAGAATCCCTGACCAACAGCGATACCGGTATGTTTGGCACGGACAAGTTTCTTTAGCATAGGAGAAGGTTTGTACCTAACATCCCCAAATTCACCATATATATTTTCCATCCACCGCACAATCTTGTCAAGTCCCATCTTGTCGGCAACTTCAAATGGCCCCAATCTCATCCCAAAACCGATCCTCATTGTCATATCAACATCATCAATGGAACCTACACCTTCCATTAATATTTCGCAGGCCTCATTTAGTAAGACAACAAATATCCTGACACTTATTAATCCGGCAGATTCATCAACCGGAACCATGGCACGGTTTAATTGGTTGACGAACTTACAGACTTTAGAATAAGATTCTTCTGAAGTGTATAGACCTTTTACTACCTCAATAATTCTTGCTTCAGGCGACGAAACAAAGAAATGGATACTGACACAACGGTCCTTGTATTTCAGGTCAGACGAAAGCTCAGTGATGACAACGGTTGCTGAATTGGTGGCAATGATGCAGTTTCTGTCGACCACATCCTCTATCTGCTTGAATATTTCCTTGCGCTCCTTGATTTTCATTCCACGGTTTACAGGCCTGATGGCTTCCACAACGATATCACACCCGGCAAGTCTGTTTATATCCGTTGTTCCTTCAATCCGGCTCAGCATGGCCCTTTTTTCGCTTTCAGTCAAGCCCCAGTGTTCAATTCGGCTATCGAGCATTTGTGTAATGCCAACAAAAGCTTCATCGATCTTGTCCTGCGAGATTTCAACAAAAATCACGTCAAGCCCATGATAGCTTGCAACACGCGCAAGGTTCTGGCCAATGAGGCCGCACCCTACAATGCCAACTCTTGAGAACAGGGTGGTTGTTTTACCCTTCTTACTTAACCCAAAATCTTCAATGGGTTCACGAATGATTTCTTTTGCCATAATTAAGGGTGATTAAATAATTGCCGCAGCCTGATTGGCGGTAATGGCTACCATAGTCACTATATCGTTTACTGAACATCCTCTGGAAAGGTCATTGATCGGAGCAGCCATTCCCTGAAGAACCGGACCAATGGCTTCGGCATTTGCGAGCCGTTGTACCAGCTTATATCCGATATTCCCCGATTCAAGTGTAGGGAATACCAGCACATTGGCCTTTCCTGCCACATCGCTACCAGGAGCTTTCAATCGGGCAACTTCCTCGACAAGGGCTGCATCTACCTGTAATTCCCCTTCAATCATCAGATCGGGTGCCATTTCACGGGCCAAACGAGTGGCTGTAACGACTTTGTCGACCATCTCATGTTTAGCGCTTCCTTTTGTCGAGAAGCTCAACATTGCAACCCTGGGCTCCAGCCCAACAATGGCAGTGGCTGTCTTTGCCGTCGTAACGGCAATCTCGGCCAGCTGTCTTGCGTCCGGGTCAGGCATTACTGCACAATCGGCAAACACAAGAATTCCTTCATGACCAAAAGAAGGGTTATTGACAAACATCATAAAGGCACCCGACACAACACTTACGCCCGGAAGTGTTTTAACATATTGAAAAGCAGGACGCAATACGTCACCAGTTGAGTTGATGGCACCCGCGATCTCCCCATCGGCATCTCCAGCCTTGATCATCAGTGTACCGAAATAAAGCGGATCGTCCAACAGTTTAAGAGCCTCTTCCTCTGTCAGCCCCTTTGACCGTCTCATATCAAGCATGATGGATGCATAATGCTCACGCCGGCTGTCTGTCTTCGGGTCAACGAGTATAGCCCCTGTAATGTCCACACCTAGTTTCCGGGCTGCTTCTCCAATTTCGCCTGGATCTCCCAATAAAATCAATCTGGCAATACCTTCCCTCAGGATGATCGAAGCAGCTTGCAAAGTCCTGGGCTCTGTGCCTTCAGGCAATACAACCCGTTTATTGAACTTTTTCGCCTGTGCGATTATTTGTTCTACAAGTTTCATCTTTTGTATGTTTTTATATAATATTTTACTTTATGGACTATCTTCAGCTTCAAACTGACCAAGAACCAACACTGAAATGCTTTTGAATAATTGAAACAGTTCAAACATTTCAGTAAAATAATCAAACGCAAAAATAGTCAAAAAACCCAGCTGCAAATGGGCATTGTGCTGAAAAATAGCCAAGTATGATTATTGTCATAATCCGATACAATCCATGCTATGGCTATCTGGTTTAAACAAATCCGTAATGGA
>DIFU01000122.1:0-14253 GCA_002419285.1 Prolixibacteraceae bacterium UBA5740 | reverse complement strand
AAACATGAATATGACTCTGCCAATGTCAAACAACATGGTTAAATTAATACGTTCCATAAAATTTCAGGAAACCTGCGGAATTCCAATAGCCTGGATTGCAGTTACCGTGATCATGTTCACCAGCTGACTTACGGAGCAGCCTCTTGAGATATGGTTGACCGGGGCTGCAAGTCCTTGTAAAACGGGGCCTATCGCTTCAGCTTTTGCCAATCGGTGCACCAGGTTATAGCCTATATTTGCCGATTCAAGTCCGGGGAAGACTAAAACATTTGCCCTGCCGGCTACCTCACTTCCTGGTGCTGTCAATTGTGCCACTTCAGGAATCAATGCTGCTTCAAGCTGCATTTCGCCATCGACTATCAAGGATGGATCCATTTCCCGTGCAAGGCGGGTAGCTTCCACAACTTTTTCCACCAGAGGATGGGAAGCACTTCCTTTGGTCGAAAAGCTCAACATGGCAACCCTGGGTTCGGCACCCAATATTGATCGGGCAGATCTGCCTGTCTGCACTGCAATTTCCGCAAGTTGTTCTGCATTAGGTTCAGGAATGACTGAGCAGTCAGCGAATACCAGAAATCCCTCGTGGCCGAAGTGAGGATCGTTGACAAACATAAAGAAGGCTCCGGATACCGCATTTACCCCCTTTTGCTTTCCAATATACTGAAATACAGGGCGCAACACATCTCCTGTCAGATGGCTGGCACCTGCCAGTTCTCCATCGGCATCGCCATTCAGGATCATCAGGGGGGCAAATACCAGAGGATCGTTTAGCATTGCCAGCGCGTCCTCCCGGGTGAGTCCCTTCTCTTCCCTGATTTTGAGCATCAGATCAGCGTAGATTTCCCGTCTGGAATCAATCAGGGGCTCAATCAGTTCGGCACCTTCTATATCAACTCCGACCGATGCGGCTGCATCCTCTATCTCCTTCCTGTTCCCCAAAAGAATTATATGGGCAAGGTTTTGCTTGAGTACAATATCAGCAGCCCTTAAAATTTTATGGTCCGTTCCTTCGGGCAGGACTATTCGCTTGCGGTGTCGCTGAGCAATAATAAAGGCTCTCTTTAATAGCTCCATGTTAACCTGTTCTTCAGTCGGTTTTTTACAAAAAGAGTCCAAAAGTACAAAAATATACCCATCTGATCCAACCTCCCACTACCGAAATATAATGGTCTGAGGCGCCGGGTGTGTTAAATTGCGTTAAAAGCAAAAGTGTTTAAAATTAAAAATGAAGGTAACCTACTGATTGAATTACAATTACTTCCATTTCTTCTGAATGATCACATCAAACCCATTATTGGCACTCTGACTGGTTGCTTGCAAATAGAGCCACTTGAATATCTGGTATTCCAAAATTACCTCATCTGGATGTGCAATTTTATTCTTCCGGTCAAATGAAAAGTCGCGTGAATAACTAAGAAACAAGTTTCTGGTCAGATACTTACCGAGTGTAACATTACCTGTAGCCCAATTGTCGTCACCAGAAATATCAACCAAATCGAGTCCCAGTGAACTTTGAAGTGCTCCCTGGACCAAACCTGACAATTGTCCAAGTGCCAGACTTTTACCCAAATCTGACATATTATATTCAACCGAAGATTGTTCTCCTTGAGTTAGTTCATCCATACTTCTACCAAATATCAAATAGGCCATACCGTCCTTCTCTTCAATGCGTGTACCGTCGAGGTAAAAATCGATCTCAGGTTGCAATGCCCTGCCATTGACATTTAAGGTTAGTTTGCGAAGTTGTTTGTCAGGGTCGCGGAACGAATAAGCGACTTCAACATTCAGGATCGGATTTATCTCACTGCCCCCGGTCAGTTCAATCTGCCCGGTCTCCACTTCAAGTCGTTTGCCATATACTACATAGTGACCACGTCGCACCTCCAGTGTCCCGAAGAGGTCTGTCTGAACCCCTTCCTTGATTGCCCTTAGGTTACCTGACAACTCCATATTGATATCTTTACCCCTGACCCACGTATTTCCAGGGATATTGATATCGAACTCACCCCTCAGGTTTTTAAAAAAGTCGACCTCACTGAACATCGAATCTTCCAATTCTAAACGCAGAGAATCACCTTCATTCAGTTGAAATTCGTCAAGGGCCTGAGTTAACAAGGGGGGATTGGGATCATCGGCCACCATGCCAAATTGAGCCATTATTGCATCCACATGAATTAATCCTCTTTCAATGGTCATATTCCCGTTGAATCTTGCTGCATTTGGCGTGCCACCCAGGTTGAACAGCGAACTGAATACAATCTCCGCCTGAGAACCGTTGGTTGCCGTAAACCGGTTGCTTCGCAAATTCAGGTCGAAACTTTTAATCCCTAAACTATCCAGTCCGGTGAAACCAACCTGCCCTCCGGCATACAGATAACCATTGCCACTTTCCACCCAAACTGTATCAATTAACAGATGGCTTTGGTCAAACTGGCCATTGAAATTTATATTCTGGTAATTTAATCCATACGCTGGATAAGAAAATTCCCCTTTTGAAAAGCGCATACTTCCTGAAAAGTCTGGATCGGCTACTGAGTTTCCAATTTCAAGTTTCATACCAGCCGAACCTTCAACTTGCATCCCTGAAGGCAGTAAGTCTCTGATATACGACAGGTTATTCAAGTCTGCACTGGCAACGATACGAAGCTGGTTGTCATTTCTCAATAAAGCCACCGAATCGGTTAACGACAAGTGTAAGGGTACCTCACCTATGGCCTGAAGAAGTCGCTGTTTGTAACCGGTAACGGTCGCATCAAAAGCCAGTTGATCTTGCACATAAGTTGCCCAAATTTGAATACTGTCCAATGATAAGGTATCCAGATTGAATGCGGTTACCAGAAAATGGGATGTAAATTGGGGATGTCTCGGTTTACCCTCCAGCCTGAAGAAACCATCCACCATACCGGAAATATCAGATGTCATCAGTGAATCAAGCGGAAGTCTTTCCAGGTTCAATCCGGCAACCTTAAGGTCAAGGGCCGCGCTGGTGGTATCTTTCAGGTGGCCTGACATTGTTATGCTTTGCGAACCGGATTCAAATCTGATTTCCGGGAAATTAACCTGTTGATTTTGACCATTGTAAGTTAATGTATCCATATAGCCAGTCCAATCTAAATTCTTATAATTCAAATTTATATGAGGAACAATCACTTTAATGTCAGGTCCTGGAACTACAGATAATGAAACACTGGATTGAAGTTCCTCGTTGACATGAATTTCCAGCTGATTCTGGATACTATGGCCGTCGGCTGAACTTTGCAGGGCAATATGTTTTATGGTGAAACCATCGGTTTGCAACTTGCTGAGGGCTGCGGATAAAATACCCGTGATTGAATCTTCTGTATAACGCAGACCAGAAATCACATTCAGACTATCGAAGTATAAACCGTTGTGATCGAACCCTGCCAGGGAAAGTTCCTGGTTCCATTGAAGATCATCGGCATTCCCCGTTACCTTTCCTGATGTATGTCCGTTGACGAATAGCGAATCAATACCAGCCAGTCTGGCAAATGAAGCCGCATCAAGTACTTTTAGATTATATTCCAAATCGTGATTCCCCGTGATAGAGCCCTCTCCCATTAAGTTCAGGTGTAGCCAGGGATTAAGGATTTCTGCCTCTTCAATACCATACCTGCCACTATTATAATATCCTGACAATGCAACACTTCCAGCGTTCTGATTCCTCCATCTGTTTTCGGCCGATGTCAACTGCACCTGCATTTGCATCTTTTTCGGATCCAGAATACCAGAAGCGGTTAAGTCAAGGTCTGCATTGATGGAAGTCTGGTAAAGGCTGTCGGGTAAAATCTTTGAAATATCCAATTCTCTTAATTTCATATGAGCATTCAATGCTACCTTCTGAAAGATATCCTGTGCATTCAGCTGCATGAACATTTGGCCTATTTCAGAAACTAAATCTACCTTGCCATTTAGGCGATCCATCACCTTCCGCATATTTACCTTCGTGGAAAAAGTGTGATTCATAAATCTGGAGCGCAACAACGAAAAGTCAATATCCATTTCGTTTGACTTCACGTTGATTCCCCGACCTTTAAACCCGACATTGCCTGTTAAGTCAGAATTCAATTCTTCCTGGTTTGTCCAAACAGACAAATCGATGTTTTCAAAACTTCCACTTGCATTAAAGTTAGCCAAAGAGTCCAATCCTGAAATCCATGCCTGTGCTGCAACAACCTGGTTTCCTTCCTTTATGGTCAGGTTAATCACCTGATTGTCGACCCTTAGGGTCAATGAAGGATTGGCAAGAATATCGGGAAATTGCAATATCTCCCCGAATTTTTGCAGTTCAAACGACGGGATTTGAATATCGAGTGAAGATTGAATGATCTCTTTCAGATTGATCAAGATATCACCATAAAGCGCACCACCAGTGAATTCCGAATGCAGATCCTGTATAGATAACTTATTATCAATTAATTCTGCGAGAAATGACAACTTGTCGACAGATATATCCGGCTCAACCAAATCCAGGTCGAATTGCTGAAGATTTAGGAAAGCTTCATCTTTATTCCATTTGACAGCAAGTTCGGCATTGGCAGAAATCTTTTCAGGCAGTGCCGAAGCAGTATCATTTGGAAAAATAGAAACTATCCAGTCATGCAGTTGAATCCTGATTGCCTGAATATTCCAGGTGAACATGGACTGGCCATCGTCCATAACCACCTTACTATCTGACTCAGGCGATAGTTTCATGAAGTTCCATACTGAATCATTGTCCTGTTTCAGATTTAACCTGACGGTTCGGACCAAGACCTCATCTAGCAGGATATTTTTTCTCCATAAGGAAGAAAGTTTATATTGCAATGAGATATCTTTAACATACAGCATGGTATCACCCGATTCCTTAACCAATAAATCCTCAAGGATAATTTCCCTGAACAGTTTTCCCTTAATCTCCCCTATTTGTATTTCGCCCTGAAAAAAGCTGCTTGAACGATGGTTGATCATGCTTCTGATCTGCCTGTTAAAAGTTCCCTCTCCCAAGAGCAATATGATCACTGTAGCCAGGATAATAATCCCAGCCAGCAGGGCACCAACAATGGCAATCGCATAGAGGAATACTTTTTTCAAATCAAATTTTATTATTCAAGTAATTAACGCAAAAACGCTGTTATACAATTACATATAAAATATTTTAAAGTAGCTTAAAAAGCATGACCTATAGTGATAAATAATTGGGGTTCGGGTTTACCTTCAAACACCGGAGTTGCCACATCGATACGTGCTGGTCCGATAGGCGTCTTTATTCTTAATCCTGCCCCAACATCGTATCTCAGATTCTGTAAATCGTATTTAAAAGCTTCACGCCAAACGTTGCCAGCTTCCATAAAAAGGGCAGCCCCAAATATTTCATACACAGGAATACGTAATTCGACACCGGTTTCAAGCATCGTATCGCCACCCAATTGATTGCCTTCATCATCGACAGGTGAGATCCGGTTTCTTGCCCACCCTCTTAATGAATTGGCACCTCCGGCAAGAAACCGGTCCTCAATGGGTGTTACCTCTGATTTCCCCAATGGCATGATGAACCCGGTCTTTAATCTTGTCGCAAAGGTCAACCCTGAACCAAGGGACAGATACCTGGAACCATCAATCATGAATTTGCCATACGAATAATCTGAAATCAATGATGGCCCCATGAGGGTCAGCTGACTGGAAATTTTAAATCCTCGCGTTGGATCAAACAAGTCATTGCCTTTATCAATCAGGGTACCTACTGTTATACTGGCTTTATTGTTTAACAATATTAAGTCCTCCAGGTCCAAAAAATCTCCGTCCTTCGATCTATCTTCAATTCTATTGCGCTCTATTCCGAGATTGAGCCAAACGGATGATCTTCCTTTCATGGCATGTTGGAATGTGATTCCGGCACCTGTTTTAAATACCTCAAAACTTCTCTCCTTCTGATGCAGGTAAAATGGACTGACTGACATATCAATCCTTTCAAAGGGGAAGTTGGGTTGTATGAATTTCAAGGAGACATCAATTGGCTCGTAATACGAATGTTTTGCCGAAAGGATCAGTTTGCGTGCGCCACCAAGGAAACTTCGTCTCATCAGGTTTAAGGATAAACGCTGCTTATCTTCCGTACCATAACCTGCGCCAGCCCTTACCGACCACCGTGGCAATTCACTTACCCTGATGATAACCGGGGCCTGATTCCTGATCAAACTATCGGTTTGAGCCCTTACGGTAACATACCTGAACAGATCTAGAGACCCCAGTTTCATCTGGGTCTTGTCCATTTCTTTCATTGAAAATATGGCACCTGGGGTCAATGTGATATTTTGGCGGATATAGGACTCGGGAACCAGAGAATCACCGCTTATATGAATATCACCGAAATGGATTAAATGTCCAGGCTTTACACTGAAATGGATATGGGCATAAGAAGTGTCTTTATCAAGCTTCAGGTCTCGTGATATGTGTGCTAGTGGGTATCCCTGATCGGAGAAACTTTTCAATACATTATTCTCTGCTTCAAAAATCGAATGATCCCTGAAAATTTGTCCCTGTTTCAAGGGAAAATCCTCCAAAGCGTCCCTCAAAACGGTTGCCGTAATGGAATCGGAAATCTTTGTCCATTCAATATCACCCACCTTAACCGGCTTTCCCTCGCTAATCTGTATCTCTATCGCGGCTCTTTTGCCATTCCTGACAAATGACGTTTTCTGTTGGATGCCAATTCCCGGGAAACCGTTTCTTGCATAGAAGCTTTTAATCCGGTTCAGGTCGTCTTCGAGAAGAACCTGATTGAATATCGGGCTAGACTTCCAGAACATCAAGCGCTGAATGAAAGTTTTTTCTCGTGTATTCATTTGTTCCGACAACCTGGCATCCTGAATATGTGAGTTGCCCAAAAACTGGATCGACCTCACGGTTGGTGGTTTTTCCGCCCATGCGGCATGGAAAAATAAAAGAAAGGTAAACAGAAATACAAGTGTATGTCGGGAATGCATCGTCTGTAATTAGTTTCAAGTCGAATATACTCAATTCAAGTCTGAAATCCACACCGCGTGTGATTATTTGGATAATTAGCTTATGTACTTTGGTGCCAATATTAAAAAGGCTGCCCGTAGATGGACAGCCTTTACATGTCAAATTAAAAACAATTAAACTCAGTTGAGTAAATGCTGGTAAGCCGGATTTAACAGCATGGGTAAATAGCTTGCTATCAAACCAACAGCTGCATCATCATCAATTTTCCGGGGAGTAAGTACCTTCTGTCTTGCCAGTTCATTAGAATTGATAACAGCCTTGCAAATTTCAGGATCAACGGTACACCATTGTTTACGGATTTTTGTGGTCCCAAAGCCTTTGTCGGTACACATGTAACATACGTCAAAAAAATCGCTGTGAACGGAATAAAAGATACCTTCAGTGGTTTTGTGCCTGACAACGGTAACTGGTGCTTTTGAATTGTCATACTTGATGGCCCATGCCTTTTCGGCACGGTTGCCAACATAAAGATCATCTTTCAGGGTGATTTCGAAACCGGTTTTTCCGGAAGGATTTTCGGCTGATGCAATGTTAATTGAGAAGATACCTAACAAAGCTGCACACACGAGTAACCATTTGATGTTTTTCATGGCATTGAAATTTAGTTATACATGTCGGTGTTATCTGTTTTAACACACGATTATAGGACGGCACTGAATCAGATCTGTTACACCTTGATTATTCTTTTTAAGCTTTTTTAAAAGAATTATCTTTACAACCTGAATCGTCAGGCTTTACGGTGTATTATTCCACCGGAACCGACATTGACAACGGCAACCATGGAACTATCAGATACAATATTAAAGAGATATTCTGTCAGAAATTTTAAAAACGAACAAGTGCCCAGAGAGAAAATCCTGGAACTGATGGAATATGTCAGAATGGCCCCATCGGCCGTCAATTACCAACCGTGGCATTTTATTATACTTACAAACCGCGGCAATATTGAAAACCTGGCGAAAGCCTATCCCCGACCATGGCTCATTTCAGCACCGGTAATTATTGTGGCGTGTATCAACCGCAAGGAATCGTGGAGAAGGATCAAAGACAACAAGGATTTTGGGGATGTCGATGTTGCCATTGCTATCGATCACCTGACACTGGCAGCAACATCAATGGGCTTAGGTACCTGTTGGGTCTGCAATTTTGATGTGGAGATCAGCAAGAAGATGCTTGAACTGCCCGACCACATGGAACCTCTCGCAATTATACCTTTGGGATATCCTATTAATGCGGTACCTGAAAAAAAACGAAAGCCCATGGATGAGATTGTTTCATGGGAAAAATACTATCCCTATAAATAATTCGAAGGTATCAACCATGGGTACAAAAACAAAAAACCCGGGGGTTCCCGGGTCTTCCATATTATTTCACCTAAAAAATAGTCTATTTTACTTTTTCCACAACAGCCCTGAATGCAGTCGGATGATTGGTAGCCAGGTCAGCAAGTGCTTTACGGTTGATCTCGATGTTTGACTTTTTCATCAAACCAATCAGCTGTGAATAAGACAAGCCTTCCAGACGGGCGGCAGCGTTTATGCGCTGTATCCAGAGTGAACGGAAATTTCTCTTTTTTTGACGACGGTCGCGATAAGCATACTGCTGGCCTTTTTCCCAGGTATTTTTTGCAACTGTCCATACATTTTTACGGGATCCGAAGTAACCTCTTGTCAACTTCAGTAATCTTTTCCTTCGGGCCCGTGATGCTACATGATTTACACTTCTTGGCATACTTTTACTTTTTTTGGCAATCGGCGTCCTGTGATGGAACTTCGAGGCACAATTGCCGGGTTATTTACTCTTTTAATTAAAAAAATGAAAAATTAATCTTATTTCATGTTAAGCAAAAGCTTGACATTCTGAACATTGGTAGAGTCAATGGTGGTCCAGTAACCGAGGTTCCTTTTCCGCTTTGTACTCTTCTTGGTCAAAATGTGACTTTTGTATGCATGTTTCCTTTTAATTTTTCCTGTTCCGGTAAGCTTGAATCTCTTCTTTGCTCCCGAATTGGTTTTCATTTTTGGCATTTTCCTGCTTTTTAAAATGATTTCTTGAAATTATGATTTCTTCTTTGGTGAAATAAACATGGTCATTCTTTTCCCTTCCAGCTTGGGTAATTGTTCTACCTTACCGTAATCTTCCAGGGAAGTGGCAAACTTCAGAAGAAGGATCTCGCCCTGTTCTTTAAACAGGATAGATCTTCCCTTGAAAAACACATAAGCCTTAACTTTTGCACCTTCCTGCAGGAACTTCTCTGCATGTCGTAACTTAAAATTAAAATCATGATCGTCAGTCTGAGGACCGAATCTGATTTCCTTCACTACAACCTTGACAGTTTTCGCCTTGATCTCCTTTTGTTTCTTTTTCTGCTGGTACAGAAATTTGGAGAAATCGGTAGCTTTACATACCGGAGGATCGGCTTTCGGTGAAATTTCCACCAGATCCAAATCCAATGAATCGGCGATTTTCATTGCTTCGCGCAAAGAGTAAACTCCGGGGTTCTCGATGTTATCCCCCACAAGGCGAACTTGCGCTGCCTTGATTTTTTCATTTACCCGGTAACCTCCGGTGTCTTCAGGCGTATTTCTTTCCGGTCTTCTGGCCCGAGTAATAATTTTTTTAACTGCTATAATTCAGGTCCTCCTAATTTAGTTATACAATGCGGTTAATTGTTTCTTGATCTCTTCCTGAATAAACAGGATAAATTCGTTTACCTCCATGGTTCCTTTGTCTCCTTCACCTTGTCGGCGAACTGCAACCGTTTGGGTTTCCTCTTCCTTTTCACCAACAATCAGAAGATAAGGAATACGTTTAAGCTCGTTGTCACGTATCTTTCTGCCAATCTTCTCATTACGGTCGTCAACGAAGCTGCGAATATCGGAAAAATTCAGTAATTCTGAAACTTTGGCTGCATATTCATTATATTTTTCACTGATTGGCATGACCACAACCTGATCGGGAGTCAGCCATAGTGGAAATTTTCCTGCTGTGTGTTCAATCAACACTGCCACAAATCTTTCCATTGATCCAAAGGGAGCCCTGTGGATCATTACAGGCCGGTGTCTCTTATCGTCAGCGCCAATATATTCAAGCTGGAACCTTTCAGGCAGGTTATAGTCGACCTGGATTGTTCCCAGCTGCCAACTCCTTCCCAAAGCATCCTTCACCATAAAATCAAGCTTGGGGCCATAGAATGCTGCCTCGCCAATTTCTGTCACCGTGCTAAGTCCTTTTTCCTCACATGCTTCAATAATGGCCTTTTCAGCCTTATCCCAGTTCTCGGGAGTTCCGATATATTTTTCGGGCTTCCCAGGATCCCTGAGTGATATTTGTGCCGTATATTCTTTAAAATCAAGGGCCTTAAAGATGATAAAAACAATATCGATCACCTTTTTGAATTCATCCTTGAGTTGGTCAGGACGACAGAAGATGTGGGCATCATCCTGTGTAAATCCCCTAACCCTGGTCAATCCGTGAAGTTCACCACTCATTTCATAGCGGTAAACTGTTCCGAATTCAGCCATTCTTAATGGAAGATCCTTGTATGAATGTGGCTTTGCCTTATAGATTTCACAGTGATGCGGGCAATTCATCGGCTTTAACAGATATTCTTCTCCTTCTGCCGGGGTTTTGATTACCTGAAAGGAGTCTTTCCCATATTTCTCGTAATGCCCTGATGTCTTATACAATTGAACATCGCCGATATGAGGAGTGATTACCTGATCATAACCAAAACGCTTCTGGATCTTTTTCAGAAAGTCTTCAAGCTGGGCCCTTAATTGGGCACCTTTCGGCAACCACAAAGGAAGCCCTTGGCCAACGGCTTCAGAGAAAGTAAAAAGCTCCAGTTCCTTACCGATCTTGCGATGGTCTCTTTTCTTGGCTTCCTCAAGTAGCACGAGGTATTCTTCCAGCATTTTCTGTTTTGGGAAGGTAATGCCATAGACGCGGGTAAGCATCTTTTTCTTCTCGTCACCCCGCCAGTAGGCACCGGCAATAGACATCAGCTTAATTGCCTTGATATAGCCTGAGTTTGGCAGGTGAGGCCCCCTGCAAAGATCCGTAAAATTCCCCTGCTTATAGAGCGTAATGGTTCCGTCCTCTAATTCACTGATCAATTCAAGCTTCAGTTCATCGCCTTTTTCAGAGAAAAGCTGCATTGCATCGGCTTTGCTGATCGAGGAGCGCACAATGTCTTCCTTTCCACGTGCAAGTTCCAACATTTTCTGCTCAATCTTCTCCAAATCCTTTTCAGTCAATTGTTGTCCACCCGGCAAATCAATGTCGTAATAAAACCCATTATCAACCGTCGGACCGATACCAAACCGGGTGCCCGGAAAATAACTTTCAATTGCCTCAGCCATCAAGTGTGCCGATGAATGCCAAAAAGTGTCCTTCCCTTCGCGATCTTCCCAGGTATAAAGCTTTATGGCAGCATCGCTTGTGATGGGCCGGGTCAGATCCCAGACTTCACCATTCACCGATACCGACAATACATCTTTTGCCAACCTATTGGATATTGCTTCAGCTATCTGCATTCCGGTTATACCAGAATCAAATTCACGTACGCTGTTATCAGGGAGTGTTATTTTTATCATTATAAATGAGTCGTAAAAATTTAGGGTGCAAAGATAATACTTTCACTATAAACAGTGTTCCTTTTCATTTGTTTTGATGAGGTTTAACATAGAAAATAAGTTCGCGAGTATCTGTTAAACTACATACCTTTATCTCAATGCTTCATCGGTTTCATTTTTAACATGGGAAACTTTTCATTTTGATTTGTTATTTTCGCCCATAATGAAACTTTGAATGCATCAGGAATGCCTCGCAAATCATGGGCAAGCTGATATATATGCATTATAAATATCTGAATACGAAATAATTAAAAATTTCAACCATGCGCAAATTACGAATATTCATGTTTTTGTTTGTCATTCCTTTTATACTGACTGCCCAAAAACAAATAACGCTCGAAGATCTTTTTGTCAACGGGACCTTCAATCAAAAATCAGTGCAGGGACTCCGTTCCATGAACGATGGCAACCATTATACCGTAATGGAGAACGGTGCAAGGGTTGTCAAATACAGCTATCAAACCGGACAGAAAGTTTCGGTGGTTTTTGATCTCTCAAGTATTGAAAATGTGCCAATTAGCAGGTTCAGCCAATATGAATTCAGCAGTGACGAAACCAAAATTCTGTTGACGACCAACATAGAACCCATTTACAGGCATTCTTTCACAGCGGCGTATTATGTATGGAATTCCGTAACCCAGGAATTGACACCGCTTTCCGACAAGGGCAAGCAACAATTGGCTACCTTTTCCCCTGATGGAGAAAGGGTTGCATTCGTAAGAGACAATAACCTGTTTATAAAAAGTCTTCGATTTGGCACTGAAAGCCAGGTTACTTACGATGGCGAGCGCAACCGGATCATTAATGGTGCCCCTGATTGGGTATACGAGGAGGAGTTTGGCTTCAGCAAAGCTTTTGCCTGGTCGCCCGACAGCAAATTCCTTGCTTTTATGCAGTTCGATGAATCAGAGGTTCGGGAGTTCTCCATGGCCATGTTTAAAGGATTGCAGCCGGCCATGGATGAGTTCAGCCTTTATCCCGGGGAAGAAACCTTCAAGTATCCAAAAGCCGGTGAAAAAAATTCGAATGTCAAGGTCATGGTGCATGAAATCAGAAGCAGAACCACCATAACCGCAGATGCAGGCGGTGAAACCGACCAGTATATTCCGAGGATCAACTGGACACCCGACGCGAACGATCTGGTTATTATGCGATTAAACAGACGACAGGACCAGCTTGATGTTTTGTATGCCAACCCTTTTACAGGTGATTCGCGCCTGATTTACAGGGAAAAAAACGACAAATTTGTTGACCAGGATTTCCTCGATAAATTCATTTTCCTCGATAACGGTCATTTTGTGGTCACCAGCGAAAGAAACGGATATTCGCACCTTTACCTGCACGACAAGCAGGGTTTCGAACTAGCTCAACTAACGAAGGGTGATTTTGATGTGACTGATTTTTACGGTTATGACCCTGGCCGAAAACTATTTTATTATCAGGCTGCAGCTGAATCACCTACACAAAGGGAGGTCTATTTTATCAGTCAGGATGGCAAGAAAAAGGGCAAATTGTCGTCGCTTCAAGGAACCAACCGGGCCGATTTTGCCAAGGGTTTCAAATATTACATCAATTACTTCAGTAACAGTTCAACTCCCAACCTTGTCACATTGCACGACTGGCAGGGAAAGCAAATCAGGGTGCTGGAAAGCAATGAAGCATTGAAAAATACAGTACAAGAATATGCAGTCGCCCAGAAAGAGTTTTTCACGTTTAAAACATCAGCAGGCATTGATCTGCATGGCTGGATGCTCAAACCTGCCGACTTTAATCCGGCACAAAAATATCCGGTTCTGATTACCCAGTATAGCGGTCCCAATTCACAACAGGTCCTTGACAACTTCCGTGTAGGCTGGAACGAATATCTGGCACAGGAGGGTTTTGTTGTAGTGAGTGTCGACCCCCGGGGAACTGGCGCAAGAGGTGAAGCCTTCCGGAAAGTAACTTATATGCAATTGGGCAAGTATGAATCGGACGATATGGTAGAAGCTGCCCGATATCTGGCACGTCAACCCTATATCGACGGTGAAAAAATCGCCATCTGGGGCTGGAGCTATGGAGGTTTCATGACTGCCCTTACCATGTCGAAGGGCGGTGAATTGTTCAGGGCTGGGATTTCAGTGGCACCAGTAACCAGCTGGAGGTTTTACGACTCGATTTATACCGAAAGATACATGCGAACTCCCCGCGAGAATCCTGATGGCTACGATGACAATTCTCCCCTTTCGCATGCAGGCGATATAAAAGGAAGGATGTTGCTGGTTCATGGAACTGCCGATGACAATGTTCATGTGCAGAATACCATGGAGCTTGCTGAAGCTCTCGTTCAAGGGAACGTTCAGTTCGACCTGATGATTTACACCAATCGCAATCATGGCATCCGGGGTGGAAATACCACCATGCATCTGTACAAAATGAAAACTGATTTCCTGAAAAGGGAATTGCAGGGAAAATAATTCCATAAAAAAAACAGGCGGCATCACCGACTGTTTTTTTTATATGGTTTTGCCCGGATATACTTTCAGGGCTTCTTCCAATATCTTCAAGGAAGTGGCCAGGTCTTCCTTCTTCAGGACATAGGCAATCCTGACTT
>DIFU01000043.1 GCA_002419285.1 Prolixibacteraceae bacterium UBA5740 | reverse complement strand
CGATATGAGGAGTGATTACCTGATCGTAACCAAACCTCTTTTGGATCTTTTTCAGAAAGTCCTCGAGCTGGGCCCTTAATTGCGCACCTTTCGGTAACCACAATGGAAGCCCCTGTCCAACGGCTTCTGAGAATGTAAAAAGCTCCAGTTCCTTACCAATCTTGCGATGGTCTCTTTTCTTGGCTTCTTCGAGCAGAAGGAGGTACTCTTCCAGCATTTTCTGTTTTGGGAAGGTAATGCCATAGACGCGGGTAAGCATCTTTTTCTTCTCGTCACCCCGCCAGTAGGCACCGGCAATAGACATCAGCTTAATTGCCTTGATATAGCCTGAGTTTGGCAAGTGAGGCCCTCTGCAAAGATCCGTAAAATTCCCCTGCTTGTAGAGGGTAATGGTTCCGTCCTCCAATTCACCGATCAATTCAAGCTTCAATTCATCGCCTTTTTCAGAGAAAAGTTGCAGTGCATCGGCTTTGCTGATCGCGGAGCGCACAATGTCTTCCTTTCCACGTGCAAGTTCCAGCATTTTCTGCTCAATCTTCTCCAGATCCTTTTCTGTCAGTTGTTGTCCACCCGGCAAATCAATGTCGTAATAAAACCCATTATCAACCGTCGGACCGATACCAAACCGGGTACCCGGAAAATAACTTTCGATTGCCTCAGCCATCAGGTGTGCCGATGAATGCCAAAAGGTCTCCTTCCCTTCGCGATCGTCCCAGGTGTATAGCTTTATGGCAGCATCGCTTGTGATGGGCCGGGTCAGATCCCAGACTTCACCATTCACCGAAACCGACAATACATCTTTTGCCAATCGGTTGGATATCGCTTCTGCTATCTGAATTCCGGTGACACCGGATTCAAATTCACGTACGCTGCTATCAGGGAGTGTTATTTTTATCATTGTAAATGAGTCGTAAAAATTCAGGGTGCAAAGATAATACTTTCACTATAAACAGAGTTCCTTTTCATTTGTTTTGATGAGGTTTAACATAGAAAATAAGTTCGTGCTCATCTTTGAAACCCTGCAACTTTATCTCGAACCACCCATTGTTTCATATTCAACATGGGAAACTATTCATTTTGATTTGTTATTTTCGCCCTTAATCAAAATTTTGCTTTAGGTGCACTGCCTGTCAAATCAAGAAAAATCTGATTTCATTTTACCATAAATAATTGAATACGATACAATTAAAAATTTCAACTATGCGTAAATTACGAATATTCATGTTTTTGGTCTTCATTCCCTTTATCCTGTCGGCCCAAAAACAAATCACGCTTGAAGATATTTTCGTTAACGGGACTTTTAACCAAAAATCTGTACAGGGACTTCGTTCCATGAACGATGGCAACCATTATACCGTAATGGAGAACGGTGCAAGGGTTGTCAAATACAGCTATCAAACCGGCCAGAAAGTGTCAGAGGTTTTCGATCTGTCAAGTATCGCGAATGCACCAATCAGCCGTTTCAACCAATACGAATTCAGCAATGATGAAACCAAAATACTTTTGACAACCGACATAGAGCCCATTTACAGGCATTCATATACTGCGGCATACTATGTCTGGAATTCCGTCACACAGGAACTGACGCCTCTTTCAGAAAACGGGAAGCAACAATTGGCTACCTTTTCCCCTGATGGAGAAAGGGTTGCATTCGTAAGAGACAATAACTTGTTTATAAAAAGTCTTCGATTTGGCACTGAAAGCCAG
Organism: Prolixibacteraceae bacterium UBA5740; assembly: GCA_002419285.1. GTDB lineage: Bacteria > Bacteroidota > Bacteroidia > Bacteroidales > Prolixibacteraceae > UBA1413. The sequence continues at coordinate 1,825 of DIFU01000043.1, read as the reverse complement.
ATTACTTACGATGGCGAGCGCAACCGGATCATTAATGGTGCCCCTGATTGGGTATACGAAGAAGAGTTTGGCTTCAGTAAAGCTTTTGCCTGGTCGCCCGACAGCAAATTCCTTGCTTTTATGCAGTTCGATGAATCAGAGGTTCGGGAGTTCTCCATGGCCATGTTTAAAGGGTTGCAGCCGGCCATGGATGAGTACAGCCTTTATCCCGGGGAAGAAACCTTCAAGTATCCAAAAGCCGGTGAAAAAAATTCGAATGTCAAGGTGATGGTGCATGAAATCAGAAGCAGAACCACCATAACCGCAGATGCAGGCGGTGAAACCGACCAGTATATTCCAAGGATCAACTGGACACCCGACGCGAACGATCTTGTTATTATGCGATTAAACAGACGACAGGACCAGCTTGATGTTTTGTATGCCAACCCATTTACAGGTGATTCGCGCCTGGTATACAGGGAAAAAAACGACAAATTTGTTGATCAGGATTTCCTCGATAAATTCATTTTCCTCGATAACGGTCATTTTGTGGTTACCAGCGAAAGAAATGGATATTCGCACCTTTACCTGCACGACAAGCAGGGTTTCGAACTTGCCCAACTGACAAAAGGTGATTTTGACGTAACCGATTTTTACGGTTATGATCCTAACCGAAAATTATTTTATTACCAGGCTGCTGCTGAATCCCCTACCCGAAGGGAGGTATATTTTATCAGTCAGGATGGCAAGAAAAAAGGCAAACTGTCGTCCCTGCAAGGCACTAACCGGGCCGATTTTGCAAAGGGTTTCAAATATTACATCAATTACTTCAGTAACAGTTCAACCCCCAACCTTGTCACATTGCACGATTGGCAGGGTAAGCAGTTAAGGATATTGGAGAGCAATGAGGCTTTGAAAAACACAGTTAAAGAATATGCCGTTGCGCAGAAAGAGTTTTTCACCTTTAAAACAGCGGAAGGCATTGAACTGCATGGCTGGATGCTCAAACCTGCCGGCTTTAATCCGGCTCAAAAATATCCGGTCCTGATCACCCAATACAGCGGACCCAATTCACAACAGGTCCTCGACAATTTCAGGGTGGGTTGGAACGAATACCTTGCACAGGAGGGTTTTATCGTTGTGAGTGTTGATCCCCGTGGTACTGGCGCAAGAGGCGAAGCCTTCCGGAAAGTAACTTACATGCAATTGGGCAAGTATGAATCGGACGATATGGTGGAAGCAGCCCGATATCTGGCACGTCAATCCTATATCGACGGTGAAAAAATCGCCATCTGGGGTTGGAGCTATGGAGGTTTCATGACTGCCCTTACCATGTCGAAGGGCGGCGAATTGTTCAGGGCAGGGATTTCAGTGGCACCAGTAACCAGCTGGAGATTTTACGACTCGATTTATACTGAAAGATATATGCGAACTCCCCGCGAGAATCCTGATGGCTACGATGACAATTCTCCCCTTTCGCATGCAGGCGATATTAAAGGAAGGATGTTGCTGGTTCATGGAACTGCCGATGACAATGTTCATGTGCAGAATACCATGGAACTGGCTGAAGCTCTCGTTCAAGGGAACGTTCAGTTCGACCTGATGATTTACACCAATCGTAATCATGGAATACGGGGTGGAAATACCACCATGCATCTGTACAAAATGAAAACTGATTTCCTGAAAAGAGAATTGCAGGGAAAATAATTCCATAAAAAAAACAGGCGGCATCACCGCCTGTTTTTTTTTATATGGTTTTGCCCGGATATACTTTCAGAGCTTCTTCCAATATCTTCAAGGAAGTGGCCAGGTCTTCCTTCTTCAGGACATAGGCAATCCTGACTTC
>DIFU01000103.1 GCA_002419285.1 Prolixibacteraceae bacterium UBA5740 | reverse complement strand
TTTCTTTAGCTATGTTTTACCATTGATTTGCCATTTCCATATGGTAAAATAATGGTAAAAGACTGCAGAAGCTATGGTAAAACCCAAAATGGGTACAAGACCTGGACATACCCGAAGGGGTATCTCAAAGGGCTTTGTCAAACAATTGATTCAGGTAAATGATGGCTTGCCTGTTGAAAGAGCCTCATTCAAGTAAATATCATCCAATTGGCTATCGGATAGAATCTTTAGGTCGGATCACTCAAAAGGCGGTCACTAAGGGTTTGCAAGGTTGACTTCTTGTGAGAGGTAGGTACAAGCACTGAAATATTGAAGCGGCTTCCTCCGTAGGAAATCATACGGATAGGGATTCCGTCCATGGCATTAAATACACGGGATGCAAAGCCGGTTTCTTCGCGAATGATATCTCCAACTATACAAACGATACTCATATCCTGGTCTACATCCACCTCGCCAAACTGCAACAAATCGGCAAGTATTCCTTCAAGATGCCGCGTATTGTCAATTGTCAGTGATACTGCTACCTCTGATGTGGATATCATGTCAATCGGGGTTTTGTATTTTTCGAATACCTCAAATACCCGTTTCAGGAAACCATAGGCCATTAACATGCGTCCCGACCTGATCTTAATGGCGGTGATGCCGTCTTTGGCTGCAACTGCCTTTATACCGCTGCCGTCTGATTCGGTCGTGATCAAAGTGCCGCTGTCAGAAGGATTCATGGTGTTCTTCAGACGAACCGGGATATTTTTAACCCTGGCTGGTGCTATCGTCTGTGGATGCAGAATTTTTGCCCCGAAATAGGCAAGCTCGGCAGCTTCATTAAAGGAGAGTTGATCAATTTTACGGGTATTGCTGACAAACCGTGGATCGTTGTTGTGAAATCCATCAATGTCAGTCCAAATCTGAATCTCGTCAGCTGCGATGGCGGCTCCGATCAGTGAAGCGGTGTAGTCACTGCCCCCACGTTCCAGATTGTCGATTCGCCCCTGGGGATCACGGCATATAAATCCCTGAGTAATGTAGTAATCAGTTTTTGGAGTTCCACTCATGATCTCGGACAGCAAGGTTTCTGTCGCTTCCATGTCAGCAGCCCGGTCCTCATCAATTCGCATAAAATCAAGTGCGGGAAGCAGGGTTACACTATATCCATTTTCCTGCATGAACAGGGTGAATAACTGGGTTGAAATCAATTCTCCCTGGGCAACCGTGATTTTTTCCTCCCATTCACCAAATGGTGAAAGTGTGAGATTATGCAGCAATGAAAACACTTCGTCAATCACATGAGTGCCTTTTTGTTTGAAAGCATCAGCTGAAAAAAGTTCTTCGACTACTACCTCGTATTTTTTTCTCAGCGTGTTTATAATGCTCTTCGCCAATCCTATCTCATTTTTGGATAGATGTTTAGATATTTCAACCAGGCTGTTGGTTGTACCCGACATGGCTGAAAGCACCACTAATTTCTGCTCTCCGTTGGTGATAATCTCCATCACCATTCTCATGTTTTGCGGCGAACCGACAGAGGTTCCTCCGAACTTTAAGACTTTCATATGATTTTGCGATTTATGGTCGCAAAGATGAAAAAAAATCAATATCACCAAAAAAAATCATGTAAAAGTCACGAAAAAACTTCATTTTGACCCTGATGTGATCTTTTTTTTAACACAATGCAAATAAATGAAGCTGATTGCACATTGTAGTGCTTTAGAGTTCTTCGCGTAAGGGGGCTTCTGGTATTTAAGAACGGACCAGCCCAATAAACTAATCAGAATCTTCCGTAAATTGTATGATTCATGGAGTTGAACCAGATGGTCGAATAAATGGAGAATCCATCCCTGTTGGTCGTCAGTTTTCTTTGAAGGTATAATACCGGTTCCCCTTTATCGACTTTCAGGATTGACGCGATTTTTTCAGGGCATCGGATTGCCTTGAGTCTCTGCTCTCCTCCCGTAATCTCAATTTGATAATGATTGCGGAGAATCTCAAATAGTGATTTATTCTGAAAAGAACGTGTAGTGAACCGGGGCAGATTCAGATTTGGCAGATGGTTGATGTCGTAAAATACCGGCTCCCCCTCTACGTAACGTAATCGCTCCATATATATGCATCCTGAATCTTTCTCTGGCTCGCTTAGCTCAAATGAAAAGTCCTCTTCCCAAGCCCGGATAACCGGCTTTTGCAAAATTTCGGTCCGGAGATACTGACTGCCGATGGCTGAAGCGGTTCCCGCTACCGACAAAATGCCTATGCTCTGGAGCGGTTTCCTCACAATGCTGCCTTTACCCTGTCTTTTTTGAATAAGACCTTCTCTTACCAATGAATCAAGTGCTTGTCTGACAGTAGGACGTGTCAGGTTATGGACTGCACATAATTCATTCTCCGAAGGTAAAAGGCTGCCTTCTTCATAGACCCCCGACAAAATATGTTTCCGAAGGATCTCATACAGTTTTCTGTATTGAGGTGTCTGATTCATGGTTGTAAAGTTAATCTATTTTTAAATACGTTGTTTGCAACTTGTATAGACAAGTAATTTAATTAACTTTACACCCTATATTTTGTTTAAATCATAAAATATCTGATATTCAGATAGAAACGAATCTGTTTCATAAAATATTTGTCAATACAAGTTTAAAGAAATTAATTATGGCAGAATCTGTAATCATGCCTCGCCAGGGCCAGTCGGTTGAGACCTGTATTCTGGGACAATGGTATAAGGAAGTAGGAGACCTGGTTAAGACAGGTGATCTGCTTTTTTCCTATGAAACCGATAAGGCTGCATTTGATGAGGAGGCGAAATCGGATGGCGTATTGCTGGCCATTTTTTATAATCCGGGGGATGAGGTGCCTGTGCTGGCAACCATAGGTCTGGTCGGGGAAGAAGGTGAAAAGGTTGAATTGCCTGAAACCCTGGCAACGGTTGCAACATCTGAAGCCTCTGATGAATTCCCCAAAGTGATCGAATTTAGTCTTGAACCTGACCAGGAATATGATCCAAGGATTCGGATTTCGCCACTTGCCCGGAATATGGCCCTTAAACTGGGTATCGATTATTCTGTTTTGGAAGGGACTGGTCCGCAGGGAAGGATCATTGCAAGGGATGTTGAGAATTTTTCCGCGCAAAACTCTGCCACTGAGGATGAGGATCAACCACTGGTTTACGAAAAGCCCACTTCTCCTCTGGTCAAACCTGACAATCGGGTTGGAAAAGTAAGTGACAATATGGATTATGAGTTACAGCCCCTGACTAACATCCGAAAACTGATTGCCAGATCAATGCACCAGTCATTGCAAAACTCGGCACAGCTTACTCACCATTTGAGTGCTGATGCAAGGAAACTTTTGTCTTACCGTAAAAAGTTTAAGGCTGAATTTGCAGAAGGCAGGATAGCTGAAAACATTACCATCAATGATATGGTTTGCTATGCGGTGATTCGCTCATTGAAAAAGTTCCCCAAGTTGAATTCCCATTTTCTGGGTGACCAGATGAAGCTTTTCAGAAAGGTGAACCTTGGACTGGCCGTTGATACTGAAAGGGGATTAATGGTTGCGGCGCTTCAAAATGCTGGTGATCTTTCTATTAATGGTCTCTCAAATCAGCTGGGTATTCTCGCGGATAACTGCCGGAAAGGGAACATCAATCCTGACCTGCTTTCTCCCGAGGCGGCTTCCTTTACCGTTTCCAACCTCGGAAATTACGGTGTTGAGATGTTTACTCCGGTTATCAACCTCCCGCAAACTGCCATTCTTGGTGTGAACACCATCCTTCACCGGCCCATGGAACTCAGCGATGGGGTTTATGGATTTGTTCCCGTGATCGGACTCTCGCTTACCTATGACCACCGTGCCCTGGATGGGGGAGAGGCTACCCGGTTTCTGGTCGCCGTTGCCCGTGAAATTGAAGATCTCACATTTGTAATGTAAAAGTTTACCTGAAAGTGATTGTGATATTTTAAAAATAAAAAAATATGCCTAAGAATCAGTATATAGATCCCAACAGTGTAAGGAAACCAGGGATGATTGAGTTCAAACCTGTTCCGGTGAACCAATATAGCCGGACCCTCGCAGAGGAACGGAGTCGCTTCAGTGATGATGAACTGATGCGCATCTATCATGATATGAGGATGATCCGTGAATTTGAGACCATGCTCAACTTGATCAAGATTCGTGGTGAATACAATGGAATAGCCTATAATCATCCCGGACCGGCTCACCTTTCAATCGGACAGGAAGCAGCTGCAGTTGGCATGGCTTATACACTTACCGTCGATGACTTTATATTTGGGTCACATCGAAGTCATGGGGAAATTCTGGCTAAAGGGCTATCGGCAATACATCAGCTGAATGATGAGCAACTGACACAGATTATGCAATCGCATTTCAACGGGACGACACTTCGCCCGGTAGCTGCC
>DIFU01000159.1 GCA_002419285.1 Prolixibacteraceae bacterium UBA5740 | reverse complement strand
TTTTTGGTTTTATGTGGGTACTGCTCATCCCTTTAGATTCATCGCTTATTCGTATTTTTTTTACAAATTACTTTAAGTTTTCCGAAAAAACTTCAGTGACACTATTTATTTTTTCTGCGTTTATATTTTCCAGCATTTTCCAGCATTGATAGAGTCCTCTTGGCACGTGGAAACATCCTTTCCATTTTCCACCTTTCAGGTCAAGCAACACTTTCCCCTGCCTGTTGAGGTATCCCCACCATTCCGGGTATTCGGGATCTTTAAAATGGCTCCATGTATAGTTGTGTATCTTCTCAAACCAGTTGAGGCAGTCCTTTGAGCCAATGAGTTGGTATCCTTTTAACAAAGAAATCAGTGCCTCCACATGTACCCACCAGAGCTTCTGATCCCACTCGAGTTGTTGAGGCGGGAATCCTTTCCGGTCCATAAAGTAGAAAATGCCTCCCTGTTCCTTGTCCCATCCATATTCCACCATCTTGAGTGTTGTATCTACAGCCTTTTGAATCAAATCGGTTCGATTGAGTCGTTTCCCCAGATCCATGATAAACCACATTGCCTCAATAGCGTGCCCGGGGTTCACGAGCCTGCCGTCGAAAGTGTCTGAGAGGGAGCCGTCTTCGTGCACGTTTTCCACGATCACTCCGCCCAATTCGGGGCGTAAGAAAACTTCCATCACCTCATGAATACACTCTTCCATGATTTGTTCCAGAAACTCTTTGTTGAGCAGATGTTCAATCTCGAGTGAAAGGTTGCAGAGAATCATGGGTACTGAAAACGATTTCAGGTTTCTTGTTTCTTGAACCGCCTTGTTCCACTTTCCTTTCGGGTTGTCTCTTTTTGAAAGGACGAGGTCGAATGTTTTTTTTGCAATTTCAGCGTATTCCTGGTTTCCGGTGGCCTTGCTCAACTGGCCGAAAGCCATTGTGGCAAAAGTGTAGGAATAAATGTTGTAAGGTTCAATAATGGGCTTACCTTCCCTTGTCAGGGAGAAATACCAGTTGAGGTTTCCGTCATGGCCGAATTTTCTCAGAAACTCGCCTCCCTGCACTGCACAGTCGAGCCACTCCTGCCGCTTTTCCACATTGTTATATAACATGGAGAACATCCATACCTGGCGTGCCTGTAGCCAGATGAATTTATCGGTATCAAATACATTTCCCTGTCGGTCGAGACAGGTGAAATATCCGCCAAACATGGGATCTTGTGAGTGGACCAACCAAAAAGGAATTACATTTTCAAGTAATTCATTTTTGTATTGAAAAGAAAGATCGTTAAAGTTAATCATTATTTTTGATTATTATTGATAAGTGTTGGGTATACTTTTGTCTTCTTTTTAGATTAAGAACCATTATTTTAATTCATTTAAAAGATAATAATGCTAAAAAGTTATAGAACAAAATTCGTTTCACGTTTTTTAATTATTCAATCACATTGGATTCTCTCATGCCCTTTTCCACAAATTCCCACATATGCTTGTCAATGATATGTACTATATCAAAAATCATCATACCATCTGATGTTTTCAGATTCATTTTGATTGATTCGGTTAACCCTTCCGGATTCTCATAAAACTGACTGGCTAAAATACCTCCTAAAAACTTGTTATCACCCAAAATCATTCTGAGGTTTTCATTGGAACCCTCCACGCTGTACCAGATACTTTTTTGCGCGTGCATATCGGTTTCATTTTTGATATCGGGGTTATTCTGCAGATAATCTTCAACTGTGATGGTGGTGTAATAATTGCCTACGGTATACAGGTCAAGCAGTTCGGCATATCCCTGGTTTTTATAGGTTGGGGTTGCCCAGTCATATTCTGAAGACGGGTCGTAGTTATTACTTGCAAAGTTGACCCCCACTTCAAAGTAGGTGGGGTACCATGCCCCTGTGTAGGTGCCAAATGAAATATCAGGGTTGGCCGATTTGACCACCTCTCTGGCTTTCAACATAAACTTATAAATAACTGAGGCACGCCACTCTATCCACTGCAGAAAATATTCTCCCCTCTCTGGATACAGTTCTCCATTTTCGGTTTTCTTCCATCGGTAAATATCATCTGGGAACAATTCAAGTTTTTTACCCAGATAGGCTTCAAATTTTTGTCGCGACAGTTCAGAAAAGTCGGAAGTAAAGCCATCGTATCGAACCCTGTCAAGAATGATTCCATCCAGTTCGGGATATTTTTCTGCCACCTCTCTGAAAATGTTGAGAATATAGGTTTGAAATTCCTCATTTACAGGGTTTACCATTGCCGAGTATTTATTTTTCTCCTCAGTAATGGGAATTAGTTTTACCTCTTCATCCGGCGGATAGACAATGGTCGCCCAATCTGATTTGCCCTCTTCGTAAATTGGCCCTGCATCAAAGAAGTTATGTCCTGCAACAAAAGTGTTAAGTGATGCCTGAACTTTCAGCCCAATTTTATGTCCTTTCTCTATATAATATCCGAGATAGTCAAAACTGTATTCAATATCTTTTTCATCCCATCGGGTTAGTTTTGGCGCAAATTCGCTATCATACAGGACATGACCTGAAATTGGCCTTACATCTACCACGATATCAGTGAATCCCAAATTTTTAACTTTCTCAAGATAATAATCTATCGTGTCTTTATTATTAAACCTTTCGATATTTGCCGTAGCATCAATCCAGATCAATTTTGGTACACTTTCTGAATGTTGGGTTTTGCTGTCTCTGTTGCAGGAGAAAAAGCTTATTGCGATCAGGAACGTGAGAAGTAATTTAGAAATATTGTTCATTCTTTGTAAGTTGTTTATGTACAATTATGACTTTCAGTCTGTCATCTCAGACTTCGGCAGTTACTTGTTTCCTATGGCGATATCTATACCCTGTTTGGCATATTGCCATTGATTAGCCATTTTCAGGTGGATCATGTCGAACAGGAAATAGCCGTCACATTCATCCATACAGGCTTTTACTGATTCAACAATTGCCTGGTTCTCTTGCTGCTGTGTTGCCTGATTATTGCTGTCCCAGTTACCCACATCGGGCCCGCTAACGACTATTGGGCCTCCATCTCTGATTTTCTCTTTTGCTAATTTTGAGAATCCCTGCATCGTCCACTCTGTTGAGCCATATACTCTTAAAGGTGAAGCATATGCACCAATCAGAATGTGATCCATTAATTCTGCATATCCATAATTCATATATTTAGCAGTTGCCCATTTGTATGTCAGACTCGGATTGTACTTTGAGCTTGCCCAGTTTACTCCAACTTCATAATAACTGGAATACCATCCACCTACATACACACCAAACAGTATATCAGGATTTACTGATTTAACGGCATTACGTGCTTTTGACATAAAATCGTATATCGTTTTAGCTCTGAACTCCAACCATTTAGTTAGAAGAGGAGGGTAACTATTCATATTCATTACCTGAAGCATTGTCGTTCCCGGTGGTAAAATATCGTCCGGATAGTTTGTTATCTTTGTATTACCGTTATATATTTCGAATTTATTTCTACTGTATTCCGAAAAATCAGATTGAATGCCATCAAATCTTCCCCTATCTAAAACAATGCCATCCAAATTGTATTTAGCTAAATTTTTTAAAAGGTTACAAAGATATTCTTGTACTTCCTCATGCACGGGATTAAAAAATTTTGTGCCACCTCCCGCATCCATTGTGTTGGTTATACCAATAGTAAGATTTTCTGAAGTTGCCCAACCCTTTTTTGTTATATCCCGGTAAAGAATACCTTGATTACCTAATCCGCTACCATTGCCTCCGGCCATTGTATTGAAGCCGGCATGGACTTTAAGTCCCAGTTTATGACCTTCATCTATGAAAGCCTGAAGATAGTCCCAGGTTGCTGTTCGATCCACTTTTGAATATACCCCGTTTACCCATGCTCCCAACCATTTTACAGGTTCAACTCCCGGTACACTGGATTTATAAAGGATATCTCCATTGGTAGGGCGAATATCAACAACAATATCAGTAAAACCTGCATCTTTCGCGAGAGTTATATCTCTGATAATATTCTCCCTACTATTTGCAAAATCATGGAAATTTGCTGCAGCATCTATCCAGATATAACGGGGCTTATCTATATTGTTTTTAGGAGGATCAGGAAATTCATAATCCGTATCCGGGACATCATCTCCTCCACAGGCAACGAATGTGAACAGGAGGCCTACGAGTAGGAATCCGATGAAAAATATGTTCTTTTGTGACTTTCTCATTTTCATTTTTTTCAGATCATCCTCTTACATGTCGATACAGTCATATTGTACACATACCACACATCCGTTGGTGAACATGAAGTAAAGATACATGTAATAACCATCGTTGGAAACCTTCAGAATGGCATCTCCTGTACCGTTCGCATTCTGTCCTCCGTTATCCTTACCGCCATAGGTTCCTATCGGTGTCGTCCAAACTGGTTCAGTGAAGGTAGAGGCAGCACTGGCATCATGCAGGTAAACTTTGTCGTCGCTGCCCCATGTAAATGAGTTGATTGACATGTTCACTGCATAAGGGTTATTATTGAATACTATATAATCGGCTGCATTCTGTATCCAGTTGCTACTGATGGCGGGTCCTCTGGCTTTCACCGTGTTGGTTGTGCCATCCACCCACGCAAATTGCCTCGGTGCGGCATAACAGGACACGAAGTAGTCAGCAGTAGGATTGGATGGATCGGTTGCAATCACGTCGGCATTGTTCCACCAAGCACCATCAATACCACTAATAACAACAATCTCCGGTGTTTGCGAGAGCAGTACACCCTCTTTTACCTGCCATCGGGCAAAACTTCTGGCGTCACCCATCAGCGCTGCGGTGATGATGGCATCGCCGTCGAGACTCCCTTTGACAGAAAGTTTTCGTCCGACAGCAGTAGTTCCGCTGGTTGCCCAGTCGATATAGAGTTCGGGAGTACCATTCACGCCGTTAATCCTCCATACCTTGAATGTCCCGGCATTTGGAGCCAGGTTACAAACGAGGATATTGTCACCGTCATCTGCAGTGGTGAAGAAATTGGTGAGTCCGCCTACAATAGATCCCATATTGGGCATTGTGCCAATTTTTGCACCTGTTTTACGGTCGAGATAGATACTTGGCTCATTTCGTGTATTAACCACTACGTAATCCTTGGTCACCGCAAGGCTGGTTGTTACATGCAATGCTGTGATTCCCAGGTCTACCTGAATTTTCTTTGACCATAGTATCTTGGCACTGCCTGCACGCATTCCGATATTCACCTTTTTGGGAACATCCTTGCGAACGGTATATATCGATTTGGTAGTGCCATTTTGAGCTGTCACAGTAATTTTCAGCTCCTGGTCATAGTTCAGTGCAATCGTTCTCGGGTCGGGGCTTATGGTTGCTCCGTGAGAAATACTCAGCTCTGCTGTCGCCTCTCCGATAGGTTCGATAGAGATTATAGAAATTGTCTTATTTTCCTCATCAATAATTCCGCTGATACCGAGAGAAGCCAAGCTGAAATCGGTTATTTTTGCTTCCGCACTCTTCCGTATTTCGGAAATGATTTTATAATCTTTTTTCGTTTTAGACTGATCGGTCACCGTAATAAAATTTTCCTTTGTCAAATCCAGATATAAGAGCGATGGAGAAACGGTTACGTTGTCATCAAGATTGGCAACCACGCGCATATTTTTCAGTTTATCCATAGTCAGCACATTATCTGAGGTCCTGGGATAATTATAAGGAAATACAATTGTGATGATTCCATTTTCATAATCAATTTCACTGGTGAAATTGTTTTCAGTACTTTCATCCCCGTAAAAGGATGCATTTAAACTGTTTATACCATAGCGAGATACGGATGGTGTCAGGTCTTCTACTTGCTGACATCCATTCAGTAAGAGAAGAACCGAACAGACTAACGCTACGATTGAATATGTATTTTTCTTCATACGATTATTTATTTTATTATTTCCACCTGTCATATTGCTCAATCAATGAATTGTTTGCCAACTCGCTGTCAGGGATTGGGAGTACATAAGTTTTTTCTGAGAACTTTCTGTCCTGATAGTCTACATCAATATATTCATATTTGTCACCGGTAATTTTGAATCCGTGACAACGATAATTATTATATTCAATATGTGCCAGTTTCCATCTTCTCATATCCCAGAAGAGATGGCCTTCATAAGCGAGTTCAACTTCTCTTTCGTTTCTGTAATCGTTGAGCCACTCGTTACCGGAAGATGATTTGTGAGGCAGGTTTACCCTTTCACGCACTTCATTCATTGCGTCTCTTGCCTCATTTATTTTATTCAGTCGGAAGGCAGCTTCTGCCTTGTTGAGCAGCACTTCTGCGTAACGAATCTCCACCCATGTTTGTGTACTTGGCTGGCCTTTAATGTCGATCAGGCTCTCATCCATCAATTTTCTCAAAAAATAACCGGTAGTGGTGTGCCCATAGGTGTAAGGCTGTGATCTGTATGCCATAAAAGTACCGTTGGTGCCATTTACCGAGTTCTGCATTACTTTTCCTTTCCATTCACTACCCGGATAGATTATAGTTGCTTTAAAACGAGGTTCAAG
>DIFU01000126.1 GCA_002419285.1 Prolixibacteraceae bacterium UBA5740 | reverse complement strand
TTGATTTCATTTTGGGTGGCACAAGGAAAGGCGAGGTCGCATTTTATACCCCAGGGAGTTTGCCCATCAAAATATTTTGCGTTGTATTTATCGGCGTAATCCTTGATACGTCCTCTGCGAACATTTTTCAGGTGGAAAACATAAGCCAGTTTTTCTTCATCGATACCCTCTGCATCATAAATAAAACCAGATGAATCAGAGAGGGTAACGACTTTTGCTCCCATCTGAATAAGCTTTTGTGCGGCATACTGTGAAACATTGCCAGATCCGGAAACGACGGCAACTTTGCCTTTCAGGTCCATTTGTCTGGTCTTCAACATCTCTTCGGCAAAATATACTGCCCCATAACCAGTAGCTTCAGGTCTGATCAAACTACCTCCCCACTCGATAGCCTTTCCAGTGAGTACACCCGTAAACTCGTTTCTGATTCGTTTATATTGGCCATATAAATAACCGATCTCACGACCCCCTACGCCAATATCTCCTGCCGGGACATCGGTGTCGGGACCAATAAACCGTTGCAGTTCACTCATGAAGCTTTGGCAAAAGCGCATCACTTCGTTGTCGGATTTCCCTTTGGGGTCAAAATCCGATCCTCCTTTACCTCCTCCCATGGGCAAAGTGGTCAAACTGTTTTTGAAAACCTGTTCAAAGGCCAGAAATTTCAGGATTCCCAGGTTAACTGTCGGGTGGAACCTGAGTCCACCTTTATATGGCCCAATTGCACTGTTCATTTGGATCCGGAAACCACGATTGATCTGAATCTGTCCATTGTCATCGAGCCATGGAACCCTGAACATGATCACTCTTTCGGGCTCAACCATCCTTTCCAGGATTTTGGCATGCTGGTATTTGGGGTTTTCCTCGATGAACGGGAAAAGTGATTCTGCCACTTCCTGTACCGCCTGATGGAATTCAGATTCTCCTGGGTTCTTGGCAATTACCTTTGCCATGAACTCGTTTACCTTTAAGTCAAAAATTTCTGCCATAATGTTATTATTTTGTTATTTGCATGGATATCTGCTCTAAAAGTAATGTGAATACGACTTTTTGATAAAACATGACCAACTATTTACGTGTTTCACGTAAACGTATGTTAACTGAAAGTAAAACAGGAAAGTCGAATGGGGGGATAGGCACCGGATGGTGCCAGATCAGAGGATTCAGATCTGGTATCGGTAGATCAGATTTCGATAATGTTGTTTTTTATGGCAAACTTCACCATGTCGACAGTGCTTTTCAGGTTCAGTTTCTGCATTATATGATTTTTATGTGTTTCAACTGTTCTTACGCTGATAAAAAGCTGGTTGGCGATTTCCTGGTTAGAAAAGCTTTTACCCCATAATCTAAGGATTTCAATTTGTCGGGCGCTAAGCTGGTTTATTTGACTGACAGACTTATCGTCAGGGGTGTCAAGTGAATTTATGTATCGGTTTAACACGATTCGGGTAATAGAGTTCCCAAAATATTCGTATCCGTTACGCATGGTAAGGATTGCTTCTTTCAGGTCGTGTGCATTTGAATCTCTTCCCAGGAATCCTTTGGCACCTGATTTAACGGCTTTCAGAATAATTTCTTCTCCGTCATTTTGAGAGACGATAAGGATAGGCATCCTCGGAAAGGCAATCTTCAGCTGGGAAATCAGGTTCAGATTTTTTGGGGAGTCGTCAGGGAGAGAATAAATCAGGATATGCACTTTCCTTGCTTTCAGGGATTGCAAAAGCGCTTCCATATTCCGCGCAGTTAATACGACCCTGAATTCTGAAATCTGCGAAATCAATTTTGTCATCGCTTCCAGTCCCAGCTGGTGATCATTGTATATGGCAAGGTCAATCATCTCTTTCCTTTTTCTGCCATGTTTCTTGATTGTCGGAATTCTCCAGGGGGGTAATCATTATTGCCGACGTTTTATTTCGTCCGTCCATATGTATGGTTAGTGGTTTTCTTAACCGTACATGCCTGTAGAACCGGGTTTCCTGAATCAGGGGCAAATCATTAAGTATGTCCCAGCGAATGAAATCGGTGGCTGATGTATGTTGAACCGAAAAATAGCCAATGTTCATTGCGGTTACATTATGGAAAAAATGGGACCCCAGGGAAGTATCGAGCGGGAAATTACGCAAACTGATCTCAACAATCACTTTGGCGTTCGAGATTTGGGACCAGTTCACAGGGATTCCCACAAACCGGTCGCGGCTACCCCATCGTCCAGGTCCAACCAGTATGTATTTCCGGTTGTATTTGATCATTTGCTGGTTCAGGGTATCAATTTCATCGGCCATCTCCATTGTTTGCAGTTTGTCGAATTTTTCGGGATCGATATAGATGACATCGTAAATATCATTAATCTGCCCATTGCCGACACATGAGGTCGTGAAAAGGAGCATATTGGATTTATCGAGTTTATCGATCCGGACTGGCTTGGCAAGATGGTCTGAAATTAGTGGCTTGATTTGCAGAAGATAAAATGATGGAAGACCGTTTTTGGTTCTGTCAAGATCCACGGCATATTCAATCTCCACGGGCGACCCGAATGCCTCTTCTACCGATGTTAACAGTTCTTTTATTGTATCGGCCAGAGGGATATAATCGTACTGAAGAATGTTGGCAAAATTAACGACCAAGGGCCCGTATCCTTTGTCCCCGGGTTCAAGTGTGTCGTTATCTTTGTTATAAACCGATACGCAATGCTTGAGCGTTCCGTGTTCGACCGCATCATAAATGTCGAGTAACTTCAGGGCTGCCAACTCCCCTCCCTGCAGAAAATCGATATCCCTGTTGCGGCAATCGAGGGCGTAAAATTGGGATTGGGTACTGTTGAGAAGGTCCCGGACACTGTACATGTTTACCCTTGGGTATTTGGGGGAAAATCGGAACGACTTCCATCCATCGACTACGTATGTTCCCAGTCCGACGGCAGCAATGGCAAAACCTTCTTCAGGGAGCATGTTGGCTACCGGATAATAGTTATAAGACTGGGCGACACCACTGATGTGGGGGTAATAATAATCACCATATTGGTTACCAACCAGTTCCTGAAGCACAACCGCCATTTTCTCCTCTTCAATTTTGTGATGGATGATGGTAAAGTAATTTCTCGCTTTGGGTGAGAAAGTCGATGCAAAAACAAGTTTTATGGCTTGGGTCAGATGTTCAAAAAGCTGTTTTTTATTTGAGCTGTTTGGAATGATGTAGGTGTCAAAGATTCCTGCAAATGGTTGTGTGATTGAATCTTCCGCGATGCTGGAAGACCTTACCGCAATGGGTCTGTTGATCTGTTTGATAAAGATTTTCAACTTCTGCAGCAATTGCATTGACAAATTTCCATTGATAAAATACTCCCTGAGTTTCTGATAGGGTATCGTTGGGTCAATAATTTTTTCGAAGAGCTTGTTTTTACTGATGAAATGCTGAAATTCATCTGTGCCAATCACAACCGTGATGGGGGTTGTGATGTTGATTTTATCACTTAGCCCGGGGAAATCAAGGTTATATATCAGTGTGTTTATAAAAGCCAATCCGCGTCCCTTTCC
>DIFU01000145.1:8115-37287 GCA_002419285.1 Prolixibacteraceae bacterium UBA5740 | reverse complement strand
CATAATAAACCAGAACAAACCATGTATTACGACCTACTCAAAATTCTGTTTAGTGGAAAAGATGAACAAATTCTCCAACGGGTGAACGAATTGACTGAACTAATTTCAGGCACAGTGGATGAAATGTTCGTAACTACTATAAACCAATCAGGCAATTTCAGAAACTATAACCAAAAGCCGGAAATTTCGGATAAGACGCTCGTTTTAAATGCAGTTCTCATGATGTCCCTTTCAGAGAAAAACAACAATGAAAATCTCATAAAACACAATGTAACCTGCTCTTTGTTAGAGGATAATGGCAGAGAAATCTTTTTATTCCTGAAAGGCAGGATTCACTTAATTCAATACATTATTAAGGTAAATGATTTCTTGTTTAATCAACACATTACCCATAAAAATGCACAGATTAACCTAATCCAGGAAACGGGAAGGTTACTCAGGAATTTGGAGGTAAGATTTCTCAGACTACAGAAAACAAACCTGTATCTGCATTATGCATTGATCGATTAAACCAGTAAATTATTTATTCACTTTTTAAGGCAGAAAGTTATTTCAGCCGCTTGCCATGTCCGAAAAAAAAGTAGAGGAGTGAACCGAGGATAGGTAAAAAAAGGATGATCAGTACCCACATTAATTTATCATTACCTTCAAACTGGTTGGTGACAACCAGTATCAAAGCTATCAAAGGAAGAATAAACAAAAACGGAACAACAAAAACCAGAAGAAGAATTATTTCTTGCGGTCCGATAAAATTTAGTATCTGCATAACCCAGGTATAGTGTTTGTATTAGGTAACCATTAAGCTAACATTGATAAACAATGACTCACTTCCAAAATTAAGTTTAATTCAGGAGAATAGCAACGCGAACAATGAACGAATGTAATATCTTCTAAAAAAAAGATGAATTCATATCCTTCTGGACTATCGAGCTCCAGGGGTCAAATAAAAATGATCCATAATAATCAGGATGTATGATGGGGATAGTTTTCGCACTATCTAAATCTGGAACTTCTCATTACAGCTCAGATTGCACACGAAACCAGTCGAAATCGGCAAAGCCAGGTGATCCCTCAGATGAATAGCAGAATAATCCGAACCGGTATCCCATGAAATGTGGTATGGAGTAAACCATGTCAACTTTTTTGCCGATTGGCGTCCATGTAATTCCATCCAGACTATAGCTGAAGCTGCCTTTGTCGGTTCGGTCACGATAATCACACGACGCTTTCAGGTATAGCCTATCCTGGTCAAAGGCGATCCTTTCTGAAACAACCTCCTGGTCACCATCACCTGACACCATTTCGATGTACCTTGCTCCTTCCCTGATCCTCACTCCCACCTGGCCAAATACTTTTTGTAAAAGTGCCAGTCCTGCAAAATCACCTTCCTGCATTCCTGAAACCTCCAAGGCTACCGTGGCAGAGCATTCCGGACCGAAAGTACGTTGGGTCAGCGTATTGCGAGCCTGTTGAAAGGTGGTGACCGCTTCAGTGGCAAAGAGTCGAAGGTATCCACTCCGATCCGACTGAGACCATCGTTTGTTGTCAGGATTGTGGTTCCACTGCCAGACCAAAGGCAAGTCCATTTCACCATTCTGTTGATCGAATTCATCCGAAGAAACGATACCGGGGATGACCCCTTTACTTTCAGGTAAGTTTGGTTCAATAGGAGCCTTGCCTTCTTTTCCCAGTACAGGCCAATCATCGATCCATTCAACAGGAACCAGCCAAGGTGTACGGCCAACCGCACCACAGTCCTGGAAAAGGTATGCATACCAGGAACCATCAGGCGTGTCGATCAATCCTCCCTGGGCTACACCCTTATCCTGCAAAACGACTCTTCCCTCGTAAGGACCAGATAAGTTTTCAGACCGATGGACAATAACCGTCCTCATTCCACCCCTCGGCCACGAGATGTTAAACAAATAGTATTTCCCGTGTCGCTTAAACAATTGTGACCCTTCGGCTGGTAATCCAACATTATCACCCGAAGGGGCTGTGGCATTTTCAATCAGAACCTGAACCGATCCTTCCACCAATCCGGAAAGGTCAGGTTTCACTTCCGCAATTTGAATCCTTCCGCCTCCCCAGATCATGAATATCCGGTCATCTTCGAACCAAAGTGTGTGATCATGGTATGAAGGCGCAAAAGAATGCATCTTCCAGTTACCACTTTCAATATCACTTGTTGTGAATATATAGGTTTTGTTGGTCGTTTGGGCAAAGGTTGACAAATAGTAGATTCCATTGTGGTACCTCAGGCTGCTCGCCCACGTACCTTTTCCATAGGCATTCTTACCCTCAATGAGATTCAGGTCATCTAGATCTGCAAGCTTATCATAGGCATAGCCTACCATCTCCCAGTTTACCAGATCATTTGATTTCATGACAGGCACACCCGGACTCATATGCATCGTCGTACTGCTCATATACCAGGTATCCCCCACCCTGATCATCGACATATCCGGAACATCAGCAAAAATGATTGGATTACGGGCTTTTGATGCCTGGGCCATAACTGACAATTCTCCAATCACAACAAATATCAGGACAATAATGATTCCCAAAAATCTATTCCACATCTATCCTATTGCTAAGTTAGTTACTGACATATTGTTTTTGAAAACAAGGTGGTTCCTGCGCATGGTAATAATTTCACATGGGTCTCAAGCGAAAACCAGACTGATCTAATCCATCGAAAAAGAGGATGTCACATAAAACCCAATCAGGGCACCAATGAATCCACCTGCTTTGCGGGTGCTAAGATTGGTTCCGTCTGTATCTTTTATCAGGGTGATCCATTTCTTGCCATTAAGACTGTACTGAAAGCCATAATCCGGACCATCACCCATTACCCGCAGATATAGTGGCCTGTTGAGCTCCTTTTTCTTCAATTCCCGCGTGATCAGATTGACTTTCTCCTTTTCAATGCGGTTGATCACCAATGAGACTTTACCATTTACCACTGTCTTCCCGAAAACAAAATGAAAATCCTCATTCTGAAAAACCGTAAAACCTGCAAAGTCGGTTGCACTCTCTGGTTTAAATTCCATTTTCGTCTCAGCGGCAAAGGTCGTATGTTGTTGTCGCCTCACTATAGTCGAGGGATTCTTACGCTCCTCAATATTAACCGGACGGGCAACCAGCTCTAAAACACCTTCATGGATTTTAGAAAACTCTTCCCTGGGCGTGCGAATGAACATCCACGATAAATCCAATCGATCGGAATCAAAATCATCAACAAACTCAAAATTACCGGTCACACTGGAGGCATTCTGGTAAGGTACCAGATTCGACTTATCGGCAACAATCGGTATCTGGGTTCCCTTGGGCAGGATATCCGGCCAGCCATCTTTCCATTCAACTGGAAGAAGGTAAGTATCCCTGCCTGTATTGGTCATATCGAATGCATAAGGCCTGACACCAAGAAATACGGCCCACCATTCACCTGTCGGAGTTTGCACAAAATCAGCATGTCCTGCGGTGGTAATTTTATCAGGCCTGTCTTCCGGCAAGTCACGTTGGGTAAGAATGGGATTTTCACTGTATGGAATATACGGCCCCCAAACATCCTGACTTCGGAAAACCACTTCGGAATGATTCAGTCCTGTGCCACCTTCAGCACAGATCAGGTAGTAATATCCATTTACCTTGAAAATATGTGGAGCCTCAAGCCAGATTGGTTTGGTTTCGGGCTTCCATCCGCCGCGAACGATTTCTTTGGGATCACCGGTAATCTTGTCACTCGCAACATCAAAGGGATGCAGGTGAATTCCCCGTTGACCTTGATAATCAGCCCCACCCAAAGGTTCAGCGCACTCAAGTATATATCCTTTTCCATCATCATCTATAAAAATGGAGGGATCTATACCACGAACCTGTGGTAAACGTATCGGGTCACTCCACCCTTTTTCCGGATCCTGGGTTTTCACATAGAAATTTCCAATTCCATAGGCAGAGGTGGTAATCATGTAGAAAGTCTCGTTATGAGGATTGTACTCGATGGCCGGAGCAAATATTCCCTGGGATATCTGTAGCCCGTCAACGCTTAATTGAGAGGGACGGTCAAGTACATGGCCAATCTGGGTCCAATTCACGAGATCCTGGCTTTTAAAGATTGGAACACCGGGGTACATAGTAAATGAAGAAGTAACCAGATAATAAGTGTCATTTTTACGGCATATCGAAGGATCGGGATAGAACCCTGCTAGAATTGGATTAAAATATTGTCGGGCATGGTCGATATCCTTTTTGAATAACTGATCATTTCCACTATATCGAAAATATTCAAACCGGGCTGTGTTACTATGATCTGGCTGCCCTATCGAGCTAAATCCCATTGATATTATAACTATAAGTGTAATAAGCACTTGTCTCATCTTTAAATAATTAAAATTGAACTTATTTTAAATCTCTCCTGACTATTCATTTAGGTTGAACTTCCTCCACTGTTTGATACCTTTTCAGAATAACAGTTGCACAAAATGATAAAGACTCGATTTCCAAAACTTAAAGTCATGTCCGCCTTCATCAATGATATAAGTATGCTCGATACCTTGCTGTTTAAGGTATTCATGGGTACGATTACTTATATTGACCAGACCATCCTGGTCGCCACATGAAAACCAGATAAGTTGTGTAAAATGATTGACATCTTCTTGCTTCTTAAGGAGTTCCTCAGGCATACGCGTATTTGGTGCAGCAGAAAAAGCTCCAACCCAGGCAAATTTCTCCGGATTGCCCAGACCGAAATTGAGTGACTGTCCGCCTCCCATCGACAATCCGGCAATAGCCCTTGACTCCCTTGAACTGGCCACCGGATAATGGGCTTCTATGTAAGGAATCAAATCGTTGAGCAGGTCCAGTTCAAAACGTGCGAAAGCCTCCACTTTATCCTGCGCGAAAATATTTCCGGTTGCCCTGTCATCAACCATTGCTCGTCCATTTGGCATAATGATGATCATGGGTTTGGCTTTACCATCGGCATACAATCTATTCAATATATATTGCGGTGATCCGTTCAGCCATTCCTTCTCATCTCCGCCAATTCCGTGCAGAAGATAGAGAACCGGATACTTTTTGTCGGCGGAATACCCTGGAGGCGTATAGACCAAAGCCTTCCTGACTGTTCCGACGGTTGTGGATTGGTAAAGAATTGTATCAATTTTGCCGGCAGGAATATTCCCGCCATTTTGGTCAAACCCTTCAGGTATGGCTTGAAATCGGGTTTGTGCTTCGATGATACCCCCAAATAGAAGAAGCAAAAACAGGAGAGTCAGAGTCCGTTTCATGGGTAATAGTATTTTTATTGGTTCACAAGTTTGCTATAAAGGTAAAAAATACTTTAATACAACCGTACACCTGCCAAAATTCGTTCATTAAAATAGGATGTCAATTTTCGATTCAACCGAAATGGGATTATTCATATACCAAAAACAAAAGAATCGCATTCTGAACCGAAGCGGTCAGGTGGCAAAATTTGCCTTTGTGGCACAAGACCTTGGGAATAATATCGAAGACAAAAAAACAACCATGTTCTTTTGCCAATACTTAAATTACCTATATTTTCACCCATTCATTCGAAATCATGGTGCACCCAAAAGTATCATCAGGGGAAAAGTACCGAAGCCGGAATAATATACGGTCATGCAAACTGAACGGATGAGATCTTATCAACTTTGACAGAATCAAAATTACATAAAAAGGTTTCTAACGAATGAAAACCAACAGGCATTATCAGGGGCTGGATGACGCACAGGTATCGGAAAGCAGAAAAAGGCATGGCACTAACCTGTTAACCCCACCAAAAAAAATATCTCCATGGAAACTTTTTATCGAGAAGTTCGAGGATCCTGTAATTCGCATGTTGCTTTTTATTGCGTTGATTTCATTGGGAGTAAGCTATGTTGAAAATGACTACACCGAAAGTATCGGGATCCTTATTGCTATTTTCCTGGCCACAGGTGTAGCCTTCTGGTTTGAATACGATGCCAACAGGAAATTCAACATCCTGAGCCTGATCAACAATGAGATCCTGCACAAAGTATACCGAAACGGATCCGTCACACAGGTTCCCAAGAGTGACATTGTGGTTGGCGACCTGGTAATTCTGGAAACCGGCGAAGAGATTCCTGCTGATGGAATACTACTGGAAGCGGTATCGTTACAGGTAGATGAATCGACCCTGACCGGAGAACCCGTAACTTCGAAAACAACGGATCCCCACTTGCAGGAGATCGAATCGACATACCCGCCCAATCGTGTACTGAGAAGTACCAAGGTCATGGATGGCCACGCCCTATTTGAGGTAACGGAGGTAGGCGATATGACCGAATTCGGGAAAGTTGCCCATCGGGCAGCTGAAATTTCGAATGAGGAAACTCCTCTTAACAAGCAGCTGGGACAGTTAGCCAAATTCATTGGAGTGGTGGGAACCGCAATCGCCATGCTTACTTTTGGAGTTCTTTTACTGAAGGAAATTGCCTTTGGAACCTTTACCGGGATTCAACTTGGAATCATTTTCATTATTATACTGTCCATGACGGTTGCCCTGACCAAAATCTGGATGGGAATACTGTTTGACTTGTTAAACCTGCTGGGATTCAAATATGAAGTGCCCCGGGTTGTCCGTAAAACCAGCTGGATTTTATGGTTGATACTGGGGGCAATCACTTTTGTAGTCCTGCTAGGTATCGGATATCTTTTCAAAATTGACATATTCGACCCGTCGGTCTGGATTGACCTGACGCTTGCTGAAAAGATCCTCCATTTTTTTATGGTGTCAGTCACCCTTGTGGTTGTGTCGGTTCCCGAAGGGTTGCCCATGAGCGTAACGCTGAGCCTGGCAATGAGTATGAGGCGCATGCTGGCTTCAAACAACCTGGTGCGAAAAATGCATGCATGTGAAACCATGGGAGCCACAACCGTTATTTGCACCGACAAAACCGGTACGCTTACACAGAACCAGATGAAAGTTTACGAAATGGTTTTTTCTGACAAAAGCACACATCATGACCTGCTCACTGAAGGCATCTCAGTGAATTCGACAGCCTATCTCGACTATTCCATACCAGGGGAAGTGAAATCCATTGGTAATCCGACGGAAGCCGCCTTATTACTCTGGTTGCACGAAAAGGGGATTGATTATCTTCCCATACGGGAGAATGCCCCCGTAAAAGGCCACATTTCCTTCTCGACCGAGCGAAAATACATGGCCACGATCATTGAATCTCCAGAAACAGGGAAGCGTGTACTCTACGTTAAAGGTGCCCCTGAGATCATTTTAAACATGTGTGAAACAATCGAACTCCTTCACCCTGAAACAAACTTCCCATTCAGCAGGGAAGAGATCTTGAATAATTTGCTCCGATACCAGGAAAAAGCAATGAGGACTTTAGGTTTTGCCTATGAAATACTGGAAGATGGCGAAGAGCGAATCAGAAACAATGAACTGGTTAATCCGCGTTTGAGTTTTCTTGGCTTTACGGCTATCTCTGATCCCATCAGGGAGGATGTCCCCAAAGCCGTTGATGAGTGTCTCCGGGCAGGCATAGATGTTAAAATCGTAACTGGTGATACGCATGGAACCGCAGTGGAAATTGCCAGGCAAATAGGCATCTGGGAAGACAATAAAAATAGTGGTCAAATCATCACGGGACAGGATTTTGAAAAACTGACCGATAATGAAGCACGCTCTTTGGTTAAAACGCTGAAGGTTATGTGCAGGGCCAGGCCTACCGATAAACAACGACTGGTGCAATTACTGCAACAAAACAACGAGGTGGTAGCCGTTACCGGTGACGGGACCAATGATGCACCGGCATTAAATCATGCACACGTAGGACTTTCCATGGGATCGGGGACCTACGTAGCCAAGGAAGCAAGTGACATTACGCTCACTGATGATTCATTCAGCAGTATAGCTTCGGCTATTATGTGGGGCAGGTCAATCTATGAAAATATCCAGCGGTTCATTTTGTTCCAGCTGACCATCAATGTTACTGCACTCTTTATTGTCCTGATCGGATCTATATTCGGAACGCACCTGCCCTTGACCGTAACCCAAATGTTGTGGGTAAACCTCATCATGGATACATTTGCAGCTGCAGCCCTGGCTTCACTTCCTCCGAACCGGGAAGTGATGAATAACCGACCCCGTAAGAATGATGCTTTCATCATAAACTCTGAAATGAGAAAGTCCATTCTTTATACCGGTATGAGCTTTGTGGTGGTTCTCCTGGTTCTTTTGTATCTGATGAGCTCAAACGGTGAAATCAGCCGCTATAACCTATCGGTCTATTTTACGATATTCGTTATGCTCCAGTTTTGGAACATGTTCAATGCCAAGGCTTTTCTCTCAGGAAAATCGGCTTTTAGCAACCTGCGAAAGAGTTACGGATTTATGATGATTGCGCTGGTAATCCTGGCTGGACAGATCATCATTGTGCAATTCGGAGGTGATGTTTTCAGGACAATGCCTATCTCAATAAGAGATTGGATGATCATCATTGCTTCTACTTCGGTGGTTCTGTGGATCGGAGAATTCTTTAGGGCAATGAAGGCCCGCAAAGCCAGGACTTCATGATACCTTATGACTCCTTCGGGTTAAAAATCATCCCATAAAAAAAGCCACTGCAATTTTTCATTACAGTGGCATTATTTTAATCTGTCGGGGTACCAGGATTCGAACCTGGGACCCCCTGCTCCCAAAGCAGGTGCGCTAGCCGGGCTGCGCTACACCCCGATGTTGCGGAGAGAGGGGGATTCGAACCCCCGGTACGGTTACCCGTACGGCAGTTTAGCAAACTGCTGGTTTCAGCCACTCACCCATCTCTCCAGTGACGTATTGGAATAAATTCCGAAGTTCGGCAGGTTGGCTTCCGCTGCGCGGAACAGCCACTCTCCTTCTCTCCAGTCCAGTGACGTATTGGAATAAATTCCCGAGGTTCGGCAGGTTGGCTTCCGCTGTACGGAAAAGCCACTCTCCATTCTCTCCAATATTTTAATGAACTCTTTCAGGGATGTTCAGTTATCAGGCTTACCATATGCAGGTTACCTTCCAACTTTCGCCCCAAAACTTCAATGAACATGCTATTTCTTTCTGGATAGCGGGTGCAAATGTATCAAATTTTTCTCTTCTTCAAAATGAAATTTTACTTTTTTGCCCTATACATTGTCTTTTCTATTTATACATCACTGCACCCACCTGAGATCCAGTATGATTGAAATTCCATTCCATCCCTTTCAATGAACAGATGATTCCGGATTTTTTATTCTTGCCGGGATTCAAACAATCAGATTGGTCTGAAATTATTGAGATGTATTGTTTATAAAAAAGTATCCTAAGTTTTCGGCAATTACCCAAAATGAAGAATAAGCGATATCCCCCGGTGATGAATGCAACTGCGCCAAGCTGATACACAACTTACAGTTCAGTTTTTGCCAAAAACTTCTACTTTTGAGGTTGGGCATAGATCTTGCATGAAACAGCATAGTGACCAACACCTGTAATCTGACTGAAGGAATGAAAACGATGTTTGATCAATTACGGGACTTCATGGTAAATATTGCCCATAAAGCAAGGCTGGCAGCTATTGAAGGCTGACTGACCTTCGGGCCTGAAATTCTCCTTTAAAAATTTCAATGCCTTTTCGTTGTCATTTTGTTCACGATTGCTTAATTTCAGCATCAAAACAATTTCTCCATGGCAAAACCAAATGTATCCGAATCCGGTAAACTGAAGAAAGCTTTTTACGAGAAGGAACTCGAAAGACTGAACATTGAACTTGTCAAGCTACAGAACTGGATAAAATCAAATAAACTTAAGGTTGTTGTGATTTTCGAAGGCCGTGATGCAGCCGGAAAGGGTGGCGCTATCAAAAGGATTGCCGAACCGCTCAATCCTCGTATATGCAGGGTTGTTGCACTTGGCATACCCACAGAACGTGAAAAGTCACAGTGGTACTTTCAACGATATGTCCAGCATCTTCCGGCTGCCGGGGAACTGGTCCTTTTCGACCGCAGCTGGTATAACCGTGCGGGTGTTGAAAGGGTGATGGGATTTTGTAACGAAGATGAATACTGGGATTTTTTAAGATCATGCCCTAATTTCGAGAAGATGCTGATCCGTGCAGGCATCATTCTCATTAAATATTGGTTCTCGGTTAGTGAAGATGAACAGGAAAAGCGCTTTATCAGCCGCATCAACGATCCGGCCAAGCGTTGGAAATTCAGTGACATGGATATCATCGCCCGTAATAAGTGGGTGGAATATTCCAAAGCCAAAGACGAAATGTTCTCCTATACCGACACCAAACAATCGCCCTGGTATGTCCTGGAAAGCAACGATAAGCGCCGGTCACGACTGAACTGTATCCGCCATTTACTCTCCATGATACCTTATGAGGACAATACCCAGCCGCCAGTTGAATTACCTCCGCGCCCAAAACAATCGGGCTATGTCAGACCGCCCATGTCAGAGCAGACTTTTGTACCTGATTACTACGAACATCTTGTTGGAGCCGATGAAGATGACCAGGAAGATAAAAAGGAATAGTCACAAAAAAATAAACGTAAAAAAAGCAGGCACCAATCAAAAGTGCCTGCTTTTTATTAAAATATCAATCCATTATTCCGTAATTCCTATCAGATCAAAAATAAAGGCATACTCCAGCGCAGTATCCTTGATCCCCTGGAAACGACCTGATGCCCCACCATGGCCAAAGTCCATATTGATCTGGAACAACAACGGATTGGAATCAGTTTTCATATCCCGAAGTTTAGCTACCCATTTGGCAGGCTCCCAATACTGAACCTGTGAATCATGAAATCCGGTGGTTACGAGCATAGCGGGATAATCCTTTGCTTCTACGTTATCGTAGGGCGAATAAGATAGCATATAATGGTAGTATGTTTCATCCTTGGGATTGCCCCACTCGTCAAACTCACTTGTTGTTAACGGAATTGACTCATCCAGCATGGTTGTCACCACATCCACAAACGGCACGTTGGCAATCACTCCTTTATAGAGATCGGGACGCATGTTTACGACTGCTCCCATCAAAAGGCCACCGGCACTACCCCCTTTTGCAAATAACTTATCAGCCGAGGTATATTTTTCCTTGATCAGATGTTCCGCAGCTGCATTGAAATCGGTGAAGGTATTTATTTTCTTTAGCAACTTCCCGTCTTCATACCAGCCCCGGCCATAGAACTGCTCTCCCCTGATATGGGCAATCACATAAACAAACCCC
Organism: Prolixibacteraceae bacterium UBA5740; assembly: GCA_002419285.1. Lineage (GTDB taxonomy): Bacteria > Bacteroidota > Bacteroidia > Bacteroidales > Prolixibacteraceae > UBA1413. The sequence continues at coordinate 26,035 of DIFU01000145.1, read as the reverse complement.
CTGTCCAGCAAGGGAAGGATCCTCACCCTGAAATGGGGGTCCTGGGTATAACCATAAGATCCATATCCATACAGCAAGGCTGGACGGGTTCCATCTTTCACGAAACCTTTTTTATACACAATACTTAGCGGTATTCTCGTTCCGTCAGCTGCCAGTGCATAATCTCGAAGGGTTTCATAGTCCCCGGCATTAAAACCACCCAGTACCTCTTCCTGCTTTAACAAGAGGCGTTCCCGGCTGTTTATTTCATAATCGAATGTCGACACCGGTGTTGTGAGTGAAGAGTACTGGAACCTGAGCGTCGATGAATCGAACTCACGGTTTACACCAATACTGACCGTATACACCTCCTCTTCAAAAGCGATGGTATGTTCTTCTCCATTCCAGGGCATGATCCTGATCTGGTTAAGCCCGTCTTTCCTCTCCTGAACGGCCATAAAATCATTGAACAAGGAAACGCCTGACAGATACACATCTTCCCGATGGGGAATCACTTCTACCCAGTTTTCTTTCATTGTGCGGTCCAGCGGAGCTTTCATCAACCTGAAATTCCGGGCATTAAGATTGGTTCGGACATAAAAGAAATCACCGGCATGGTCTACATCATATTCCAGTCCGCGTTCTCTTGCCTGAAAAACCTCGAACACCCCGTCCGGCTTATTGGCATCGAGAAACCTGAACTCAGTGGTCAAGGTACTACCCGATCCGATGATCAGGAACCGTCCCGATTTGGTTTTGGAAATGTTTACGCTGAAGGTTTCGTCCTCCTCGAAGTAAACCAGGTCATCGTCTGAAACCTCAGTACCCAGCGTATGGCGCATGATCTTTTCAGAGCGAAGCGTGGTTTCGTTTCTTACAACATAGAAAATGGTTTTGTTATCATTTCCCCAAACAACACCCCCTGTTGTCATAGGAATCACATCGGCCAAAAGTGCACCTGTGGACAAATCCTTAAAATAGATCGAATAATTTCTTCGGCTTACCGTATCCACTGAATAGGCAAGTATTTTATTGTCAGGGCTAACCGACCCTCCTCCAACGCCATAATAGGCATAACCTTTTGCCATGGAATTGATGTCGAGCATAATTTCTTCTACTGCCGAACCGGTTTTTTTCCGGCAAAACAGACTGTATTCCTCGCCAGGAACGGTTCGTGAATAATACTCATATCCATTTTCAGGATAGGGAACCGATTCGTCCGACTCCTTGATCCTTGACCGGATTTCGGTGTAAAGCTTCTCCTGTAATGGTTCCGTATCCTTCATCATCGATTTCAGATAGGCATTCTCGGCTTCCAGGTAGGCTACCACATCCGGATTTTCACGTTGGTTCATCCAGTAGTAGGGATCAACACGCTGATGTCCGTGGGTAACGATTTCATATGGTATTTTCTTTGCCACCGGGGGGTTTACTGATTTGTCCCCGGTCTGGCACGAAGCAAACAATAGCATCATTGCAAAAAGAGGTGTTAATTTTTTCATATTGACCATTCAGTATTAGGTTAACAAAATTAATACATCACGCCTTAATAATCATTCCCTTGCCCAGAAAAATATATTTAGGGAAAAGGGGTCTCAACTTTAGGCAAAAATACTTTAACAAGCTGATATTCTAAAATATAAAATCCTATCTATAAAAATTTCCGTGACAGGTCAGGACTGAATGCGGCTGAAGATTTTTTCCAGATTGTCAACACATCCGATAAATATTGGCATTTTTGCGTCAGACTGAATAAATGGCTTACATGACACAGATTGAATTGATATTGGTGATATATCTGGCCGTGGTAACGGGAATCGGCATCTATTCCTTTTTCAAGGTTAAGGATGCCTCCGATTATTACATATCAGGTAAAAGGGGCAGCTGGTGGCAGGTATCAGGAAGTCTTTTCGCCACAATCATGGGGGGGTCTGCGATTCTTGGGACCATTGAACTAAGCCAGAAAGCCAGGTGGCCTGCAGCATGGTTTCTTCTCAGCGCTTCTGCAGGACTGTTTGTTTTGTCGATGATCAGCCAAAAAATCAGTCTGTTGGGACACTATACCCTCCCTGAGCTTCTTCTTCGATTTTATGGTAAAAAGGCCGAAAAAGCTGCAAGCCTGCTGATCCCCATAGCGTGGACCGGTATTATCGCCGCGCAAATTATAGCCGGAGCCAAAATCCTTGACAGCCTTGACATTACCAGCTACCAGAATGGCGCATTGATCTGTGGAGCCATATTTGTCTTTTACACCCTTGCAGGCGGACAGCTCAGCATCCTTAAAACCGACTTTGTTCAGGCCTTGATCATATTGGCAGGTATCATTACCATGTTTATTCTGCGCCTGAATCATTCACCCATAAACACTGAATCGGCAGTACCTGCTTTTACCCTATTTAATGAAGCTTTCACGGTTGCTGATTTGTTGATACTTTTGTTGACGTACAGCATCACCTTTGTGGTTGGACCCGACATTTATTCGAGGATCTTCTGTGCCAAAAACGCAAAGGTTGCCCAAAGAAGCGTTCTGACCGTTGCCATATTGCTGATTCCGGTTGCATTAATCCTGACCTGGCTGGGTGTAATGGCCGGCAGTCAGGCAACGACTGGTAACGGTTTTATCATTCCGGGTAGTTCTTTCCTGCCACCATGGGCACTTGGACTGATGGCAGCGGCGTTACTGTCAGCGGTGATGTCATCGGCCGATACCACCTTATTGAACAGCTCCATGATACTGGCTGAGCTGTTTACAGGCAACCTCGACAAGCCTGGCACAATGAAATTGACAAGAATATTTATTGTACTTATGGGTAGTGTAAGCCTGATCATTGCCCTCAAAGTCACCTCCATCCTCAATGCCCTCTTAATGTCGCTCACGTTTTTCTCAGGCGCATTTATCATCCCTATCATCGCTGGCCTTGCAGGGTGGCCAGTCAAAAAGGATAAAGCAATAGTGGCGATTACGGTCGGGGGCGGACTGGCGCTGGCAGGAAAAATCCTGACCGACAGCACGGGCCGATCTGAAGGATATTGGCTGATTTTCGCGGCATTTATTATCAATGCCGCAATACTAATGGTTGGAGCAAGCTCTTTAAAAAGCCGCCCGCGACAATGACGGGCGGTTACACGATGTAAATCTATGCGAAAGGTCTACTGTTGTGTCTTGGTTATTTGGTATTTTTTTTATCGGGTTTCGTCAATAAAATCACCCAGTACGGCAAAAATAACAGTATTAATTTCATTTATTAGCTAAATCAACTATTTATAACACTTTTTGATAATAAATGACTCCATCTGGCGAAATTTTTATATCAATTTTGCAATTCAGCTTACACACTATATCCTGAAAATTCCATTTAATTTTGCATCACATGAAATCCATCTTTTCATGAACTCAAGTTCAGAAAGACATGGAAGAATGGGTGAAGATGGCAATGAAAAAGATGTCCTATTCATGAAAAAATCGTTATTTTGCATGCTAAAATAAATATTGTTATCTATGGGAAAAGTATTGATCATTGGCGCCGGTGGCGTTGGAACTGTAGTTGCGCACAAGATGGCTGCCTTGCCTGAAGTTTTCACTGAAATCATGCTGGCCAGCCGGACCAAATCAAAATGCGATGCTATTGCCAGGAAAATAGGTGGAAACCGCATCAAAACTGCGCAGGTTGATGCCGACAATGTTCCTCAGTTAGTGGCTCTGATCCGTTCCTTTAAGCCGGACCTGGTTGTGAATGTGGCTCTTCCCTACCAGGATCTGACCATCATGGATGCTTGTCTTGAGACAGAAACCAGCTATCTCGACACTGCCAATTATGAACCCAAGGATGAAGCCAAATTTGAATATAAATGGCAGTGGGCGTACCAGGAGAGATTTAAAAACGCTGGAATTACCGCCATTCTCGGCTGTGGTTTTGACCCTGGGGTAACCAGCGTATTCACTGCCCATGCAGCCAAACACCATTTCGATGAGATTCATTATCTCGATATTGTCGACTGTAACGCCGGTGATCATGGAAAGGCATTTGCCACCAATTTCAATCCCGAAATCAACATTCGCGAAGTTACCCAGAAAGGTAAATATTGGGAAAATGGCAAATGGGTCGAAACCGAACCCCATGAAATCCACAAGCCCCTGAATTATCCGGAAATCGGGCCGAAGGAATCTTACCTGATTTACCACGAAGAACTCGAATCGCTTGTAAGAAATTTCCCGACACTGAAAAGGGCACGGTTCTGGATGACTTTCGGACAGGAGTATCTTACCCACCTTAGAGTGATCCAGAACATTGGCATGGCTGGGATTGAGCCGGTCATGTACGAAGGACGGGAGATTGTTCCGATCCAGTTCCTCAAGGCTGTGCTGCCCAATCCGGGTGACCTGGGCGAGAACTATAAGGGTTGGACATCCATTGGATGTCGTATCAAGGGTTTGAAAGACGGAAAAGAAAAGACCTATTATGTATACAACAATTGTAGTCACGAAGCGGCCTATGCCGAAACCGGAACCCAGGCAGTGAGCTATACTACAGGTGTTCCTGCGATGATTGGCGCCATGATGTACCTGAAGGGACTGTGGAAAAAACCTGGCGTTTTCAATGTCGAGGAGTTCAATCCGGATCCTTTTATGGAGGCACTGAACCAACATGGTTTGCCATGGCATGAATTACAAGGTGTAGACCTTGAGTTTGAATATTAGCCGGCTGGAACCATTCCTTCCGAAATTTAAAATACAAGTTTACAAAGGGGTGCAAACCGGTCATAACCGACTTTGCACCCTCTTTTTATAGTATAATTACACCTGGTATATTTTTATCCTATATTTGATTAACATTAAACTAGCCTTATGCTGATCACGATAGCCTTAATCATCGCCTATCTTCTGATTCCGGTCTTCCTGATTTACCTCACCCATATTTCCGATAAAATCCGAAAAGTCGGTGCCGTGGTTTTGGCCTATGCCCTGGGGCTGTTATGGGGTAATATCGGAATCTTTCCAAAGGCAAGCGAAAATTATAAACGCATGAAAGTGCTGGCAGAAGGCAACCCTCTCAAGGAGGATCAGCTCATGGATGCATTTCACAATGGCATGATCACGACAGGCGACATTGCGCTTAACCAGATTGGGGGTATCCAGGCAAATATCATGAACGTTGCCATCGGCGTTGCCATCCCCCTTATCCTGTTCTCACTCGATCTCCGCAAATACATGAGTTTGGCACGTGAAGCGATGAAATCCCTGCTGTTGGCAATGATTTCCTTATTCGCAGCCATTTTTATAGGTTTTTTTCTGTGGGGTGATTCCATCGCCGAAGCCAATAAGGTTGGAGGAATGCTGGTTGGTGTATACACAGGCGGCACACCTAACCTGGCAGCCATCGGCACCGCCCTCAATGTGAATTCCAACACCTACATCATGACCCATACTTATGATGTGGTTTTAGGCACAGTCTGTCTGGTATTTCTTATGACCATTGCCCAAAGTGTTTTCAACCTGTTCCTCCCCCATTTCAGGGACGTCAAACGACACAAGGCGATCTGTGCCATTGCCCGTGAAACAGAGGGTGTCGACAATTACCTTGGCATGTTGAATAAAAAGGCAGCTATCAAGCTGGTCTGGGCATTCATGCTGGCATCTGCCATCGTCGGAATCTCGTTTGGCGTGAGTACCCTGGTTGGCAAGGAAAGTCAAATGGCCGTCCTGATTCTTACCATGAGTACCCTGGGACTGGCATTTTCATTCGTTCCGGCCATCAGCAAGATTGAAAACACATTTCAACTGGGAATGTACCTGATCATTGTTTTTTCGCTGGTTATCGCCTCCCAAGCCGACCTGAGCGGAATATTCAAAAAGGAGTACCTAAACATATTCTACTTCGTTGCCATGGCCGTGTTTGGCTCTATGTTTATTCATATCATTCTCTCAAAAATCTTCGGAGTGGATTCCGACACGACGATCATAACCATAACGGCTTTAACTTATTCCCCGCCTTTTGTACCAGCTGTTGCAGCAGCCATTCGCAACAAGGATGTCATCGTCAGTGGCATAGCTGTGGGATTGCTGGGTTATGCCTTTGGAACCTATGCAGGCATTGGCATGGGAGAATTACTCGAGATATTCCAGAAATCTTCCATTCCTGAATTTTTGAAAAGCTGGTAGCCTAAAAACGAATTCTATTTCTTTTTGAAGATTTTTCGGATCTTCTCCCAGACAGGTTCTTTGTCATCCTTGGGCGATGTTTCACCCCTTTGCCTAAGGGTTTCGTCCTCCTGTTTATCCTGGCCTTTCCTGATGCCAAAAATCTCACGAAGGTCAAACGAAGGCCTGATTTGTTCAACCCACGGCTCCATGGCATAAAGCTCATTCATGACCAACGAATCAGGGCGTTCAAACTCCTGCAATCGCATATAGGCAAATTTCCGGTCATTGTTTAACCGTTGATAGAAACCGCCAACAACCGGGAGTGCCATATAGGCTCCCTGCCCGTAGGTAATGGTCCGGAAATGTATGGCGGGGTCATCAGCACCTACCCAACAACCTGCCACCAGTGTCGGGGTAAAACCAATAAACCAACCATCGGCATGATCCTGGGTTGTGCCTGTCTTACCGGCAAAATCACCGGATACCTGATAGACTGACCGGATCGAGCGGGCAGTCCCTTCCTCCACAACTCCGCGAAGCATTTCTATCACCAATTTGGTGTTCCCGGGATCGATCCTGCTGCCATCTGCAACCGGCTCGGTAAATTCGTGCAATACGGTTCCGTTCCGGTCCTCAATCCTCATCAGGATATGGGGTTCAACCGGTGCCCCGCCATTGACGATGGCGGCATAGGTCTTGACCATTTCTTGAAGGCTCACTGTGGCAGCTCCCAATGCCAGCGAAGGATATTCCGGCAGTTCGGAGGTCATTCCCAGATCACGTGCTGTCCGGATTACATTTTGCACACCGGTCCGCATCAGTACATCCACCGAAACGGTATTGATTGACCTGGACAAGGCGGCTTTCATGGTATAATAACCACCATACTCCCCATTCGAATTGGTGGGCGACCAATCTTGGTAATCGTGGTACACCTTCTTTTCGTTTGAGTAATAATCAAAGGGACTGAGTCCTTCCTCGAGAGCTGCGAGGTAAACCACCGGTTTAAAAGTTGACCCTACCTGTCGTGGGGCCTTCACGTAATCGTATTTAAAAAACCTGAAGTCAATGCCTCCCACCCAGGCTTTTACCTGTCCCGAATTTGCCTCCATGGCCATGAAACCGGCCTTCAGCAGCTTCAGGTAATGTTTTACCGAATCGAGCGGGGTTGTCTTCTCCGCTTTTAAACCATCCCATGTAAAGAGAGTAGCATCAACAGGTGCCTCAAACTCTACCCTGATTTCCTCTTCACTCATTCCTGCGGCTTTCGCAGCCGTGTATCGCTCGGTCCGTCTCATGGCACGCTCCACAACCGCCTGATCCTTACCCCAGGGTTCACGTCCCTTCCAATGCTCGTCAAACACACCCTGCAATTTTTTCATGTGTTCCGATACCGACTGGTTGGCATAACTCTGAAGGTTATAATCAATGGTGGTGATTATTTTCAATCCGTCGGTATACAGGTTATACAGCTCGCCATCGGGCTTCACGTTCGACCGGCACCAGGCAGTCAGTTCAGGACGCAGGTGTTCAAGAAGGTAAGGTGCCGGCCCCTGGTTATAGGTGATTAGCCTGTAGTTGAGACCCAGTGGGGCCTGTTTATACTTTTCTGCCTCGCTTTCTTCCAGATAGCCATTGGCTACCATTCGGTCAATGACCACATTACGGCGCTCCAGAGACCTGTCGGGGTGAATCCTGGGATTGAACAACTGGTTGGCTTTCAGGATGCCTACCAATACAGCTGCTTCGGGGACAGTCAGTTCACCTGGACCTTTGCTAAAAAACCTTTCGGAAGCCACTTCTATTCCAAAAATATTCTCTCCAAAAGGTACCGTATTCAGGTACATGGTCAGGATTTCTTCCTTGGAATAGATTTTTTCGAGTCGGTACGCGATGATTCCTTCCCGTATCTTGCTGACCGGCAAGGTGAAGATTCCAAGGTTCGGCCGGGGATATAGGTTTTTCGCAATCTGCTGGCTGAGTGTCGATCCACCTCCCGATTGGCGATCCATCATGAGAATTGACTTGATAAAAACCCTCATCAGGGCAACTTCATCGATCCCACGATGTTCATAAAACCTTGAATCCTCGGTGGCCACCAATGCATTGATAACGTTTGGCGATATTTCTTCATACTTCACGTCACTGCGGTTTTCCACATAGTAGCGGCCCAGCAACCTGCCATCGGCCGAGAAAACTTCTGTAGCCAGGGGTGTTTTTACAAGGTTTAACTCCTCCACTGAAGGAATCCGGCCAAAAATGCCTAGATAAACGCTGATAAAAAGCAATGCCAGTGAAATCGCTCCCAAGGCAAACAGTTTCATCAGGAATGAAAGCCATCTGAACTTCTTCATCCCTGTGTTTCGCTTTTTCGCCAATCCGTTTTTTGCGGTTGAGGATTTTAAATTCTTTTGGGTCATAATGTTACTCAATCCTGCAAAATTAATGGGTTTTATCATTTTTTCCTTTAATCGGTAACATTTTAAAACTATTTTTGCAGGCCCTTATCAACTACAATCCATCGGAATAAATTAATAATAAAATGATTACAGTTTCAGATTTAGGCATCCAATTCGGCAAACGAATACTTTTCCAGGATGTCAACATGAAGTTTACACCGGGCAATTGTTATGGGATTATCGGTGCAAACGGCGCAGGCAAATCAACTTTCCTGAAAATGCTCAGCGGCGACATTGAATACACAAAAGGTTCTGTTTCCCTGGGTCCGGGTGAACGGCTCTCCGTGCTCCGGCAGAACCATTCCGAATACAATGATTTCACAGTTCTCACCACGGTAATGATGGGTCATGCTGAACTTTGGGAAATCATGAATGAAAAGGATGCCCTCTATTCAAAAACAGATTTTACCGAGGAAGACGGACATCGGGCATCCGAGCTTGAAGAGCGGTTTGCCGATCTCGACGGATGGAACGCGGAAAGTAATGCCGCCAGTTTATTGAGCGGGCTTGGAATCAAGGAACAGAAACATCACGTATTGGTCAGTGATTTGAGCGGAAAAGAAAAAGTCAAGGTTCTTTTGGCCCAGGCACTGTTTGGTAAGCCTGATAACCTCCTCCTCGATGAGCCAACCAACGACCTTGACCTGGAAACCGTCCAATGGCTCGAGAATTACCTCTCTTACTTTGACAATACCGTGCTGGTGGTATCTCACGACCGTCACTTCCTCGACTCCATATGCACGCACATTGTGGATATCGACTTTGGAAAAGTGAAGTTGTTCCCCGGAAACTATTCATTCTGGTACGAATCAAGCCAGTTGGCCCTGAAACAGCAGATGGCCCAGAATAAAAAGGCTGAGGAACGCAAAAAAGAACTGCAGGAGTTTATCGCCAGGTTCAGTGCCAACGTTTCGAAGTCGAAACAGACCACCAGCCGTAAAAAAATGCTCGAAAAACTGAATGTCGAGGAAATTGAACCATCTACCAGAAAATACCCGGGGATTATATTCACTCCTGAAAGGGAACCCGGCAACCAGATCCTGGAAGTGACAGGTTTGACCAAAAGCCTGAACGGCACCCTCTTATTCAATGACCTCAGCTTTTCGGTCCAGAAAAACGACAAGATCGTGTTCCTTTCGCGCGACACGCGGGCCATGACTGCCTTATTTGAGATCCTGAAAGGGCACGACCAGGCCGACCAGGGCACATTCGCATGGGGACAAACCATCCTGAAAGCCTATCTTCCCCTCGAATATGAGGAGCTGTTTGACAATGACATGACATTGGTCGACTGGCTTGCACAGTTCTCAAACGACACGACTGAAGTCTATCTCAGGGGATTCTTAGGCAAGATGTTGTTTTCGGGTGAGGAGATTTATAAAAAAGCAAGGGTTCTTTCAGGAGGTGAAAAAGTGCGGTGCATGATTGCCCGAATGATGATCCGGAATGCCAATGTTATGATTCTTGACACTCCCACCAACCACCTCGACCTGGAATCAATCCAGGCTTTCAACAACACTTTGATCCGGTTCAAGGGAAATATCCTCATGTCGTCACATGACCATGAGTTTATCCAGACCGTATGTAACCGGATCATCGAAATCGGTCCGAATGGAATGATCGATAAATTGATGGAATACGATGATTACATCAGCGACGAAAGGCTGAAGGAACAGCGGGATGCACTTTACAACGACACAGAAAACTAAAAATTTCCAATTATATGCCTAAAGGAGGAGTTCGACAAATTTACTGACGTACTCCTCCTTTTGCTTTGATTTGTATTGCATGATATACCGGGGATGCTCCAACGGCACGATTTTACCAAAATACCCCCTTTGCTGGTTCAGATTATTCAGGAATTTATAATTCTGGTTGTTTCCCAAACAAAAACAAACGTCAGTTTCAATTCCAAACTGAAGTTGCTTCTCAAGCGATTCAATGATAAAATCATAACAGGCATCCGTGAGTTCCCGACTGTCGTAATAATTGTAATTGACTTCCCGTCCCTTCTCGTTTATCCTGACAAAACCCAATGGACACACCGCCGAAATGTAGTATCGGCCGTAAAAGGCTTCCACTCCGCCATAGGCTTCTATAAAATCATACACAAACACCGAGGAGGGCTCATAAGTCGAGAGTCCCGGAATTTCAAGCCCGCATTTTTCTTTCAGTCTACGGGTATCCGTGAAGGGGATTCCCGTCACCCCTGCCCCAAATCGTCCAGGATTGATGCCCATAATCATCCGCCTGTGTCGCTCGTCACCGTAATATTTCCGGTAAAACTGCGTGGAAGTTTCCAGTGCAAGCGGATTCTCGGCATAGGGGTTCATGATTCGAATACCATCAGGGAGAGGTTCCAAAAACTCCAGCTGACTGTTGAAACCAATTATTCTTTCTGAGAAAAGCATGATACCTGGTTTTTTATTTTTTAAAAATAGCTAATTAAATCTCAATTTCGGAACACCCATTGCGTCCTGTAAAAATTACAATTAGATTTGTAACTGAACAATAAACCATAGAAATGCATCAATAAAACATACCATGTCATGAAAAAACCATTGATTCTTGCGCTTTTAGCGATTGTTTTTGGAATAACCACACAGGCCAAACCAATACTAAAAGAGATCCGGACTTCATCTGACCGTGTAATCGTAGCCTATTTTACAAGTGATGAAGTCAAGGCCGACGAAATCGACATCACCCAGCCCGAGTTATGGAAGATTGACGGGAAACCGGCCATTTCCGTCAATAAATATGTAATGCAGGCCGATGCTTGCGACCATCATGTTTACCTGCAAACCAACCGGTTGGTCGAAGGCAGGGAGTATACGGTTGAAACACCCTATGGCAAAACCAATTTCCGTTTTGGTTCAAGAGAAACACTCTGTGAATCCATCAAGGTAAACCAGACAGGCTACAGCGCCTTGTCAAAAACCCGCTTCGGCCTGTTTACTATCTGGCAGGGTACCGGGGGCAACCAAAAACTGGAGGGAAAGTTACCGGCCTATGAAGTTTTCAATGTTAAAACCGGCAAAACGGTTGCCAAAGGAAAACTACAAGAGGCAGGATTGGATTCGGCATCCATGGAAGTTACCTATCGGATCGACCTGGCCAAAGTACCCGAGGGAGGTCCCTATCGAGTTTCGGTGAAAGGATATGGCACTTCATACCCGTTTGGGGTGGGCGGTGAGTTTTCCAGGCAACTGGCACACCAGCTATTCAGGGCACAATACCTGCAGCGTTGCGGTTGTCCGATTCATGAACCGGATATCCGTCGTGAGCCCTGCCATACAACCATTTATGAAGTGGCCGGACCGATTGGGGAAGCCAACATTGTCGTCAACGGTGATGAACCCACCTTTTTATGTTATGGGGGTTATCATGATGCCGGAGATGCCGACCGGCGGGCCTATCATATGTCGAATCCGGTAATTAACCTCATGATTTACGAGGTATTTCCTGAATATTTTACTGATGGCCAGTATAACATCCCGGGCGACTTTGACAAGGACTATAACATCGTCAACTACACCAACAACATCCCCGACATCATCGACGAAGCCGAATGGGGTACGCTTGCCTGGGAATACCTGCAAAAAGAAGACGGAAGTATTTATTTCGGTACCGAAACAAAAGGGTATCCCGATCCTTTTGCCGCCCCCATGGACAAGGACACGAAAAAATATGGTACGGTCAAGACCGATCCGAGGGCTACCAATACCGGAGCAGGACTCTTCCTGCACCTTGCACGGGTTCTGAAACCCTACAAACCGGAAAGGGCTTCAGAACTGGCCCAAAGGGCCGACAGGGCCATGAAATATGGTGATGAATCCATGGCTGCACCGGAAAGATTGTATTACCACATTCAGAGATACCTTTACTACGGGGAAGAGAAAGACCATCAGAAAATCAAGGAATTATATACCATTGCCGATTCCATGAAAAACCACATTTTCCTGACTCCCGGGTACTCATTGAACGACAAAAACTTCGATAATCCGGCCTATATCATGTCGTATGTGGTGGAGAAAGAAAGACCTACCGATCCTGAAATTGTACGATTCTTTAAAAAGGCCATCCAAAATACCGCGGATGAAAACCTGATGTGGGTTGACAAATATGTTTTCCCTGTCGGTAATCCTCCGGCAAGGGGTGGATGGGGACACAACGTCAGGCAACCCCAGTATGCGGCAGCACCTTTGCTTCACTGGCGACTGAGCGGTGAAAGGAAATATTTCGATGCAGCCTCGGTGCTGATGGACTGGAAACTGGGGCTGAACCCGATGGGAATCAGCTACGTAACAGGCCTTGGATCACATCAGGTACACAATATCCATGACCGGGAAAGCGCTTATACAAAAAGCAAGGGATGGGGCTTGAAGCCCGGCATAACAGCTTTCGGACCCGGAGTGATCGGACGAAGGAATACTGCCGTTTCGGCACCTGCCATGTCCGACCTGCCTTACCTGCGTAAATTCACGGATGACATGGCTCTCATTTCATTTACGGAGTTCACCATTTTTGAAACCATGCATTACGATGCGCTATACACCATCTTGTCGGGGGGCGGAAAGTGGAATGGTAAAGATCCATTCCAATAGACACTTTGCACTAAAAAAGGAAGCAGACCGAAAACCTGCTTCCTATTTTTTATAGTGTCAATCCTGAAGAACCCATTTTTTACACCAATCCGGAGAATCCCATAAAGGCCATTGCCAGGATTCCGGCAGTGATCAGGGCGATTGGGGTACCTTTCAATCCCTTAGGAACATTCATCAGGTCAAGGTGTTCGCGAATACCAGCAAAGATGATCAATGCCAATCCAAATCCAATGGAGCTGGCCACTGCAAAAACCACTCCTTCCAAAAGGTTGAAATTTTTCTGGATGGTCATGATGGCGACACCAAGGATGGCACAATTGGTGGTGATCAACGGGAGAAAAATCCCCAACGCCTGGTATAGCGACGGACTGGCTTTTTTCAGGATGATCTCGACCAGCTGCACCAGGGATGCGATGATCAGGATGAATGCAATGGTCTGCAGAAACTGGATGGAAAATGGCTCCAATACCAGTTTTTGGATAATATAGGTAACGATGGTGGCCAACACCATTACAAACGTTACGGCACCAGCCATCCCGGCTGCTGTTGACAATCTTTTGGATACCCCGAGAAACGGACATATTCCCAGAAACTGCATCAACACAATGTTGTTGACGAGAATGGCTGATATGATAATGACGAAATAACTCATGATGGTTCAGATTTAAGCTTTTTTCATCTTGTTGATGATTGCAATAAGGTAACCCAAAACTATAAAGGCACCTGGGGCCAATACAAAGAGCAACATCACATAATCTTCGGGGAAGATGGTGATGTTAAAGATTTTACCGCTTCCCAGGATCTCCCTGATTCCCCCCAACAGTGTCAGGGCAAAAGAGAATCCAAGTCCCATGCCCAGACCATCAATCAGTGACGAAACCAGGTTGTTCTTTGATGCAAAAGCCTCTGCACGACCAAGGACGATACAGTTGACCACAATCAGGGGAATAAACAGTCCAAGGCTCTCAAACAATGCAGGAACATAGGCCTGCATCACCAGTTCAACCACGGTAACGAATGTGGCAATAATCACGATAAATGCCGGAATCCTGACCTTATCAGGAATCTGGCTTTTCACCAGGGAAACCACAATATTGGCCATTACCAAAACAAAAGTGGTTGCCAGTCCCATACCCAATCCATTGATTGCCGACGAAGTAACCCCCAGTGTGGGACACATCCCAAGCAGGAGGACAAACACCGGATTTTCCCGGATAAATCCTTTTGTAAAATTTTTAACTTGATCCATTGGTTTCCGATTTTAAGGGGTTGTGACTGATTTATTCAATTCCGGCAGTATCTTTTCGGCAAACCCGGCATGGGCGCGGTTCAGTGCTTCCAGGAATGCCCGAGAGGTTATAGTCGAAGCGGTGATGGCATCGACTTCTCCGCCATCTTTCGAAACTTCAAGCTTTGCTGTTCCCGGGTTACGACCGATCACGTATTGTCCGGGCTTATCGGCATTGTTAAACCAAATGCCCATTTTTGATCCAAGTCCTGGAGTTTCTTTATGTCCCAGTACCTGGTATCCGGTGATGTTTCCCTTCAGATCGAGGCCAACCATCACTCCAATGTGCCCTGAAAAGCCATTCATGGAATAACTTTTAACGGCCACACCCACCAGTTCTCCACCGGCATAGGCAGGAAATATTTCAAGATCTTCGGGCCCCTCATCAGGGTTCACCACAATGGTTTCCCTGATCTCGTCAAAACCCGGAACCACGCTTTGTATCGCCTCATTCTGTGCCTTGATCTTTGCCTCTGCAATGGCATCTTCTGTCAGTACATAAACGAAACCAAGGGTTCCGGCCGCGATCAGCGCCACCAACGTGAGGACCAGCAGCATATTTATGAAAGTGGATTCGCGCTTTGCCATTATTTTTTCCCTCCGAATCGTTTAGGTTTTACTGAATTATTGATCAGTGGTGTAAATGCGTTCATGATCAGGATGGCAAAAGATATCCCTTCAGGATAAGCCCCAAACAGGCGTATGCTCATGGTGATCACCCCGATTCCCACCCCATAGATCAGCTGTCCCTTGCCGGTCATGGGAGAAGAAACCATGTCGGTAGCCATAAAGATGGCCCCCAGCATGGCGCCTCCGGTCAGCAAATGATAGGCAGGTCCGATGTATGTTTCAGGATCGATCATCCAGAAAATGGCTGCCACAACAAACATCGACCCCAAAACGGCCACTGGTGTATGCCAGGTTATCACCTTCCGCAGGAGCATATAAATACCCCCAATGATCAGCATCAGTGCAGAAATTTCCCCCAAAGAACCGCCGGTCGAACCCATCAGCAGGTCTGTGGCGGCTGGCAGGTTCCCGGCAATTTCACTGATAGGCTGGCCATTCATCAACCCTTCCTTCAAAAGTCCAAGCGGGGTTGGTGCCGTTACTGCATCCACGCCGCTTCCGGAAGGAGCCGGATAGCTGGTCATTTGTACCGGGAAGGAGATCAAAAGGAAAACACGCCCCACCAAAGCCGGATTGAAAATATTGGTCCCAATGCCTCCAAACGACAATTTTCCAATGCCAATAGACACAAAAGCACCAATGATTATGATCCACCATGGAAGGTTGGCAGGTACGTTAAAAGCCAGCAACATTCCCGTTATCAGGGCCGACCCATCGGATACCGATGGCTTGACTTTCATGACATATCGTTGCACCAGATATTCGAAACCCACGCTTGCCGCGACGGCAATCAAGGTCACCCGTAGCGCGTCGACACCAAAAACGACGACCGACCAGATCAGGGCAGGTATCATGGCCACGATTACGCGATACATGATCTTCTGCACCGAATCGTCGGAGTGCACATGTGGTGACGGAGAAACAGTTAATAAATTGCTCATTATTTGGTCAGATAAGATTCAGTTGATCTAATTTTTTCTTGCCCGGATCAGGGCACCCACCCTGCCTTTTCCGAATCGGATATAATCGAGAAGCGGTCGGCTCGAAGGACAGGTATAACTGCAACTGCCACATTCGATGCAATCCATGATCCGCTCCGCTTCGGCACGTTCGAGAAGGTTCTTTTCCGCAACAGTCATCAGCAGGTAGGGTTCCAGTCCCATTGGACAGGCAGTTACACAGCGTGAACAGCGGATGCAGGGTTTGATTTCATCCCTCCGTGCTTCCTTTGCCGGAATCATCAGTATCCCCGAAGTTCCTTTGGTCACCGGCACATCCACGTTGGCCAGGGCTTTACCCATCATAGGGCCACCACTGATCACCTTGCCCGTATCTTCAGGCAGGCCGCCGATGGCAGCGATCAGCTCACTCACAGGGGTGCCGATCCGTACTTTCAGGTTGGCAGGGTTCTGGACCGACTTTCCCGTGACGGTAACCACCCTTTCTATCAATGGCTTGTTCTTTTGCACCGCCTCATACACGGCAAAGGCACTTCCGACATTGCTGACTACGCATCCGACCGCTATGGGCAGTGCCCCTGAAGGCACCTCACGGCCGGTGGCAGCTTTAATGAGTTGTTTTTCACCTCCCTGCGGGTATTTCACCTTGAGCGGAACAACCTGGACCCCCTTGTATTGTGATGATTTTTCTTTCAACAGGCTGATGGCATCAGGTTTGTTGTTTTCGATACCGATCATAGCCTTATCCACATTCAGGGCTTTCATCAGAAGGCTTGTGCCCACCAGTATCTCATCACTTTTCTCGAGCATGAGACGATGGTCTGAAGTGAGATAGGGTTCACATTCGACCCCGTTGATCAGCAGGTATTCTGCCTTCATTCCCTTTGGCGGAACCAGTTTGACATGCGTGGGAAAGGTAGCCCCACCCAACCCGACGATACCACATTCGTTGATCTTTTGCACAATGGCAGGTCCATCCAGATCGCATTCTTTCACCAATGTATCCGACAGGTCAATCGACTCCAGCCATTCGTCACCATCGACATTGATGATGATTGCCTGTTTGGGGTAACCCAATGAATCGGGAACCTGGTCTAGTTTGGCAACCGTACCTGATACGGAGGAATGGATATTGGCAGAAACAAAGCCTCCGCTTTTGGCAATCAGCTGTCCCACCTTGACCTTATCTCCCTTGGCAACCACAGCTATCGAAGGTGTACCGATATGTTGTGCCACGGGTATCGAAACCACCTTAGGCAATTCGGCATTTCGGATGGCCTGGCCGGCAGAAAACTTATTTTCAGGAGGATGTATCCCTCCCAGCTTGAAAGTTTTTAACACGTTGATCGGTTTTATGAGGTTACTTGAGTTGATTCGGCAGGTTCTTCCTTAACCCTCCTGGGTGGAAACCCGGTTTCAATGATGGCATTGGTCGGACAAACCGGCACACACTTGCGGCAGAATTTACACTTGTCTGAATCGATAAATGCCAGGTTATTGCCCATGGTGATGGCATCGTATTCGCAAACCTTGAAACATTTGCTGCAACCGATACAGGCTACTTCACATGCCTTTTTATTGACGGGGCCTTTATCTTCATTCCGGCAAGCCACGTATATTTTCCGGTGCTTGGGAAGTTTCTTTCTCAGTTCAAAAAGGTTCTTTGGACATTCCCTGACGCATGCGCCGCAAGCGGTACATTTGTCCTCGTCCACTACCGGCAGTCCGGTGACTGGGTCCATGTGCAGTGCGTCAAATTCGCATACGGCACAACAGTCGCCGCAGCCCAGACAGCCATACTGGCATCCGGTATCTCCGCTATAGGTGGCATGTATGATGGCACAGGTGGCAGCCCCGTC
>DIFU01000145.1:0-8086 GCA_002419285.1 Prolixibacteraceae bacterium UBA5740 | reverse complement strand
GCAACCCGCGGATCTTTCTTGACAGCTTCGAGTCCCAGTATTTTGGCAACCCCTGCCATGCAATCATTTCCACCAACCGGGCAGAAGAGATCGCTCAGATCACCCTCTTTGACACAGGCTTCTGCAAATGCACGACAGCCGGCATATCCGCATCCTCCACAATTGGCTCCCGGCAGGGAACCTTCCACATCATCAATGCGCGGATCCTCATACACCTTAAACTTCTGGGCCACAAAGTACAAAATCACCGCGGCTGATGATCCGATTGCCCCCAGGGTAATTACAGTGTAAATAATGGTCATATTCATATCAGTCAGGTTTCTTCGAGTTCAAACTTAAAGCTTTGCTTGATTTTATCCTTCAAAAGGTAGAGCATGAAATAATAGGGTACCAGGACAAGCAGAGCAAGCAGTCCCGACAGGATCTCGTTTCCGGTCGCGGCAACAGCAATGACAAGAGTAAGGATCAGGAGCAGGAAGGGCAGCAAGTATCCCAAAAGAAGGGCCCTCAACCCTGAAGATTCGCGAAAAAGAACGGTAACCATCGCTCCTGGCTGATAGGTCCGTTTCCAGTTGGTTACCTCAATCTCCTTCTCCTGGATATCGGAAACGGAACAGGCCCCATTGGCGTGACATGACGAGCAGGCCGACTGATTGACAATAGAGACAATCAGTGAGGTGGGAGTTACTTCTTTTACAATACCGGTGTGCCTCAACAAATCCATACGTTACCAGCAAAACGGCAAATCTACATAAATCCGGTATGAAAATTTATGACAAAATCCCTTTTTGGATCAGTAAAGCCTTATTTAAAGTGAGTCTAAAAATTCAGGAACAACCCGCAGGGCCATCATTTCTTTATTAAAATTGCCAGGGGTAAATAGGGTAAGGCAGTAATTATCTTCGCTTGTTTATTCCGTGTTATTGGTCAGCCCTTAGTGCGGCGACCTGCTTTTCCTGTTTTATCATATACCAGGATATCAACCTGATCCAAATGAACCCATTGAGTAACACCGCTGCAGTTACCCACCCGATGGTTGAAAACGAGACTTCGGCGTTCTCGGAAAGCAGTGCCGGAAGCGTAGCCAGTATGGCAGTCGCAAAACCGATGATTGTGCCGACCAGCAATAGAAATCCATACTCCGTGACCATCATTCCGGCTATCTTTCCTCTCCTGAATCCCAATGCCTGAAGGATAGCCAGCTCTTGACTGCGTTCGAGTATGGATCGGGCCAGTATGACTGCCAGTCCAATCGTCCCGAGGGCCAGTCCAAGTGCCCCGAGGGCGAGGAAAATCGACAGGTAGGTATTGGTCACTGAATAGAATTCAGCCAGACGTGCGGGTGCTGATTGCATTTCCCAGCCATAATCCCTGAAATGGGATGCAAGTTCTTCAGCTGATTGCTGATGATTCTCCGACTGGTCCTCAACCAAAAACACCGATGACCCGCTATGCGAAGGATAATGTTGCAAAAACTGGTTGTTGGCGATGATGACAAAGCCCTGAAAAATGGAAGGTGCCAGTCCGCCGACCAACCGCAGCTTCAGGCTATCCCCGTTTTCAGCCTGGTAAACCAGGGTGTCACCCACTTTCATGCCAAGGCCCCACTGGATCACCGTCTGGTCAGCGATGGCAGGAATCACTCCATCACCCAAGCCTGTCTCAAGGGTCATCCAGGGATCATTCTCAATCAGGTCGGTTGTTTTGGTGGCAAACCGGAACCTCCCGCGAAGCATTTCCGGATCAACACCCAGAACGGCCGGATTGGATATCAGGTTCAGGTTCAGGCAACTGGCATCATCTCCGTCGACACGATGAAACTGGACAGCCGAAAATGAATCGGGAAGGCTTTCCGTTGCCCGTCGCTGTTGATCATTCAGGTCGAACAATACGGGTACGGAAGTTTCGGCAAAATAGTGAAATCCTCCCGTCCCTCCGGTGGGATTTTCGGCACCGGCAAACATGTCTTGCCGGTTGGCACCGGTTGATACCACAATAAAGGTACCCAGTGCAAACAATATAATGATGGCCATTGATCGGGCCTTGTTACGGCGCAGGTTACGCATGGTGAGCCCACCCATGGTTATATTTTCTTCCTGTATCGGTTTTCTTTGTAACCAAAGGTCAGCGATCAGTATCAATCCGGGCATCAGAAGTCCGCCCGACACGAAAAAGATGGCCGGGTTTTGCGCCCCGCCTCCCAGAAACTGAGACACCAGCAACAGGAGGGCCACCCCAGGAAGTATAATGGCCCCGAATGCCTTAAGTCGGGTCACCGTCTTTTTTTCCGGCGATTGTTCCTTGCGGTGTAACTCTGACACTTTCTGTCTGAGGTATTTTCTGACGGGGAGGTATATGGCGGCCATTAGGATGGCCAAACTGACCAGCGCTCCCACAATGAGGGTTGCCGGACAAAGATGTACGAACAGGACATCGGTCCTGATGATATCCCACCAGAGGGTATTCAGGAATGAGAAGACCAGTGTCGTATAAGCGACAGCCAGGATGAGTCCGGGAATAATCCCTGTCAGACCAATCCATAAGGCCTCGATAATGATCATTCCGGATATCCGGCTCTTTGAAAATCCCAATTGGATGAGCGTGCCGGTTTGCGCACTTCTGTTTTCGAGGTTTAGCCTGAACAGCAAAACACTCAACAGGATGGCTCCAAGCAGCAGGAAAAAACTTAACCCTATGAATAGCTGGCTAAAGCTGACTCCTCCCCTGGCCGCCTCCAGGCCGCTTTCGCGGGCGGCTTGTACCGACATCCCGATATCGGCGGGCAATACCTTGTCACTGAAAAGCCCGAAAAATGCCTCCTCTGGCAACTGGTCCCCGGGTATCCGGATCGAGGTGTAATTTCCAAACCGGTTCGCCCAGATCTCCGAGGCAAGCAAGGGGGAAACAAATCCCTTGGGCATACCTTTGTATTCAGCCCAATAGTCTTCATCTTTCTGCCTGATCTTTTCCAAATCCACCGGAATCCCCGCTTCCCATTCACGGCAATGTCCGGCATCCGATAATCCCGGCAGGTTGGGCATCAATTCACCGTCGGCCCATTTTCCCTCCATCTCCACGATCTCCCTGACCCGGAGGCTGACTTCCTTTTCTTCAAGCTGGCGCAAGGGCCCAATTTTAAAATAGACCATATCGATCGTATCGCCTACCCGGGCATTCAGGTCATCGGCACACCAACGGTTCAGAACAATCTCGCCGGGGCCGATTTCTTCACCCGGGACTGCCGAAACGAATGAATAGGGCGTTTCCATCCCGTTCAGCCGGAGGGAATTCACGAAATATGTCAGGATGCTCCTTGCCCCGGGCAATTCGTCGTATACCTGCACCAGCGATTCTTCAAGGAATACCCTTTCTGTCGATATTTCCTTTTCCCCGGTGAGAGGAATATCCCTCAGGATAAGTCCTCCATCGACAGGTTTCAATACCCTTTTAAGAGATTCCTGTATTGCCTCAACCTCTGCCTCTTCCGAGCTGATCAGCAACCGGTTGGCTTTCCCTTCAAACTCCAACAGCCGGTTCAACCGGTCAATGGAGATAAACACATTATAAGGTGATGATTGTGAATTTTTCAGATTGAATAACCCCAGGTCCTCGCGCCCTGCAATATGGGCCACATTGACCCTGATGGCCACCGAGGTTTCGGTGTCCGAAACAAAAGGGGCATTTCGAGGGATCAGGCTGGCTTTCTCCACCCTGAGCATAAAGTTGTCGCCTTCCTTTAACTCCAGTCGGGCAGCCAGGTTTTCACTGATTACCACTTCCTGGTCTCTCAGGCCGGTAAGCAATTCCGAGCCGGACACTTCAGCAAAAGTATCGTCAATACCGCTTACCGTCACATTGTTCACCCGGCTGGCACCACCGCCCGAAACGGCCATCCCGTCGAGCATAAGCACCGGCGAAACCGGATAACCCGTCTCCTGCCGGAGCTCAGATGCAAGTTCCGTTCTGAAATAACGGTCATTGACGGTCACGGTATGGGTGATGTTTCCCAGCCGGTAAAAGGTAATCTTTTCGAGGCTGTAAGTGACTGAATCACCAATAATCAAACCACCGGTCAGGACGGCGGTACTTATGGCCACTCCGAGTGCCACGACCATATTCCCCCTGATATAATGGAGAAAGGTTTTGCGCACAAAGTGTAAAAAGTGGTTCATCGTAAAGGAATTAGGATTCGAGCCTGCCATTTTTCAACTGGAATATGCTATCCATTTTTGCAGCCAGCTCGGCTGAATGGGTGACGGTAATCAGGGTGATGCCCTCCTCGTGGCTCAGGTTGATGAGCAGATCGGCAAGTATGGTGGCATTGGCCTCATCGAGGGCACCGGTGGGTTCGTCAGCAAGTATCAGGACAGGCTTGTTGATCATGGCCCTCACCACGGCAGTGCGCTGGCATTCTCCTCCCGACATTTGCGAAGGTTTTTGGTCGCGCTGTTCCCATATTCCTGTTTTTTTTAGCAGGTACTCAGCCCATGTTCTTTTTTCCTTGCTGGCCGACTTCCCGGCAGGAAGCAATGGGAGCAATACATTCTCCATGAGGGTAAGTTGCGGAAGAAGGAGATGTTGCTGGAACACAAAACCCAGCGACTGGTTCCTGAAATGGGCCAGTTCGTCGGCACTGAATTTACTGATATTGCGATCCCCGAAGAAGATCTCTCCTGAATCAGGCTTGTCGAGTGCCCCAACCAGGTTGAGCAAGGTGGTTTTGCCCGAACCCGAAGGTCCGGCGATACAGATCCGGGAACCCGTCTCAGCCTGCCAGCTGAGGTCTTCCAGTACGGGTCTGAATGCATGGGTTCCGGGCACGCCGTATCCCTTGCTGACATGATTAAGCCTGAGCAGCATATTGTGATTTCTTTTCTATCATTTTCTGGTACACCCCGATCATTTCATTGGCATGGTCGTGGATATTAAAATATTGTTCCACCCCTTTCCTGGCCTGCAATCCAAGTTTTTTGAGCTCTTCCCTGTCGGAAAGAAGTTCGGCCCAGGTATCGGCAAGGGTGGCCGGTTCGTTGGGTGAGTATACTTTCCCTCCCCCCGAAGTTTCAATAATTTCAGGAAAAGCCCCAAGGGCAGGCTGTACGATGGGTATGCCGGATGCCATCAGTTCGGGCAGGTACATGCCAAAGGCTTCACCGTTACGTACAGGCACAGTTCCAATCGCAACCTTCCGTAAAAATGCATGGCGGCCTGACCCTTCAAACTCTTCATGAAAGTCAACATACTTTGTAAGTCCGGCCCTTTCAATTCTCCTTTTCAACATTTTGATATATTTCACGTCGACGCCTGTGGAACCGCCTGTAGCGATCAGCTTAACGTCTTCGAATCCAGGTTTATGCTTCAGGAGGATAAAGGCATCCACTACAATGTCAAACCCGTTCTCGTGACACAGCCTTGAAATGTATCCAACATTCCGGGGCTTGTCGAGCGGGGGTATATATTCATACTCGGCGGGATCGACCCCCAGGTATACAGGGAAAACCTTCTCAGGTGGGAGTGCCAGTCTTCGGGTCATTACCTCCCCGAAATAATGGCTCACCGCGATAAAGGCATCTACATCCTTTGCCTTCTCCAGCATCAGTTTCCAAACCTGGTCCTGGAAACCCGGTTTCATGGCATCGACCCAAACATCCTCATCCTGGAGTGAGCAGATCACCGGCACGCCCGCTTTTTCACGGATTCGGCGAGCCAATCCCAGAAGTAAGGCATTGGATATGTGTATGACATCAGGCTGAAGGTTCTCGCAGATCCAGTCAACCATCCGCTCCAGTTCCTCTTTCTGTTTGCCATCTTCCCCCAGGAGCATGGAAACGGTCATCTCTTCCAGTCCTTTCGCGTTGGTCGATCCGGCCATGGAGGCGGCCAGCTTCAACATGGGCTTGGTGTTCAACAAATTGTCGAACCATTTGGGGGCTTTCTGGAAAATGGGATAGAGTTGTTTCAGGTAGATGCTCACGGCACCGTAAAACACGGGGGTATCACCTAAATCGTGTTCGTCGGAAAAGAGCGGCAGGTACATGGGTACCTTCACCACATCGTGCCCCTCATTTCTGAGGGCTTCCACAAATTTACTGTCACGCAGACAGTTACCACAATAAAATGAACCTCCCGATCCGGGGATAATCTGGACTATATTCATGAGACTGGTTGTTTTATTTCTTTCCGAAACAATACACCGCTCCGTCAATGGCGGTAACGATGATCCGGTTATTTGCCACGGCAGGGTTTCCAACAATGGATGCTCCAAGCTCATAGTTCCATTCCGGCTTTCCGGTAGCCAGGTTAAGAACGAAGAGGTCGCCACGCATATTGGCCACCAGGGCTTTAGCACCGGCAATCACAGGAGAGGCTTCAACCCGGTTTCCGGTATTGAACCTCCATTGCAGGTCTCCGGTGTTTTTATCGAAACAGTATATATGTTTGTCGTGGTTACCGGTGATCACCCGGCTTCCATACACGGCCGGAGATGATATAAACGGAAGCCTTGTTCCCGGATCTTCCCAGCGCCAGGCTACCTTCCCCTTGGAAAGGTCGACCTGTGAAAATTTTCCGTCGTAATCCCCGATCCAGGCTTTTGTGCCTTCAATGGCTGCCGATCCGGCCACATAGGTGGCCACATCAATTTTCCGTTCCCCATTGCCTGAAATGATATCCACCACATGGAGAAAACCGTCACACCCCCCAAAAATGGCTTTTCCGTTACTGCACGAAGCAGCACCGTTGATGTAATTGTCCGATTCGTATTTCCAGAGGCCGATGCCGGTTGCGGCATCTACACAGTGAAGGTAATAATCGTAACTTCCCACGACCAGGTAAGTCTTGTTCCCTGACTTCCACCAATTGGCCGCACCGACAATCTGGTTCTCGGTCACATATTCCCACACTTTCTTCCCTGTCAGCAGGTCCAGTGCATAAAAGGTACCATCCATGTTGCCGATATAGACACGGTTTTCGAGGATCAATGCGGCGGCTTCTATCGCATTGGGCGTTTCAAACTTCCACAGGAGCTTTCCGTCCATGCCCAGACAATAAACATTGCCATCGGCAGAGCCTACAACAATCCGGTCGTTGCAAACAATGGGCGAAGCCTTGATGTTGTCATTGGTCTGGAAGGTCCAAAGGAGTTCAGCTTGTGTCGGGATACTGGCTGTGGACACACCCGTCAGATTCTGGTTTCCCCGGTATCCCGACCAGCAGTTGACAGTTTGGGATAAACCGGAGAATGTTATCATCAAAAATAAAAGACCAACTTGTATTTTTTTCATTATCAACGCTTTATACAGTAACAGAAAGAACAATGGACTGGTTCATCACCTCGCAAAAAATTTAGCCTATCACCCTTCACTACAATGGCATTACTTTTTTTTCATTTCAATGGCACCGGTAGGACAAGCTTTAGCCACTTTTTCACCCACTTTTTGAAGTCCTTTGTTGAGATCTTCGTTATAAGGCACCCCGACTACCACATCAAAACCCCTGCCAATAAAAGTGAATCCAAATTCCTCGGTATATTTTTCGGTTAATTTAACACAAATACCGCACTTTATGCACTTTTGGGGCTCGTATACGATTCCGTCGGTCTGGTATTGTTTGGTAATGGCACGCCGGGGCGACGACTGGTATGTTTTCTGCACGGCCTGGTAATAATCCGACCAGTCGCGAAGACTGCAATGATCAATCGCCCTGCAATCGCAGTGCATGCATCGGGCTGCCTCCTCCATGGCCTGTTCACGCGAAAAACCGGCTGCGTGCGATTCGGGGAAAAGCCTTTTCCCCTGAAATGCCTCGGTCAGGTATTCCGTAAACTCGACAGGATGCAACTTTCCAAAACGTGAATTGAATTTACGGGGTTCACCCACCACAGGTTGCCCTTTGAGGAACTGCATGACCGACCAGGCCACTTCCTTCCCCTGGCCCAGCGACCTGATGGCAAGCCTGGAGGAACGAAGTACATTGCCCACGGCAAAAATCCCCTTTTCGGATGTTTCATAGGTATTGTCGCTCACCTCCAGTCCTTTGGCAGTTCCTTTCAACTGGTATGACTTGACCTGGTCATTGATGTTCCCCG
>DIFU01000157.1 GCA_002419285.1 Prolixibacteraceae bacterium UBA5740 | reverse complement strand
ATCCCCAAAGGTTACAATGGGCAGGACTACCTGGCATTCAAATACCTGAACGGCATTGTCATGACCGAACAACCTTACCTCGATGATATGCCGGGTGCACAGGGCATCAAATTCATTGGAACAAAAGGATGGATCGAAGTGGCCCGTGGTTACCTGGGCTGCTCTGACGCATCACTTGTTCCCGAAAATCTTGCCGGTCGTCGCCCAAGACAGATGACACCCGAGGAAAGAAGAAAAATGTATGAAGAGATGCAGCGCAGCGCCCAAAGAGGAGGTGGCAGCTTTGAAATCAGTGCACCTCATATGCAGGACTTCATTGACGCCGTGCGTTCACGTAAGGATCCGGTCGCTCCCGTTGAAGTGGGATGCAGCACCAACACCCTATGTTGTCTGGGAAATATCGCTACCGAACTTGGTCGTCCAGTCAAATGGAATCCGGCCACACTGAGCTTCGGCGACGACAAGGAAGCTGCATCGCACCGTCTTTATCACTACGAATACAGAAGACCTTATAAATTAGGATAAACCATTGAAAAATAGTATTATGGAAACCAAAAGAGATTTTTTAAAGAAACTTGGCTTACTAACCGTAGGCGGTATGGTAGGTGGCAGTTTTGCCTCAGCAAAAGCCGCAGGCAGTGTTTCGCCATTGTCGGCCCCCAAGAAAAAGATTGGCTTGCAGATTTATTCACTCGGACGTGAGCTTACCGAAGATGTGCCCAACGGCTTGAAGAAAATTGCCGATATCGGTTACAGTACCATTGAACTGGCTGGATACCGTGAAAGGAAAATGGGGACCATCGAGGTTGCCGATTACAGAAAGATGGCCGAAGATGCCGGCATCAAGATAACCGGTTCGCACGTAAATCCACCTGTAAGGAAGTATACAAAAGAAAACATGGGTGAAATTGCCGATTTCTGGAAAATCGCTGTCGAAGACCATGTGAAATTCGGTACTACCTCACTCGTGCAACCAGGTATGCCTCAGATCGAAAGCCATGATGACGCAGCAATAGTATGCGAAGTCTTCAACAAAGCCGGTGAAATTGCCAAGGCTGCGAACATTCGCTGGGGATACCATAACCATTCCGGAGAGTTCCAGAGGGTAGTAAAGGAAGAAGACAAAGGCAAACGTGCCAATCCATGGATGCCCGTTGGTGATGTGATTTATGACCTGCTCCTGAATGGTACCGATCCTTCACTCGTATTCTTTGAAATGGATGTATACTGGACGGTTATGGGTGCCAATGACCCACTCGAATACTTTGAAAAATATGCAGGCCGGTTCCCGATCCTTCATATCAAAGACCGCTCAATTTTAGGCAATTCAGGAATGATGAACTTTGAAAATATATTCAAACATGCTTACAAAAATGGCTTGGATGAATTCTATGTTGAATTGGAAAATATCAGGGAAGGAGTTACCCAGTTTGAAGGTGTGAAACAATGTTTCGATTACCTGAACAACGCACCTTTCGTGAAATAGAGAAAGTAGAGCTCTGACACTGTTAATGGAAACCAGGTATTATTGTATACCTGGTTTTTTTTGCCAATTATTGAGATAAACCCTGATTGACTTTATTCCCGGAAAATGGTAACCAAATAAAAATTATTGGTCAGGATTCTGGATTAATATTCTTTTTTGTCTTAAATTGTTTGAGCAATTATTGTCAAATACGCAAAATATACTTCATCATGAAATCCATAAGAACTTTTATTCTCGTGATTGCCTTTCTGGCAGGCACGACCGGCACTTCACAAGCCCAAAGCATGCTCGAAAGAGCTGCCCAAAAGGCAAAAAACAAAATTGACGAAAGGGCATCGAGAAAGGTTGAGGAAAAAGTGGACGAGAAGCTTGACCAGAAAATTGATGAAACGCTGGATGAAATCGACAAAAGTGAAAGCCAGCCATCATCCCAACAAAGCCGCGAAGAAAAGAATCAGCAAAGGATGCAGAATATACTGAAAGGGGTGGGAGTGTCAGGAGAACCAGTTCCTGTTGAAAAGGATTACGCGTTCTCTACCATGATCCGCATGCACCTTCAGACCATCGACGGAAAAGGCAAAACCACCAGTGAAGGCGACTTTGTCACTTATGTCGAACCCGGGGCAACCAATTTTGCCTATGAAATCCTGTCCGAAGATATCGGAGAGAAAGGCAAGGGCATCTTTATCTTCGACATGAAAAACAAGGCATCCATCATGTTGAACGAAGAAAACGGAAAAAAGACAGGCCTGGTATATGGCCTCGGCGCGATGACCGGCGATGAGTCGGCCATTCAGGATCTCACCAAAGAAGAAGAGGCCGCAGTTGAAAATGTTACCTTAAATCCCTACTTCAAGAAAACGGGGAGGAAGAAAAGCATCCAGGGGTATTCATGTGACGAATACGAGTATGACAACCCCGAAGAACAGACAAAGGGAAACTATTGGATTACCAACGACTTAGCATTTAAGAGCAGGGATCTTTATGGTACCATCCTTAAAACGGCTGCCTATACACCCGGGATCCAGGGAGGCCAATTGATGGAAGCCGAAACAACCGACAAGAAGACAGGAGAAAAGAGCATCATGAAAGTGACTGAAATCAACCAAAAAGCCAGTAAAAAGTTCGCTTTGGCTGATTACCAGATAACCAACCTTGGTAGTATAACCGTCCCTGAGGGAAAATAAATCTCCATGGTGTCTTTTTCAGTCAAGTCAGTATCGGAATTGAACTGAATTCCCTGATTCCCATTAAGGATTTATATAAAAATACACTGGCCTTACCGATTGAAAAAATGAAGGTTGGCAAAGCGGATGTATTGTTGCCAGTCGTAAAGTGTCACGTCATGCACCCCTGCCCTGATATGGTATCCGATCTGATTCATGACAGGCTGGTGTATCGCAGGCATGTCAGGTGACGAGAATCCCTTCTTTCCATAAAGTTCGTACACCGGGGAAGCATAATATCCCGACAGGTATTCTCCATGGGGATCAGCCCACTGGTCTTCTTCTGCGCTGGCAATATATACCGGACGAGGGGCAATCAGTGCTATCAACTGGTGCTGATCGACCGGCAGGTTATCCTCATTGTTGTTGTACGCGGTAAAATTATCGCAAAACCAATGGGGGAATGCCGTATTGATGACATGGACCGTTTCCCCGAACCTGCGCCTTGACAAGGCAGCGCCTCCGCATCCCGAATTATTCGAAATGACCAGGGCAAAACGCTCATCTGTAGCCCCGGCCCATAAGGCAGCTTTCCCAATCCTCGAGTGTCCCATAACGGCAACTTTGGAAGCATCGACATCCGGGTCAGTCTCCAGGTAATCCATCGCGCGGCTCAGTCCCCAGGCCCAAGCTCCAAGAGCTCCCCATTCATTTGCTTTGGGCTTGTCCTGACCGTAATGGTATAAAAACGGATGTACTCCATCCGAGAAATCATTATAATCAGGATCAAAATCCCCATAATAAATGGTAGCCAATCCATATCCATTGTCAAGAATCTCCTGTATTGACCAACGATTGGTGCGCACTCCCCTGCCCTTTTCGTTAGCCTGGTTGTTGACAATGCCAAATGAAGATTCGTTTGGCACCCATGAATCCGTGATCAATACATTCACATCATCGGTGACTGTATGGTTTCCATAAAAATTAAGACCCAAAAATACAGGGACTTTATGATCCGTTTCCGGGAGATATATCAACATCAGCACTCTCAGTTCCCTTCCTTCTTTTTCAAGTACCATCTCAACCTGTCGCCTGATGGCATTTTTGTAGGGTGAGTCTTTCCCTTCCTCCACAACACGGAAAGAGGTCATTTTCAGCTCTTCTGGAATTTTTCCATAAACCTGGTCTTCAAATAAATGAAGCGTGGCTGGACGCATTTTCTTCTCCCATTTTTTTACGTTCTTCACCTTTCGGCCTCCAGGCATAACCAACGGGTCGGGAAGTTTATAGGATGGCACCTTTGATTCATCATAATTGGCCTGATTCTGCCCTTCGGAAGTGATGGCAAACAAGAGAAAAATCAACAGGAAAAGAGAGGTTTTCATAAATGATCAGATTTTATAATGTGCTTAAAATTATAAAAAATAGTTCCTTCACAAATCATAAATAAGATTTCACAAATGATATCAGCAACTAATGAAGCATTTCGTTTGTTAAAACATTGGTTGAGATGTAAATGAATAGACAAAAAACAATCAGACAAAAAAATCGTTTTTTATTTTTGCGGCCCAATAAAAACAATAAATGAAAGAAATCAGAAATGTAGCAGTCATTGCCCACGTCGACCATGGCAAGACCACCCTTGTTGACAGGATCCTTCACCAGGTAAAACTTTTTCGCGAAAATCAGGAGGTACAGGAGCTTTTTCTGGACAACAACGACCTCGAAAGGGAACGAGGCATCACTATTTTGGCAAAGAACGTATCAGTTCATTATAAAGACGTAAAAATCAATGTAATCGACACTCCAGGCCACTCCGACTTCGGAGGGGAGGTTGAACGTGTCCTGAATATGGCCGACGGTGTACTGTTGATCGTCGATGCTTTTGAGGGACCGATGCCACAGACCCGTTTCGTACTGCAGAAAGCACTGGAACTGGGACTGAAACCGGTAGTTGTTATCAATAAAGTTGATAAACCCAACTGTAATCCTGAAGAAACCCACGAGAAGGTTTTTGATCTCATGTACAGCCTTGATGCCACCGAAGACCAGCTCGACTTCCCGACTGTTTACGGATCATCCAAGGTAGGCTGGATGGGCCCTGACTGGAAGAACCCCACCGAGGATGTCAGTTTCCTTCTCGACACCATCATTGAACATATACCTTCAGCCAGGGAAGTGGAAGGTACGCTCCAGATGCGCATTACCTCCCTTGACTACTCTTCTTACATGGGAAGGATTGCCGTAGGCAGGGTAAGCAGGGGTTCACTGATCCCGGGAAGCCAGGTCATGCTTGTAAAACGTGATGGCTCTACCGTGAAAAATACCATTAAGGAGGTATATCTTTTCGAAGGTTTGGGCAAGGAAAAAGTCAAAGTCCCCGTACGCAGCGGTGAAATTTGCGCAGTGTTCGGACTCGAGAATTTCGAAATCGGGGATACCATTGCCGACCTGCTCGAACCCGAAGGACTGACTCCTATCCATGTCGACGAACCTACCATGAGCATGGTATTCGCCGCCAACAACTCTCCTTTCTTCGGAAGGGAAGGAAATTTTGTCACCTCCCGACAGCTGCGTGACAGACTTTATAAAGAAACGGAAAAAAACCTCGCCCTGCGTGTTGAAGACACGGCATCTGCCGACACCTTCATGGTCTTTGGCAGGGGAATCCTTCACCTGTCGATCCTGATTGAAACCATGCGTCGCGAAGGATACGAACTTCAGGTGGGGCAGCCGAAAGTTCTAATAAAAGAGATCGACGGTGTAAAACACGAACCCATTGAGAGCATGACCGTCCAGGTACCCGAAATCTTTGCCGGCAAGGTGATTGAACTGGCCACCTCAAGAAAGGCTGAAATTGCCAACATTGAAGTGAAGAATGAGCGTTCACATCTCGAATTTTTTATTCCTGCCCGCGGGATTATCGGACTGCGTAACCAGATGCTCACCGCCACCGAAGGCGAAGCGGTATTGGCCCACCGGTTCAAAGGATATGAACCATGGAAAGGAGAAATGTCCGTTAAAAGAAATGGTGCCCTGATCGCTCTTGAAACCGGAACGGCCATAGCCTATTCGATTAACAAGCTTCAGGACAGGGGTAAGTTCTTTATTTTTCCGGGAGAGGATGTTTATGCAGGCCAGGT
>DIFU01000015.1 GCA_002419285.1 Prolixibacteraceae bacterium UBA5740 | reverse complement strand
GATATTCTTTCAGGATTCATTCCGGCTGCCTGATTGAGCATTTGTTCTACCGCGTGAAGCATCAGACCTCCAAAATCTATCGTTCGATCAGATGGGAAACAGTCAATTTCATGGATCAGTTCTCTTCCAAAATGGAATGTACGGTTAACAGCCCCGGTAATATCCGTCTGGCTTCCCTGGAAGGTAAAGAGTGTATTTACCCCCTCCTGCAGATCCTCCTTGATATCCTGGACGTCATCGAGCAATTGAAGCCAAACCCCATACCCGAAAAGAAAATGCTGTTGTGCCGAAGTCAGTTCCCCAGCCACCAGATATCCGTCTGCCAGGACAGAAGTTCCCCCCTTGGCAAATGAGAGGCAGAGAATATCCTTTTCATCATTGACAATTTCAACGCACTGAAGATTCAAGCTTCCAGTCTGGGCATGGTGGATAGCCAGCAGGCTTTCATATACATCAGGATATTCATGACGGCTGAATTGTGACTCAATCATTCCGACCAACTGGCTGATTTTATCCTCGCGAGGATCGCTCATCACCACCGGCTCCCCCTTCAGTCTTTGCTCGAAGCGCAGACTAAATATCAGTTTATCGATTCTGGACAGGGATGGGTCATCAAGATAATTATCTGAATAGGGATATAACAGGCTATAAGCGAATATGGATGGTGTCAGCTCAACCGGCAGATTCATCAGATTCTGAATGCCATTCATTATCCATACATTACGCAGGGCCTGATAAATCTCTTCATTCGATAGCTGCTCGTCGAATGCTTTTGCCTGGTTTAAAAATTGCCGGGATACCTGGAAGAAATCCCCGTTAGTCACCAGGTTGCTGTAATGGTCAGGGAAGTCATATACCTTTTGCAATAATGACTTAATTCCTTGCTGGATTTTGACTGAGGCAACCTCCCTGTCGCTCTTCTTCAGAGTTTCCTGCATCTCTTTGAAACGGGCATAATAACTGCTTGTCAATGCCTCCCGCTCCTGTTTTACGGAAGCTGAATACTCGTTCTTAAATGCAGGAAATTGGGAAGGAGTGTGAACCCAGCGGTTAGCGAAGTTTTCTGTTTGGCGTTCAATTGGTATAATCATGGGTATAATTGCTTTTGATGAGTATAAAGTTAATACCCCGTGGCCGAACAGAGAAAAAAATACCGGTCAGTGTACCGTTTTTTCAGGCAGAAGGATCGATCCCGAGGGTAAAGAAGCGATTACTTTACAAAAAACGACAAAAAAGAAGTTCCAACTATTAAAAATAAGAAAGGCATGCCCCTTTAAAGAAGCATGCCTTTCACCTGCAATATCACTTATTCTATGCAATGTTCGTGTAAACGGCCTGAACGTCATCGTCATCTTCCAGCTTGTCGATCAGCTTTTCGATGTCGACCATCTGATCTTCCGTAAATTCAACGGCGTTATTGGCATACCTTTTCAGGGATGCGTTGGTTACATTGATTCCCAGTTTTTCGAAGGCCGATGCAAGGGCTCCAAAACTCGTGAAATCGGCATAGGCATAAAATGCACCTTCATGTTCCTCGATTTCTTCAAGACCCCCGTCAATCAGTTCAAGTTCAAGTTCCTCGATATCCATGCCTGCGGGCTTTTCAAACTCAAACACCGCCTTACGGCTAAACATGAATTCAAGCGAACCGGTTGGAGAAAGCGACCCTCCTGATTTATTGAAATAGCTTTTTACGTTAGCCACAGTGCGGGTGTTGTTGTCAGTGGCACATTCCACAAATACAAGCACCCCATGAGGGCCCTTTCCCTCGTAGTTGATTTCATCAAATGACTCGGCATCTTTTCCAAAAGATCTTTTAATGGCCGCATCGATGTTGGCCTTGGGCATATTTTGAGCCTTGGCATTCATAATCGCGGTGCGAAGGGCAGAGTTCGTGTCAGGGTCAGGGCCACCGGCTTTAGCGGCAATGGTTATGGTTTTTCCCAGGCGGGGAAATATCTTGGACATCTTGTCCCAACGTTTCTCTTTCGCAGCCCTGCGATATTCAAATGCTCTTCCCATAGTGCAGAATTATCTTATAATTTATTATCAGTCAAACAATTATTTATCATTAACCATGGTATGTCATGGCTGGGCAAATTTGCAAAAATTTCCCCAAAAAATCTCATTGGTTTGACAGAAAACAGGATTGGGCGATTTATTTTAATTTTTGTGGTTTGCAGATCTTTTCTTCTTTGCGCACTTTGGCACCACATTTTTTGCATTCAAATTTCGGATTATCCTTATCTTCAAAATCCTTCTTCTCACATGCCTTTTTTACCATTGTCAATCAGTCTTGCTCCCGATGAGATAAAACAACGTTGACCGGAAAATTGTTTCTGACATGCTCTGCAAGCTTTTCAGCAGCATAAACCGAACGATGCTGACCACCAGTGCACCCAAAACTTACCGAAAGATGCGTGAATCCCCTGTCGATGTATTTTTTGATTGATTGGTCAACCAACAATATAACCGCCTGAATGAACTCCCTGATTTCGGATTTTTCTTCCAGGAATTGCTTCACTGCAGCGTCCTTGCCTGTGAGTGATTTAAATTCCAAATATTTTCCCGGATTATGGATAGCCCTGCAATCGAAGACAAATCCTCCCCCGTTACCGGAAGGATCAACCGGTATGCCTTTCTTATATGAAAAACTGGTAATCCTGACTGTCAGGTTATGGTCCTCTTTCCCAAGATTACGCAAAAAGGCAGATTCAACAACCTCATTCAGAACCCTGTTCATTTCGGGCAATTCCACCGGAAGGTCAAGTCGTTGAAGAAGATAAGACAGGTTATCGAGCGCATACGGAATACTTTTCAGAAAATGGGTCTTCTTCTCGTAAAAGCCTCTGAATCCATAGGCACCCATCGCCTGCATGATACGAATGATCACAAATCCACGGTAGTACCGCATAAATTCAAAGCGGTCGACCGGCATGATCTTTTCCACTTCATCAATATAGAACTCAAACAACTCATGGCGGATCTGTTGCGGAATGTCGGCCTTGCCATCATAAAGAAGGGATGCCAGGTCGTACTGCAATGCACCCCGCCTACCTCCCTGGTAATCAATAAAATATACCTCGCCATCTTTTAGCATGATATTCCTTGACTGGAAGTCGCGGTACATAAAAAAGTGACTGTCGGCACTAAGGAGGTAATCGGTAAATCGTTGGAAATCATCTTCAAGAAGTTGTTCGTCAAACGAAATCCTGGCAAGTTTCAGGAAATAATACTTAAAATAGCTCAGGTCCCAGAGCATTGATTGCTTGTCGAAAGCGGCACGCGGATAACAAACGGAATAATCAATTTTTTCGCCGGCAACCACCTGTATCCGGGGCAACACCCGAAGTACCTTCTTGTATTCTTCAATGAGTGTCTGCGAGAACCCTTCTGACTTGCGCGTTTCGGTGATAAAATCAAAAAGAGTCACCTTGCCCAGATCCTCCTGAAGGTAACAGGTGGTGTCGTCACTGACAATAAATATTTGAGGTACCGGCACACCTGATTCGGCAAGCTGTCGTGAAAAAGTAAGGAAAGCGATGTTTTCTTTCACATCTGAATTCCAGGCTCCTATTACAGTATGTTTGCCATCGGATATCCGGGCATATTCCCTGTATGAGCCAGACTGCGGCAACATCTCAAAGGCTGAAGGTTCGGAACCAAACTGCTTTTTGAATAATGACTGGAGTTTATTTTTTACTTTTTGATCCAAAATCAGAGATTTAAAGAGTTATCACTTAAATTTATGCGGCATTTTCAATCACTGGCCTGCTAACATGAAACGATTTTCTTTCAAAAATATTCAAATTTTTGGTCTGTTCAGGCATTTTACCATCGTCGCCGGAATTTTGTTCCTACTGTTGGTTGGTTTGTCATTTACCACCCTGCCCTACTGGGGATATCACTGGCTGGGCACCAGCCTGTCGGAAATAAAGTCAGAACCCGAAACCATTATTCTTCTTGGAGGCAGCGGAATGCCCAGTGAGTCAAACCTGATCAGGACCTGGTTTGCGGCAAATGCGGCAAGTGATTTTTTAAAAAGCCAGGTTTTGGTGGTGATGCCGGGCGAGCCTTCTGATCCCACCAGCACACCCGCCCGGATTTTCGCTGAACTGAAATTGCGAGGCGTGGATTCAGTCCGAATCGTCTTTGAACCTAAGGGCACCAATACCCGGTCGCAAGCACTGGAATGCAGCCGTATTTTATCGCCCAACCGTCCGGTGTTGCTGGTTACCTCCCCCGAGAATATGAGGCGATCCATATTGAGCTTCCGAAAAGCTGGATTCATCAGGGTGTACGCACTCCCGGCCTTTGAGAATGCCGCTGAAGCTGACTTCTCCTTTATTGATGACGAGTTGGGGAAAAGTCCTGCCGTCGTACCCGATGTGGGTAAAAGTACCGGCCTGAGGTATCAGTTTTGGAACCATATGAAATACGAAATACTGATTGCCAGGGAATTGGTGGCACTGGCTTATTACCGGCTCCGTGGCTGGATCTGATCTTCATTTGACCGGCAGATTTTCAGATCCGGTCGCCTGACAGTACTCTGCAAATGTGATCAGTCACTTCCTGTAAATCCATTTCTAAAAAAAATCAAAAATCATTTACCTTACAGCTTAGCAAATATGGAGGTATTCCATATTTTTGGGGCTGCAAAAAAAACAATGTTAAATACAATTCAGATGATCATGAAAATGAAACTGTTTATTTGGAGCGTTTTTCTGGTTCTTGGTTTCTCAATGATGTCGGGTTGTGAGGAAAAGAAAGAACCCGAAAGAATTATTGATAAAAAATACAAGGATGTCATCCTGGGCAATCGCAGGTCAGCCATGTTCCATATGGCACGAAGCTATATGCCAGGCTCATCTCTGGCCGTATCCGTGAAAGGAAAACTGGTTTGGTCAGAAGGTTTCGGATACGCGAACCAGGATCTGGAAGTCCTTGCCAGCCGACATACAAAATACCGCATTGGAGGTATCAGCCAGATTCTGACCACCCTTGCCACTTACCAAATGATTGGTGAAGGAAAGCTTGACTCGATGGCAGAGGTCAGAACTTACCTGCCTGATTTTCCCGCCAAAGAGTTTCCGATTCGGATAAAACACCTGGTTCATCAAACTTCGGGAATCCGCACTCCAAACAGTGTGGAGAACAACCAGACTGCCTATAGTTTGATAATCAAAAAAGGGCTTGAAGAGTTTATGAATGATTCACTGCTTTTCCCTCCGGGCCAGTATCAGCACCAGACCATTTATGCCTCCAATTTATTGGGAGCGATTATTGAGCAGGTTGAAGGTGACCATTTTCACAAAGTCATTG
>DIFU01000075.1 GCA_002419285.1 Prolixibacteraceae bacterium UBA5740 | reverse complement strand
TAGCCAGGGCAATGATTGTTGCATCCCTTGAGAATCAGAAACCAGGAATCTCCATGTATGAGGCTGATGCCATTTTCCGGCTGATCTGAATTTCCGATTGAATAACCTATAAATGTTTAATTATGTATCCAGTTTTATTGCAAATTCATCATTATCTCAGCTATTTAGTAGTCCTGTTGGCAGTTTATGTAACCATCAAAGCCTGGATTGGCTACACGGGTAAAAAAAGATTTCTCCCGGCCGACGAGAAATCGGGATTGGCTTTTTCCATCCTGTTTGATATCCAGGTACTCGCTGGACTGATCCTCTATGTATTTGTCAGTCCGATTACCAAGGCAGGTTTTGCCGACATGGGGGCTACCATGAAAAATGCGGATCTCCGCTTTTATGTGATCGAACACATCATGGTCATGTTAATTGCCCTGGTCCTGATCCACATAGGCAGATCCAAAACAAAGAAAGCCCATACCGACATTTCAAAACACAAAACATCGGCGATATTCTACACGATAGGATTGATCCTGATACTTTCCCGCTTTCCCTGGGATAAAATATTCGCTTAGTGATACAGGTGTTGGGCCGCCAGTGCCAGAAACATGAAATTGGTGGCCCCACCTCCCATCACGTACTCGGTTTGCTGCCAGAAAAATGGCCAGACTTTCAGTTCGGGAAAATCAGGCCGGATAATTCCGGTACCCGAAACTGACCCACCAGGAATAAACGACCAGTCGGCACGGTTTACCCCATAAGCTACGGTCACCGATTTGCTTCCCACACCCGACACAAACGATGAAGTGTTTTCGCCCGGATGGTTTCCCAATATAAAATGCAGGGCATTCAGCATATAGCGATCGTCGAAGATTTCGGGATAATAGCGTTGCAGAAAGTATTGTCGGACACCAAAACTCTGGATATTCCAGCCATCACCCCAGATATGAGGCCGGTAAGGTACCCCGAATGGATTCTCCTGCTGCAATTTGTCGACCTCAAGACGGTAAGATTTTACTGCATCCTTCGCAGCGTTACTGATCTCCTGATTATTCAGTTTATCCAACACCCGGCCGGCATGTGCGGCGATATCACTGTCTCTTAAAACATCATCCGTCAATAACCCTTTCAGATCATTGGCATATTGTTGGTCACCGGTAGTGATCAACAGTTCAATGGCCACCTTGGCCTTGATTCCGGTCAGCCGGCGGTTACTCTCCACATTGGCGGCACGGTATATGGCTTCAGCTGCATTCAGTGACTGTAATGCCAGCGTATCGTTATATCCCTTCATTACCCTTGCCGATGCGGCCAGTGCCTTTGCGACATCCAGTTCACGGGCCGGGTTATTTTCGGTAAAGACCCAGCGGTCGTCGGTAATCCCTGACTCAGTGCCCGTTTTTTCTCCCGGTTTCAGATCAGGATTATATTTCAAACCATCGGTCATGGCAGCCCCATCACCCAAAAGCACATACTGTCGCAATTGGTTACAGATTATTCCGCGGTACAGGCGCCCCAGACTTTTATATCCCCCGACAATCGAAAGCAATCCATGCTCGATTTGTTGCAACATGTCATTCTTCCCGTCGGGCAGATGGATTTCAACGATCCTTGCTTGTTGGTCGACATGGGTCATGTCCCATTCGGGTTTAAACTGCTCATATGCCATAGTCATTACCCAAACTGTGCCAGCCTGTGATTCCACTCTCAGGTCGTAGTCACCTGCATCGTGCCAACCACCGATATTCAGTCCGGGAACCTGGTCGCCCGGTTTAAAATCGGTCAGTGTTTCGGGTCCCTGCAAATAACCGTCGAAATGGTTGGTATCGACAGGAGCCATCAGGGCATCGTCCATATGACAGAGGTCGTGCCAAACGCGGTAACCTTCATTGATTCGCATATGGCACATTTGTACAGGCAGGAAATATTCCAGAGTGGGTTGCCATACGTCCTTGTCGAAGATGCTTTTCCCTATCCGGAAAGGCTCAGTCAGGTAATCGCCATACTTCACCCGGTATACCCCTTCGCGGGTAACTTTCGAGAAATCGGTACGGAAATAATTGAATCGAAGGAATTTACCCCAGAATTCAGGTTTTCCTGACTGGATCACTTCCTGGGTCCCGTCTTCCGAGTAACGGATCAGAGCCAGGTCTTCAGGACTCGAAACCGATGCATCCAGCTCAACCACAGCCATTTTCTCCTGTTGGGGGTGATAGCCTACCTGAC
Source organism: Prolixibacteraceae bacterium UBA5740 (assembly GCA_002419285.1). GTDB lineage: Bacteria > Bacteroidota > Bacteroidia > Bacteroidales > Prolixibacteraceae > UBA1413. The sequence continues at coordinate 15,463 of DIFU01000075.1, read as the reverse complement.
TGACATGCACCACCGGTTTAGAGGTAAAACCAGGCATTACGTGGGCATCTACCAGCCACTCGACAGCACCGGAAGTTTTCCCGGGGGTCACCAGCGAGCGTACCACATACCATCCGTTATTGTGATAAAACCGACCGTCGAGCAACTGTACAGGTTCGCCGAAACTTTCGATCTTCATGGTTTGGGCCGGCTCCTCAGGGGCGATGGTCAGTTTTTTGCCAACCGCCATCGGGGCAGCCTGCCATTTCCCGTGCAAATCCTTTTCCATAGGACCGTTTGGCTGGATGTTGAACAAACCGTGGTTGCCATCCATATACCAGGATTTTCCGAACAAAAGTCCGGGAAATAGCTCAAGGTTGAAACCCACCTTCTTTTCCCATTCTTCAGGAAGCGGCTTTTCAAGGTCGACCAGAATGCGGAACTTGCTACCCTCGGCAATTACCCGCACCTTGTAGACAAAGGAAAGGTCAGGATAAATGACCGGGTTGAATCCCTTGCGGTTGATGGCGGTATCGGGGAACCAGCACACAACGTTCACCTCGTTATTCTCGGGAACAACTGTCCGGGCGCCGACTTTAGGGATCGGCTGCCATTGCCCGGGTGTCGGCTCCAGCCTCAGGTCGCCATTTGTTGCCACCCGGGTGCCATTTTGAATAATACCAACCGCCCCCTGGTGTCCTTCAGGATAGATATCGTAAAATACCATGACGTTCAGTCCAGGCATTTCGAAATATTCATGTTCATTGATTTTCAATCCCTGGCCAAGCGCAGCAATTGCCAGAAGCAACATAAGAAACAGGCTCGCAATGTGTTTCATAAAGTTGTAAGATTATTGGTTTTCAGTTTGTTGTACACTCCGGGAATGCAGTGCCGGAATCATTGACAAGATACTAATTGTATTTTAAACAATCTCAATTTCTGTCATGAAAAAATAAGTCTGCCACGTCCTGACAAACCAAAAGCGATTTAAGCAAGCGTCACAAAAAAAGTTTTAGCACCATCAAATTTGCAATCCCTGAAAAGAAGGCTTTATATTAAAAGCGCAACCATGAATTGATTATTCTTAAATCAGTTAATTTCCCACTTAAGGGTGATCCCACCAATGTAGAATGTTTCCGGTTCGGGAATATTGATATCCGTCTCAATCCGAAAGAAAGGATCTAGAATCAGGCTTTTACTCAGGTCAATCTCCATCCCGGCCGTATATCTTAACTGGTCAATTTTGTTGCCTTCGGGGTCGTTAAGCTGGTAATACATTTCAACATTGGCGTAGGGCTCCAGTCCTGCGTCCTTGAAATTCCTTGACACCTGCAATCTGCTTTTTAATTCATTGGCTGGCGAGTAGCGCTCATCATCAAATGCCGGATCATAATAGGTACTTTGAAACTTTTCCCTCAGGTCAATCTTGAATCCTCCCACCCGGGCGCGACCACGGAGATAGAAATAATACCGGTGACGGTTTTCGTACAAATCTTTCTTGACCTTGTGATCGAGAATCCAGGAATACCCAGTTCCGGCCTTCAGAAAATCAGTGATGGCATAAGCAGCGCCCAGGCTGGTTGATATCCGGTCGATCTCGGTCACATCCCTGAAAAACCGAATCTCTTCTTCGAGTTCGAGTTCCAGGTTATCTGTAACCTTTCCTGAAAGCTCCACGGAAAACCAGGCGGCACGGTCGGTTTTCTGCCCTTTCAGAAGATAAACCGAAGACATGCATAACAAAACAATCAAAATGTATTTTTTCATTAATGGATCTTTGTCAATAATTAATCATCATTGTCAGACCGGAATTCCTCCCTGTCGATGGTGTCGGCCATGTTGGCCTCCCTGGAATCGTAATATACATTCAACAGGGCAGTATCTTTGAGGAAATCGATGGTGCCGACTTCCACTTTGGTGATGTTCAGTCCGGTGCGGTTCTTCAGGTCAGCCATAAGGGCAGCCTGATTTTCGGGGCGGATCAAATCGATTTTCTCATAAATGATCTTTTTGCTCGACACATGCCGGAGGATGTTGGTGCTTTCCATAATCCATGTTACCGCAATGAAAATCAGGTTTATGACAGCCAAATCGAGCCAGTTGGCATTTTTGTGTAATGCATTGATGACCGAAATACCGATAATCATAAATAAATACGTCATCTCCCTGATAGGCAGGGTGTCAGTACGGTATCTCAAAATACCGAAAATGGCAAACAGCCCCAGGGCAAAACCCACCTGAATCTGGACCGAATCAAGAAGGAAAAGCAGCATGAAAATGGTAGTGCTGGTGAGCAGGAAGGTGAAAAAGTAATCACGACGCCTGGAGCGGGGATAATAAAGGAACCGGATGATACCTCCGGTGATCAGAAAGTTGACCAGAAACCTGATAAGCAGCATGGTCAGGCTCTGTTCATCGCCATGTGATTCAAAAAAACCGGGGTCTATCAGGTCAGCAAGCAGGTTCATATTGCACTATTTTTTGGATTTGACGAATTTTGTTCTTGTAACGGTTTGATTTCTGTCCTTTCAGTAGAAAAGACCCTCCCAGCATATACCGACTGAAAGACAAGGTCCTTATACTCCTTCTTTGAAAGAATCGGGTAGCTTCGGATCCGATCTCCGGGATGCCCGATATCCGGACAACCGCCAGTGGTATAACCAGGCTATCCTCCCGTGAGCCAGGCAATGCAAAGCGCAGGCCGGCATCCACTTCTATCCGTTCGAGATGATCACTGTTCAGAAGAATAAATTTATCTGAACCTGAACTGAGGGCAGGACTTAAATCAGTAACAGCAACACCGGTCAGCTGGTGAAACTTGTCAGCGACCTCACCGGTAAACAATGGATTAAAATCTTTATCAAAAGCCAGAAAATGCTTTTCAGTGACTCCCTTATTGGACCTGAACTTCACCTCAAACTTGGGTGACTGGTTGCCCTGTGCATCCTTCAGCTTGACCTGGCATCGGGCAGCCTTGCCATTCATGTGATCCCTGAACAGTCTGAAGCCGGGAACATCATAATATACCATTGAATTAAGTGCTGTCAAATCAGGACCGAAAGGAAAAACGGCATAATCCTTTCTGACTGCGTCCAGAAATTCATGGAGTAAGCCCATGGAAACCACAAATCTCAAAGATTTTGATTTTGTCGGAACTTGCATTGAAACTACAGCATTATCCGTATCTGAAACAGCAAATCCCGACAATGCCTCTTCGGGAAGAAATCCGAAATGGGTATCGTTAGGCATCCCAAACATTTCAGATGCCAAGGCAACACCAGCCTCTGGCTGGAATCCATACCCTTTTCCCATATACATAAACCGCTGGTCTTTGAATTCCTGAACTGACGTGACAAACCTCGAAGAATAGAAAGATTCAAACCATGCCCTATTCAGATTTGGCGTGCAATATATAAACTGTTTTCCAATTCACGACCCTAATCGCACATCAGAGTTTACCGGACTCGTTATAAACAGGCTGTTTCACGGATAAAAGTGAATCACGTCAGACAAAAATCCAAACCCGGCTCATGGATAAATTCTTCATCACATCACATCATCGTGCCAGCCGGGTAGCACATGAAAGAGTAATTTAATAGTTCTTGAATAGTTATTATATAGTTGCAATTATATAATTACCATTTTTAAACTTCGAAATTAGCATCTGATTACCCTGTTGGGGTCAAGGGTCTTAATACTAAACATGAAGTTTCATACAAAAAAAGGTGTTTCAACCATTCAAAACTCCTTCTTTCCTGCTCAGTTTTTTGAAACCGAGTAAATCTCTTCTACAATATCCTTGTACTTTTCCATGATCACATTTCGCCGCAATTTCAGGGTGGGTGAAAGTTCGCCTGTTGCCGGATTCCATTCGGCACAGACCAACCTGAAACGTTTGATCTCTTCGTGCTGACCCAGTGTCTTGTTGATGGCATTCACCTCTTTCTGGATCTGGGCTACCACTTCGGGAATCTGTATCAGTTCCTTGTTGTTTTCGAAGTGGATCTTATGTTCTGAGCACCAGTCGTGCAACAGGACGAAATTGGGCGAAATCAATGCAGAGGCAAACTTTTGGTTAGCGCCGATCACCATGGCCTGTTCGATCAGGTTCGATACCTTCAGCTTATTTTCAATCATTTGCGGAGCGATGTATTTCCCTCCCGACAACTTGAACATCTCTTTCTTGCGATCGGTGATTTTCAGGTAGATACCATCTACGAAAGTACCGATATCACCGGTATGGAACCAACCCTCCTCATCAATCACTTCGGCAGTCAGGTCAGGTGCCTTGTAGTAACCCATCATTACACCGGGGCCCTTGCACAGGATCTCGCCATCATCGGCAATTTTCACTTCATACCCTTCCAACAGCGGTCCGACGGTCCCAATCTTCATTTTTCCCTTGGCAGGATTATTCACCGCGATAACCGGAGAGGTTTCGGTCAACCCGTAGCCTTCGAGGTTGTACATACCAGCCATGCCCAATGTGCGGGCAATCCTGGGTTGCAGGGCAGCTCCACCTGATACGGCATAAACGATATTTCCGCCCAGGGCTTCGCGCCACTTGGAATAAATGAGTTTATCGGCAATTTTTATTTTCATGCTTAGCAGCGGGCCGTACTTCTTGTTGTACTCGAAATGCTGGGTAAGATTGATGGCCCAGAAATAGAGCTTTTTCTTGAACCCCGTCAGTTCCTTGCCTTTAGCGATAAAACCGTCATATACGCGTTCGAGCAGACGGGGAACCGAATTGAACATGTGCGGTTTGACCTCTTTAAGGGAGGAAAGAATCTGCCCAAGGTTACCCACGTAATAGATCCCCATCCCTTTATGCTGAAAATGATAATTGACACTTCTTTCATACACGTGACAGAGCGGAAGGAAACTGATGACACGGTGATCATTGCCCAGGTGGTGCATTTTTGCGTGAGCAGTGAAGTTGGAAACCAGGTTGCGTTGCGACAACATCACTCCCTTGGGCACGCCAGTTGTGCCTGAAGTATAAATGATGGTGGCCAGGTCGTCGGGCATGATGCTCTTCTTGATCTCCTCGAGCTCAAAGGCCCGTTCTTCCCATTTGCTTTCTCCTAAAGCCAGGATATCCTCCATGCTCCTGATACCGCTCAGTTCATCAAATCCGAAAACCTCAAGGATCGTCGGAATCTTTTCTGCAACCGGCTTTAACTTCTCATAGAGTTTCTGGTCACCCACCAGCAAATATTTTGCCTCACAATGCTCGAGAATATAACTGTACTCCTCTTCCCCTATGGTGGGATAGATTGGTACATGAACTGCGCCAATCATGGCCAGCCCCATATCGGCAAAGTTCCATTCAGGCCTGTTATTGGTAACGGTCGCTACCTTGTCGCCCCTGGTAATTCCAAGAGCCATCATTCCCAGGGCAAATTGGTGTGCTTTTTGATAATATTCTTCCGTTGAATAGGTATACCAATCATTTCCCTTTTTACCGGCAATCGCATCAGGCCGGGGAAACATATTCAATGCCCTTTCCAGAACATCAAACGTCCGTGTAACAACATATTCCATATTCGATACCAATTTTAAAATTGAGCAAATATACAGATTTGACCTGCCCTAACTCCCAAAAAATCAAGGCTCATTGACACACTGATTTATTTGTATTCAATTCAAATAGCCAATAGGGTATTGATTAACAACATATTACAGATTTTAATTTTGAATATTTAATATGTTTATTCCAATTTTCAGGTAGTCGAAATACCAACAACCCTACTTATCCAGATTGAAAATATAAAGGGCAAAAATCCGCGCCTGTCTGGACTCAAATGGTAATTCATGAAAAAAGGTGCCACCCTTCTGTTATAAAAGGTGGCACCCTTAAGTTTCATCCTTATATGGATGAAGGAATTGAATTACCTGTGAATCTGCGACCTATTCGTTGCTGTCCTCCGTCTTTTTTGCAGATCGTTTCTGGCTTTTCAGATACCTGTCATAAGATGAATCTTTCAACATAGCATAAAACATCAGACCGGCAATAATCAGGAAACTGATATAAACCGCAGGGTTTACGCCGTCGGCTGAACCACGTCCATATGAATGGAGACCTGACAAGTAATAATTGACACCAAAGTAGGTCATCAGAACAGACAGGAAACCAAGAATGGAGGCAAAGTTATAATTGTACAATCCCTTCAGCGACGGGATCAATCTCATGTGCACAATGAATGAGTATACCAGCATGGTAATCAACGACCAGGTTTCTTTTGGATCCCAGCCCCAATATCGTCCCCAGCTTTCATTTGCCCAAATACCACCAAGAAAGGTCCCGATACTTAGGAAATATAACCCCACGGTAGCCGACATTTCATTGATGGAGGTCAGCTGTTCGATGATTACCGTAACCTTTTTGCCATTGACCGGATTTCGGATAATGAAAAGAATCATCACCAGAATACCCAGGAAGGCACTCAGGCCAATAAAGCCATAGCTGGCAGTAATGATGGAAACATGGATGGTCAGCCAGTACGATTTCAGAACAGGCACCAATGGGGTGATCTCAGGGTTCATCCAGCTGAGATGGGCCACGAAAAGTGAAATACCTGCAAAGAATGCCGCAGTCCCGGTAACCATGGGATACTTTCTGCCAAATATCAGTCCGGCCAGCATGGAAGCCCAGGCCACATAGGTAACCGACTCATATCCATTCGACCAGGGCGCGTGTCCTGAGATATACCATCTCATGATCAGTCCTAAAGTATGAATGGCGAACGTGAACCCAATCAGGCTGTAAAATGTGATCTTAAGCCCGCGGTTCATGTTCTTTTGTCGGAAAATATTGATAAAAAGGACAAAGAGCAATACGAAACCCAATGCCAGATACCAAGGGAATATTCTTTCGAACGGATTGATCCGATTATAGAGAATTTCCGCCTTTTTCCTTCCGTCGGAGGGCAAAACCGAGGCAGCTTGTTTGCTCTGAAAAACCCCGATTGCATCCACCACCTGCAACGCATCGGAAGTCTTTCCTTCGGCTATGAATTGTTTCATGACCTCAACACCACTTGCCACGAAAAGGGAGTCACCTTTGTTAAGACTCGGGTCAGTGGCTCCGGGCGGCATCCATGGTTTGGTCACATCCTCGTGCGGGAACAAAGTTATCAATGAACCACGGAAGATCATAAAGCTGATATTCACTTTTTCATCAAGGTATATGTACTCCTTCTCAACCCGGTTTCGGAGTGCCGGAGCCTTGTTGTAAGCCGCCCTTACATTTTCGATCAGTTTGTACTGGCCCTGCGCATCGAATAACTGGGTCAGCGAAACATATGACCCCTTGGCACCCAGTTGCTGGGCAAGTGTCTTGTTCGAAACCTTCAGGTAGGGCAATTGCTGCCACATCTGTGGGTTGATCATCATGCTCAATACGGCCTGTTCAGGCTCAAGATTATACAGCTTTTGCTTGCGACTGAGCTTTCTGACCACATCGCTGGCCAGTGTTCCCATTGGCTCGATACGGCCATCAGGGCCATGAACCCACAACTTACCGAAAGCATCAGCCACATTCTTGTCGACCACAGGTATATGGGCGGCAGATCCGGGTTGCGCAGAAGCTGACAGTCCGGCGCCCAAAAGCATCAGGACCAGGATTGCCTTGGCAGCCGACAGTTTCTTCAGTTTCTTCACGATTCCCTGGAAGTGGCTGTGCGGATTCACGAGCGAGAGCAGCATCCCGAGAGTCATCAGGAAATAACCCAGATAGGTAATCCAGGTTCCCCAGGTATCATGGTTGACCGACAAGATGGTTCCCAGCTCATCCTGATCGTACGATGACTGGAAAAACTTATATCCCCTGTATGTTAACGTGTTATTCATGTAAATGCGTAATTCTCTGTTGACATTCCTTTCGTTGTCGATCAGCGTAACCTCTGAAGCATAAGAAGATGGAGAATCCGACCCCGGATATCTCTCGAGCTGGAAATCACGCAGTTGCAGCGTAAACGGAATCGGTATCTCCTTTGAACCGTAGGCCAGCTCAACCGGTTGGCCGTTCCAGTCGACGATTACGGTGTCGGCCTTATAGCCGGGAGTACCAAACACGGGGACAATTTTCTCTCTGGTTCCATCCGACAAACGAACAATCACGGCATTTTCGCCAGTCTGCCCCTGTGTGCTTTTCGATGCCGTAAAGGTGGCATGCTCCATGAAATTGCGGAGGATAAACCTGTAGCCCCCCAGGTTGTAAATATTCATTTTCTCCATCAAAACCGTATCGCCCGGGTGATAGGTAATCACATCCTGGGCGCCCATCGACATTTGGGTTACGGTATCAACAGGTACCATCATCAAACGGTCGCCATCATTGAACATCTGGACTGCAACCGGATGTGGTGCCTCGAAACCTGCCGAGAACATTCCCAGGTTAAAGTGTTCGCCCCGCTTGATATAGATACTCTGCATCCCTTTGGTTTCTGGTCCGGATACAACAAAATCGATCACGGGATCACCACTGTCGGAAGCCATTGGAGTCCTGAGGGCATCTGTGATATAAGCCACTGATTTGGCCTCAACCTTGCTTCCTCCAATGTTCAGGCTGCCGTTGAACTGCCCGGGAGTGATTTCAGAAAAGATGACTTCCTTTTCAACGGCATCGTCCGCTGAACCAACATACAGGTAGTTCTCGAAAGAAAGAATGGAAGAATTGGTACTTCCTTCCCTGATGTGCATGGTGCCCTCATAGCTGATGTAGCGTGTGATGGCTGCGCCGATAACGATTACCAGGAAGGAAATATGAAAGATAAACATGGTAAAACTCTTCCCTTTGTACTGGCGGTATTTGATGATATTGTCGATCAGGTTGATCCCCAGAATCACAAAAATCAGCTCAAACCACCATGCGTTGTATACCAGCACTTTGGCAGCCGGTGTTCCATATCCTGTTTCAATAAATGTGGCAATGGCCATGGCAACTGCAAGCACAATGAACAGAAAGGCCATTGTTGGCAGGGAGGTTATCAGAAACCAGATTTTTTTCATGTGTACGATGTATTATAAATTAGCATATGAGGTGATGATGGATAGCAGACAATCCAAAAAGCCATCTCCTGATTGATTTCGTCCGGGCAAAATCTGGCTGTAAAAAGAGTTTTCCCTATAAGGCATATTCATGCATTTAATCCGGCCTGAAAATATATCTTTTTTAGAATCATTCAAAATAAATCCTTCCTTCTGGCACTCTTCGTTATGGGAACGTAACAAATTTTTTACCGGGACAAAGAAAAAGGATCAGTCGGACATTTCTCTCTGGCTGATCCTTATATGACAATATCACAATTACTTAACGAACGACTTTGCCTTGGCCACGGCAGCAGCCAGACCTGCGCTATCTTTCCCCCCGGCCGTGGCATAGAATGGTTGTCCGCCGCCACCGCCTTTGATCTCCTTGCCAGCTTCCCTGACGATTTTCCCGGCATCGAGTCCCCGGGTCTGCACAACCTCATCCGAAATCATGACAGTAAGCGATGGTTTGCCATCCAGGTCGACGCCCAGTACCAGGAAAAGGTTTGGAATTTCTCCCCTGAGCTGGTAAGCAAGGTCCTTGATGGCCTGAGCTGAGGCAAGCCGGGGTGTAGCAGCGATGACACTGACGTCGCCGATCATTTCGATCTGTTGCTTCAGTTCCTCCTTGATCCCAAGGGTCTCTTTTTTCTCATAATCCGCGATTTGTTTGCGAAGCCTGGCATTATCGTCCAACAGGGCCTCCACTGACTTCTTCAGGTTATTGGTTTGGCTGAACAAGGCTTTGGTATCCGACAGCTCTTCAAGGTTTTTGCGGATATACTGATCGGCCTTTTCTCCCGTGATGGCCTCGATCCTTCGCACACCAGCAGAAATGGCACTTTCCGAAATGATGACAAACTGCCCTATCTGTCCGGTGGAATGAACATGTGTTCCCCCGCACAGTTCGATTGAATCACCAAACCGGATGACCCTGACTGTATCGCCGTATTTCTCTCCAAACAGGGCAATGGCCCCCATTTCCCGTGCCTCATTGAACGCCACGCCGTTCATCTCTTCCTGGCTTAAATTTCTACGGATCATGCGGTTGACACTGGTCTCCACAGCCTGCAACTCTTCGGGTGTCATGCGCCCGAAATGCGAAAAGTCGAATCGAAGGTAATCGGGGTGTACCAGTGAGCCCTTCTGTTCGACATGCTTGCCTAGGATCTCGCGTAGTGCGTGGTCCAAAAGGTGGGTGGCAGTATGGTTATTGGCAGTCTGTTCACGGGCATCCATATCCACAACAGCCTTAAATCCGGCTGCCGGATCGACAGGCATTTTCTGGACGATATGCACGATCAGGTTATTTTCTTTCTGTGTATCGGTTACCCGGATAGTTTCACGATCTGATTTCAATAAACCCGTATCTCCGACCTGTCCGCCCGACTCGGCATAAAAAGGGGTTTTGTCGAGGACAACCTGGTAATAGGTTTTCCCCTTCTGCGACACTTTGCGGTAGCGGGCGATGCGGGTATCGCATTCGTACTGGTGATATCCGACGAACTCAACCTTGTCAATTTTCTGAAGCTCAACCCAGTCTTCTGTTTCCTGGACTGCAGCACTACGGGAGCGATCCTTTTGTGCCTGCATCTCCTTCTCAAACGCCTGAACACCGACACCCAATCCATTTTCGCGGGCAATCAGCTGGGTAAGGTCGAGGGGGAACCCAAATGTATCATACAGTGTAAATGCATCCTTTCCTGAAATTTCATTTTCACCGGCAGCCCTGGCCTTTTCGCAAAGCTGGTCGAGCAACCTGATACCCGTTTCCAGGGTACGAAGGAAAGATTCTTCCTCCTCGCGAATCACCCTCTCGATCAGGACCTGTTGAGCCGATAACTCGGGGAACATTTCCCCCATGGTATTTTTCAGGGCATCCACCAACCGGAAAATAAAAGGTTCCCTGAAACCGAGGAAAGTATATCCATAACGGACAGCCCGTCGGAGAATTCTCCTGATTACATAACCCGCCTTGTTGTTTGATGGAAGCTGACCGTCGGCAATGGCAAATGACACAGCCCTCAAATGATCGGCGATAACGCGCATGGCAATATCTGTCTTCTCTGATTCGCCGTATTTCATTCCGCTCAATTTGGCTATCTCGGCGATGGTATTCTGGAAAACATCGGTATCGTAATTCGACTTTTTTCCCTGGATGACCATACAAAGCCGCTCAAAACCCATCCCTGTATCGACATGTTTGGCGGGCAGGGGTTCAAGCGTTCCGTTGGCTTTACGGTTATATTGTATAAACACCAGGTTCCATATCTCAATTACCTGCGGATGATCCCTGTTCACAAGGTCACATCCTGGCACCTGAGCCCTTTCCTCATCGCTCCGGATATCAACATGGATTTCGGAACAAGGCCCACATGGGCCACTGTCGCCCATTTCCCAGAAATTATCCTTTTTGTTACCATTCAGTATCCGGTTGGCCGGAAGGTACTTTCCCCACAGTCCGGCTGCTTCATTGTCCCTTTCCAGATTTTCGGATGCATCGCCTTCAAAGACCGTGGCATACAGCCTGTCTGGAGATATTTTGTATCTGCCTACCAGCAATTCCCAGGCCCAATCAATCGCATCCTGCTTGAAATAGTCGCCAAACGACCAGTTTCCAAGCATTTCGAACATGGTATGATGATAAGTGTCGATACCCACTTCTTCAAGGTCATTATGCTTCCCCGACACCCTGAGACATTTCTGGGTATCAGCAATACGGCTCCATTTAACAGGCTCATTTCCAAGGAAAATATCTTTAAACTGGTTCATACCGGCATTGGTAAACATCAGCGTGGGATCGTCTTTGACCACCATAGGGGCTGAAGGCACAATCTGGTGCGCCTTGCCTGCAAAAAAGTCCAGGAATGTCTGTCGTATTTCTTTAGAATTCAATGACATATAATTACAGTTTTGATATACTTTGTTTGTTAAAAAATATTAAACGTCCCAAATCGTTTTTATACGTATGCGCAGATTAGTTACTTTTGCGCCTTGTGATTTGCAACTATTTGAAATTAAGTGTGCAAATTTATTGGAAATAATCAATTCCCTGAATTCAGAGCGTAAAATTTAAAGATATTGTATGCCAAAGAAAAAGTATCGTTTTAACCCGGAAACCCTAAGTTATGAGCAGCATGGTGTTTCGCTCAAAGAAAGGCTGACCCGGTTTTTAACCTACTTCTCGAGCAGTCTGGCTTTCGCCATAGTGATTGTCATTGTTATCATCAACAATTATGAAACTCCAAGGACCAAAGAGGTTGCACGGGAGAATCAAAGGCTGCTTACCCAGGTAAGGCTGATGCAAAAAGACCTCCAGGACATCGAAAAGGTTCTCGACGACATACAGCAACGGGATGACAATATATATAGGGTCATCTTCGAAACCGAGCCCATTCCTTCCACTATCAGGAAAGCTGGTTTTGGTGGGGCAAAGAAATACGCCCACCTCGAAAACCTGTCAAACAGCGAACTCATCATTGAAACGGCAAAAAAACTGGACATTGTGGCCAAACAGGCTTATATCCAGTCGAAGTCCTACGATGAAGTCCTGAATCTTGCTCTCGATAAGGAGAAAATGCTTGCTGCCATACCGGCAATCCAGCCATTATCAAACCAGGACCTGAAAAGGACTGCCTCAGGATGGGGGTTCCGTATCCATCCTATTTATAAAATCCGCAAATTCCATTACGGAATGGATTTTACTGCTCCGGTAGGGACCGAAGTGTATTCAACCGGTGACGGAGTCGTCAAGGATGTAGTTTCCTCCAAAGTCGGTTATGGTAAATACATCGAAATCGACCATGGGTATGGATATCTTACCCTATATGCTCACCTGAACGACTTTAACGTCAGGAAAGGGCAGAAAGTCAAACGGGGTGAAATCATCGGCTTTGTAGGGAACACGGGGACATCTACGTCGCCTCACCTCCACTATGAAGTGCATCGTAATGGGACAGCCGTGAATCCTCAGAACTATTACTATATGGATCTGACACCTGCTGAATACGAAAGAATGATCGCCCTTTCATCCAACATGGGACAAAGCTTCGACTAACCGAAAACAGTCAGGAAAAAGTTCAGCTTTAATTTATGCTTTCTGCAGGTATAATTGCCGTGAAACATTATTTTTGTTTATCGGTTTGAACGTCAGGAATGATTTTCGTTGATTTCTATTGAGTTCACCAAAGGGTTGAATCATTTCAAACATCCAAAAAAGTGCCATATAAGGAACCTAAAATAGAAAAGGTATTCTACACCATCGGCGAAGTAGCTGAAATGTTTCAGGTAAATGCCTCCCTGATCCGCTTTTGGGACAAGGAATTCACAACCCTGAAACCAACCAAGAACAAAAAGGGGAACCGGCTTTTCACACCTCAGGACCTGGAACATTTCAGGCTGATCTACCACCTGGTCAAGGAAAAAGGAATGACCATCAAGGGAGCCCGACAGCTTCTCCAGAATAATAAGGAGGGTGCCACCCGCACATTTGAAGCGGTCAAAAGATTACTTGACATAAAGGCGCAGCTGATAACCCTTCGCGATGAAATGGAGCCTGCCACTGACGAAGATGAAAAAGAATGATCAATAAAACAACGATCTCCGAAATCATACGGCTGATTGAATCCATTGCCCCACTCTCCCTTCAGGAAAGTTACGACAATGCCGGACTGCAAACCGGACAGGCATCAGCTACAGTCGATTCAGTCCTGATCACACTCGATGTCACCGAAGCAGTCATCGACGAAGCCATTACGAAAGGTGCCTCACTGATCATAGCACATCATCCTGTCATTTTTGGAGGCCTGCGTAAATTGACAGGCCAAAATCCGGTTGAGAGGATCATCATCAAAGCCATACAGAATAACCTTGCCATTTATGCTGCCCATACCAATATCGACAGTATCACGGGGGGAGTGAACACCAAAATTGCCAATCTCCTGGGACTTGAGAACCAAAGGATTCTGCAGCCATCGAAAAACAAACTGAAAAAACTCGTCACGTTTATCCCTGCAAGCCATTTCGAATCGGTCAGGCAAGCCATTTTCGACGCAGGTGCAGGAACCATCGGCAATTACGACCAGTGTAGCTTCAATGCCGAAGGTTACGGGACTTTCAGGGGAAACGACACAGCCCAACCCTACGTGGGGACCAAAGGGAAACTACACACAGAACCTGAGATCAGATTTGAAACCATTTTTCCCGAATGGCAGCAGAAAGCGGTTGTGAAAGCCCTAACAGCAGCTCATCCGTATGAAGAAGTGGCCTACGACATTTACCCTCTCGATAACTTAAACCCGCTGGTTGGGGCAGGTGTTTACGGTACACTTCCGGAAGCCATGGAGGCCACGGATTTTCTCGGCAAAATTCAGTCTGTTTTCAAGACACCCTTGATCAGGCATAGCCCCCTGACGGGCAAACCTGTCAAGACTGTTGCTGTTTGCGGAGGCTCAGGCTCATTCCTGCTAAGGGAAGCCATAAATGCCGGGGCTGACTTCTTCATCACAGGAGATGTCAAATACCACCAGTACTTCGATGCCGACAACCAGATCGTACTCGCCGATATCGGACACTATGAAAGTGAGCAGTTTACTAAAGAACTTTTTTATGAATTACTTACGAAAAATTTCTCTACATTTGCAGTCCATTTATCGGAGGTACAAACCAACCCGGTGAATTATTATTTTAGAAATTCATAGTGAAATCTTATTCTTTATAAAGTTATGAATACTCAGTTTGTAAGGCCAGACGAAAAAGACATATCCATCGAAGAAAAACTGCGCGCCCTGCACGAATTGCAAAGCGTAGTGTCAGCCATTGACAAGATTAAAGTCCTTAGGGGTGAATTGCCACTCGAGGTTCAGGACCTCGAAGATGACATCACCGGTCTCAAAACCAGGCTCCATAATCTGGACGACGAGATCAGAAGCCTCGAAACTGCCATCAATAACAAGAAGACAGCCATCAAGGAATCACAGACATTGATTGCAAAATGGACTGAGAGCCAGAACAATGTCAGGAACAACCGTGAATTTGACTCCCTTGCCAAGGAAATCGAATACCAGACCCTTGAAATACAACTTTCAGAAAAGCGGATTAAAGAGTATACCGCTGAAATGACCATTAAAAAAGAAGCTGTCGATGCTTCCAAGGAGCAACTCAACGACAGGATGGAAGACCTGGTAAGGAAAAACAAGGAGTTGGAGGAAATTACCGAGGAAACCAGGATTGAAGAGGAAAAACTGAAATCCAAATCCGAAAAAATCGAGTCGTTTATCGAACCTCGTCTGCTCACCGCCTTTAAAAGAATCAGGAAAAATGCACGTAACGGACTGGCTGTCGTAACCATCCAACGTGATGCCTGCGGCGGATGCTTCAACAAGATTCCACCTCAGCGACAACTCGACATCGCCAGCCGCAAAAAGATCATCGTATGTGAATACTGTGG
>DIFU01000026.1:8018-8334 GCA_002419285.1 Prolixibacteraceae bacterium UBA5740 | reverse complement strand
GCAAAACTAAATAAGCTTGATATTGTTACTGATTGGGAGGATATATACGCCCGGGATGATCGCCCGGAAATTCTGAATGTCAGGACATTTTATGAAAAACAGTGGCTGGACAGGGGTATTCCTACCAAGTATTTGGTTTTCAGACTTCGGCCGGGTATCGACTGGAAAGAACCAGTGGAGGAGTTTGAAAAGGATCCTTACCGGAGTTTCGGCAGAAGTGCCCGCCAGTAAAGAATATGGAAGACTTTTTTACAAAGGTTTACAGCGTGGTGAAGCTGGTACCACCAGGTCGAGTGACCACTTACGGTGCTATCGC
>DIFU01000026.1:0-7868 GCA_002419285.1 Prolixibacteraceae bacterium UBA5740 | reverse complement strand
GTGGCAGTGAAATTCGAAAAGGTTGAAGATTTTAAACGTTTGTTTTGGGACCCGGTCAGGGAATTCGGGCTTGACAATATTGATTAATTCATTAAAAGCAAATTATTATGAGTGAAATACCCAGGAAAATCATCATTCCTAAAAATGTTACGGATGCTTTGAGAAACGTTAATTACCCGGGGAGTAACCAGGATATTGTTAGCATGGATATGGTGCAGGAAATCAGGGTAGCAGGGAAATCGGTCCACTTTTCACTGGTTTTCCAGCGATCTGATGATCCCAATATCCCTGCCCTGACAGGTATGTGTGAAAATGCCATTCTCGAGTATATTGGCAATGATGTTGATATTAAAGGAAACATTGCCACCAAGTTTATTCATAATATGCAGAGGCCGATCCTGCCAGGTGTCAAAAATATCATTGCAGTCGCTTCAGGTAAAGGCGGTGTAGGCAAATCAACGGTAGCAGTCAACCTTGCAGTGGCCCTTGCCAATACGGGTGCCTCGGTCGGGCTGATTGATGCCGATATTTTCGGACCTTCAATCCCAAAAATGTTTGGAACTGAGGGAGAACGACCTGCATCTGAGCATATAGATAAAAGGGATATGATTGTTCCGGTTGAGAGATATGGGGTGAAATTTCTATCAATTGGATTTTTTGTAGCTCCCGAAAATGCACTCATCTGGCGGGGACCTATGGCATCCAACGCCTTGAAGCAGCTTATCGCTGACGGATTATGGGGAGAACTCGATTATCTTTTGATAGACCTTCCTCCAGGGACATCCGACATTCATCTGACTCTAGTGCAAACTGTGCCTGTGACTGCAGCGATTATTGTTACTACACCTCAGGCAGTTGCCCTGGCTGATGTAATCAAGGGGGTTAGCATGTTCCAGAGTAAATCTATTGATGTACCCGTTCTTGGGCTAGTAGAGAATATGTCGTGGTTTACGCCAGCGGAACTCCCTGATAATAAATACTATATATTTGGAAAAGATGGTGGCCGTAAGTTAGCCGATGAAATGGGGCTCGTCTTGCTTGGCCAGATTCCCTTGGTTCAGGGTATTTGCGAGGGAGGTGATCAGGGTACTCCTGTCGCAGCCGACCCGGAAACAGTTACGGGACAAGCATTTGCCAGTTTGGCAAACCAGGTGGTTTGCCAGCTCGAAATCAGGAATGTTTCACTGGATCCGACACAAAAGGTAAAAGTTACCAGAAAATAGACTATATGGAAAGAGGAAGTAAATTCTTCCTCTTTCTATCAATTTTCCATCAATTTCAGTAATTCATCCAGTTTCGGAGTAAGAATTATCTCCGTGCGACGGTTCTTTTTCCTGGATTCGGGAGTTTTATCCACATCCAGAGGCAGATACTCACTGCGCCCGGCGGCAATGATTCTAACCGGATCGATATTTTGGTTTTGCAGAAGTACTTTTGTGACTGCAGTTGCCCGCATGACGCTCAGGTCCCAGTTATCTTTTACCTGGTTGGCACCCCTCATCGGTACATCATCAGTGTGCCCTTCGACCATGATATTGATATCAGGGTTCAGTGCCAGCACATTTCCAAGGTCTTTCAGCGCTTGTTGTCCCCGGGGATCCACTTCCCATTGTCCCGATTTAAATAGTAATTGTTCTTCAAGGCTGACATATACTTTGCCATCTTTTTCGAAAACGGTCAATTCGTTATTGTTGAAGCCTGTCAAGGCAGAAGTGACCGTCTGACGTAAACGGTTCACAGCTTCTTCCTTCTGTTTCAATGCTTCCTGGAGCTCAATAAGCTTAAGGTTTCTTTCCTGAAGTTCCTTCTCGGATTCCCTGATCTTATCTTCCCTGGTATTTAAGTCATCACGGGTTTTCTGAAGTTCGGCCATCAAACGCTGTATTTCGGTTGAAGTACCTGTTTGAACAGCTTTTAACTGTGCTTCCAGTGATGACTTATCTTTTTCCAGTGATTCTTTGGTCCTCTTCAGCATCTCCAATTCAAAATCAAGATCTTCCAGTTTTTTGCTAAGTTCGCTGTTCAGGTTGCTTACACGAGAAAGCGATCCAGATAATTCTGTGTTTTCAGTACCGGCTTTCAGTAAATCACTCCTGAGACCTTCATTCTCCAATCGGTAACGAACTTCCATGTCGTTGAATTTTTTTGTCGAAACACATGACAACAGCATGGAGTACAACAGGATTAATAAAACCACATTCAAAGTTTTCATAGCTACTTTAATTAAGGATATAAATCTGTTCTATATTGTTGACATTTGAATCAGCCTTGGCCATTCTTCCAAATATAATAACAAGCACAGAAAAAGTTGTGTTTGAGAACCATTAAGATAAAAATAAACCACCAATGGAAAAATTGAACAGAACAGAACCATTAAATATCCATTAGAATATCAACGACAAATTCAATTCAATATTTTTATCTTTGACCACCCAAATCTGTTATTCATGGATGGTACAACAGGGAAACTCCTAGATTCGATAAAAACTCCTGATGATATAAAGAAACTGTCACCTGCCGAATTACCGCAGTTGTGTGCTGAGTTACGTGATTTTATAATTGATTCAGTCAGTAATAATCCCGGACATTTTGGTGCAAGCTTGGGTGTTGTTGAGTTGACGGTTGCACTTCATTATGTAATGGATACCCCACATGACCAGTTAATCTGGGATGTTGGACATCAGGCGTACGGACATAAAATACTGACCGGACGTAAAGATAGTTTCAATACTAACCGGAAATATGGTGGAATCAGCGGGTTCCCCAAACGTGCAGAAAGTGAGTTTGATTCATTCGGGGTCGGGCACTCTTCAACTTCAATATCTGCTGCATTGGGAATGGCTGTTGCGTCGCAGATCAAAGGGGATAACCGTAAAGTTGTCGCTGTTATTGGAGATGGTGCCCTTACTGGAGGTATGGCATTTGAAGGACTAAATAATGCTGGATTTATAAAATCGGATATCCTCGTTATTTACAATGACAACAACATGGCCATAGATCCAAATGTGGGAAGCTTCAGTCAGTCGCTGCTCAACATGACAACTTCGCAAACCTATAATAGATTGAAGGATGAAATCTGGGATGGTCTTGGTCGTCTTAAGGGGTTTGGTCCCTTTGCGCGTCGCATAGTCCAAAAAACAGAAGGTGCGATCAAGAATATGTTGCTGAACCAGAGCAATCTTTTTGAAGCATTCAATTTCCGGTATTTCGGCCCAGTTGACGGTCACGATGTGGCCTATCTGACCAAGGTTTTAGCTGACTTGAAGGAAATCAAGGGGCCGAAACTCTTGCACATCCATACCCGAAAGGGAAAAGGATTTCCGATTGCCGAACTTAACCAGACTAAATTTCATGCTCCCGGCAAGTTTGATAAGACCACCGGACAGATTTATACTTGTGATTGCGGACTGGAGAAAGCACCCAAATTCCAGAATGTATTCGGCGAAACTATAGTGGAACTTGCCGAGAAAAATCCCCGAATCGTTGGAATTACCCCAGCCATGCCCTCCGGCTGTTCGCTCAACATCATGATGAGTAAGATGCCGGACCGGGCTTTTGATGTGGGAATAGCAGAACAGCATGCCGTGACTTTTTCGGCAGGCCTTGCCACTCAGGGAATGGTTCCTTTCTGTAATATCTATTCGACCTTCATGCAGAGGGCATACGACCAGATTATTCATGATGTTGCCATTCAAAACCTGCATGTCGTATTTTGCCTCGACAGAAGTGGCCTTGTAGGGGAAGACGGACCTACCCATCATGGAGTCTTCGACATCGCATACATGAGGTGTGTGCCCAATATGATTGTTGCAGCTCCAATGGATGAGATTGAGCTTCGGAACATGATGTATACTGCTCAGCTTGAAGGAATGGGTCCATTTTCAATTCGATACCCAAGAGGATGTGGTACGAATGTTAATTGGCGGGTTCCCTTTGAAAAGATAGTACCCGGGACAGGTAGGATTATTAATGATGGAGAGCATATTGCTATCCTTACTATCGGAAAGCCGGGGGTGTTTGCCCAGCGTGCCATTAAAAAGCTGTTGAGGTATGAAATCCATCCGGCCCACTTTGATATGCGATTTGTCAAGCCTCTCGATGAAACGTTACTTCACGATATTTGCAAACGATTCAGTGATGTAATAACAATCGAAGATGGCACTGTGGTTGGAGGATTTGGGAGTGCCATTGCGGAATTTATGATTGCGAATGGTTATAAAAACCGTTTGCATATCCTTGGAATTCCGGATCGATTTATTGAACACGGTTCAGTTGAACAGTTATATAAGGATTGTGGTATTGATGCCGAAGGGATATTCACCTTGGTCAGGAATATAGCAGGGAAATAATATTTCCTGTGCATCTGCGTTTAGCAGATTACAGATCTAATCTACTCTGAAATTGGATATTTATCTGAAAAAACGGCGATGGAAACTACTATTGCTTCTTGGGGCAGTGGTTATCGGTATGGCTTCTCTGATGTACACCAACTGGCTAACAGAAAAGCTGTCGGAGGAAGAGCGCAAGAAAGTGATACTTTGGGCCGAAGCAACCAAAAGGCTGGCCAGCGATGATATTTCACTGGATAATGATTTATCCCTGATTGAAATGATTATTGATGCGAACACCTCTATACCGTTGATTCTCGTCAATGACCAGGACTCTATCCTGATTCATGCCAATATTTCATTCAGTGCCAACCGGCAAGAACTCGTGCTTCAAAAGGAACTTAAAAAGATGAAAGCCCATAATCCTCCCATTGAAGTTGTCATTGATGAGAACGAGCGGCAATATTTTTATTATCGGGAGTCCTACCTTTTGCGTAATCTCCGCCTGTTCCCAATTATTCAGCTTCTGGTCATCTTCCTGTTTATCTTTGTTGCTTATTTGGCATTTAGTGCTTCGCGTTCAGCCGAGCAGAACAAGGTATGGGTTGGTATGTCAAAAGAAACTGCCCACCAGCTGGGCACTCCTATCTCATCATTGATGGCATGGATTGAGTTGCTGCGAATGCAGAAAACCGACGAAACCATTGTCAGTGAGTTTGAGAAGGATATTCAACGCCTTGAAAAAATTACCGAACGCTTTTCGAAGATTGGCTCCAAACCGGAGTTGTTGCCTACGAACCTTCTGGAAGTTATCCAATCAACCGTTGAATATCTGAAAAAGAGATCGTCAGGAAAGGTAAAGTATTCGATTGAGGCCGATCAGACCGAGGGTTGGATCTTGCCTATGAATGAGGCTCTTTTTTCGTGGGTGATCGAGAATCTGTGCAAGAATGCGATTGATGCCATGAATAGTGAAGGTACCATCACACTTTCACTAAAGTCGAAAGATAATCACGCAATCCTGGATGTGTCGGATACAGGGAAAGGGCTTCCCAAGTCGCAATTTAAGGCGATCTTCAGGCCAGGTTATTCTACCAAAAAGCGTGGCTGGGGCCTTGGTTTGTCTCTTGCAAAAAGAATTGTTGAGAACTACCATTCCGGAAAGATTTTTATCAAAAACTCTGAATTAAAAAAAGGAACTACCTTTAGGATCATCTTAAATAAGAATCACATAACAGGATAGATTTCAAATATTTTGGTAAAAATTACCACCGTATCGTAAAAAAATATAATTTTGCAGCACTTTTTTGCCATGGAAAGATTGTCGGTATACAATATTGCCTTCAAAGGATTAAAGGAAGGTGTTCATGAATATGACTTTCATATTGGCAAATCGTTCTTTGATCATTTTGAGGGCAGTCTGGTTGAGGATGGCGATCTTGAATTGATTGTCATTCTTGAAAAGCGGAGTTCGTTCATGTCACTGCATCTGAAATTTTCAGGTACAGTCACACTAACTTGTGACCGATGTCTCGAACCATACAATCAGGCCATCGGGAATGAGGCATCTGTTTTCGTCAAGTTTGGTGAAACACCCTCAGAAGAAGGGGATGATGTTATCTGGATATTGCCAGATGAAAATCAGATCAATATTGCCCAAACGATTTATGAATATATCATTGTCAGTATTCCGTTACGGCACGTTCACCCCTATGATAAAAAGGGGGTTAGCAGTTGTGATCCGGTAATGCTGAAAAAATTAGAAGAATATTCGAGGCATGAATCAGAAAAATCTGATGAACGCTGGGGAGAATTAAAAAAGTTGTTGAATAATAATTAAAATCAAATAGTAATGGCACATCCGAAGCACAAACATTCGAAAACAAGAAGGGATAAGCGCAGAACCCACTACAAAGCAGTGGCTCCGACCCTGGCTTCCTGTTCCAATTGCGGTGCTACAACCAAATTCCACACTATTTGTCCGGAATGTGGTTACTACCGCGGCAAACAGGTAATCGAGAAAGAGATTGCTATTTAAGCATCCTTCGCTTAGATCAGAATTTCTTCTGATCTTTTTTTTGTCTCTCTTTTCTAACTTTCGAACAATGTAATTAATTGTTTTGTAGTTAGTTAAGGGTTTTTTTATTGGGTTTTGCTTGTAGCCTTTAAATATTCCTGTTATTTTTCGCGCCTCAAATGTGAACGTTGTCATATGGTGGCATAAGACTGATAAACAGTTGCAAAACGTGAAATAAGAAAGGAAACAGTTATAGATGAAAAGTATCAGAGCAGCAATTACAGGAGTTTCGGCCTATTTGCCTGAATACAGGCTGACCAATGAAGAGCTGAGCAAGATGGTCGATACAACCGATGAATGGATTATGCAACGCATTGGTATTAAGGAGCGTCGCATAATGACCGAAAAAGGCAAGGCCACAAGCGATATGGGAGTCGAGGCAGTCAGAAGTCTACTTCAAAAAACAGGAACATCCCCCGATGAGGTCGATTTGTTGTTATGTGCCACCATAACGCCCGATATGCCTTTTCCGGCGACAGCAAATATCATTGCCCACAAAGTGGGAATACACAATGCATGGAGTTTTGATATTAACGCTGCCTGTTCAGGCTTCATTTTCACACTGATCACTGCCTCTCAGTTTGTTGAATCAGGACGTTATAAAAAAGTGATTGTGGTAGGAGCCGACATGATGTCGGCTATCACAAACTATAAAGATCGGACAACCTGCACTTTATTTGGGGATGCCGGAACCGCCGTTTTACTTGAGCCTTCGACTAATGATAATGGTATCATTGACCATATTCACCACGTGGATGGACTGGGCAGGTCACACCTTCACATGAAAGCAGGCGGGTCGCTGCGTCCAGCATCACATGAGACGGTTGCGAATGAAGAACATTTTATTTACCAGGAGGGGCAAACCGTGTTTAAGTATGCTGTATCAAGAATGGCAGATGTTTCCGTTGAGATGATGGAAAAGCATGGACTTAATTCCGGGAATCTGGCCTGGTTGGTGCCACATCAGGCCAATATGCGTATCATCGATGCCACGGCACGTCGAATGGGTCTTGATCCTTCGAAGGTAATGATCAACATTGAAAAGTACGGGAACACCACTGCAGCCACCATCCCCCTTTGTCTTTTTGATTACGAGAAGCAACTCAAAAAGGGAGATAATATCATTCTTTCGGCATTCGGAGCTGGTTTTACCTGGGGTAGCGTTTACCTGAAATGGGCTTATGACAGTTAGGATGTTTGAATCTAAAAATTGCTGATTATTAAGGTAAAAGTCAAAAATGATATGCAGCCGGAATACCCGGTTGCAATTTTTTTTATAATTTCAGGCGCTTGTTATTGATATGGGCAAAAAATGGATAATTGAAGATGCCATATAAGCTCTGAAAAAACATAAACACAACGATGCGAATGAGCCAGAAAATACCTCAGGATTCAAATTCCCAAGTAATTAATATCATTAGTCAGGGTACCCGGATTACCGGAGATATCGTTGCCGAAGGAGA
>DIFU01000109.1:18065-18968 GCA_002419285.1 Prolixibacteraceae bacterium UBA5740 | reverse complement strand
CAGGCTACCAAATGGTGCTGAAAGCATTCTGTCCCGACAACCTGACCATAGCGGTTGCACCTACCTACAGCGGCGAATACAGGCTTGCCGGCACCGAAGATCCCTGGCAGAAGGGATTTATGCAGGGAGGGATCCTGAATTTGCTGGGACAGCCCGACAAAGAGTATGAGTACCGGCTTTTGTGGGAGAATGAATGGGAAATTACCCACTTCTTCACCACCTTCAACGAAGACGGCTCTTACCCCTATGAGTCCGATTCCAAAATCACTTCCGAACGATTATCTGATGGCAGAACCAGGATACTGATTTCACATACATTCCGACAGAAAGTTTGTGATACGCTGAACTGGTGATGGCCAGGGGTTGCGGAAACACCAGTAAATGGCATTGACGGTAAAGGATAAGGATTACCCTTTCTTGACAGATGGACTGTGTGTAAACATGGGATTCTGCCTGACCAAGAGTTTATCTTGTATTGCTATCACCTATATTTGGATACCTCTAACCTGATTATAGTATGAATCGAACCAGCCTTTTGATTGTTTTTTTGTTGACTTCTTTTTTGTTTTCCTGTTCTGAACAGCAGATCACCGGTTCCTTTGAGTTTAACGACGACTGGGAGTTTGTCAGGGACGTGGACACCACGATAACAACTAATCTTTTCGAGCCGGGAAATGCAGGCGGCCCCGACTGGCAACCGGTCAGCCTGCCGCATACCGCCCACGTTGAACCGCTGGTTATTACAGGTGACCAGTGGCAGGGGTATTCCTTCTACCGGAAGTTTTTCACCCTGCCCGAAGGCAGCCAGGGGCAACACATTGCCATTGAAATCGGTGCGGCCATGCAGGTGGCTGAAATCTGGCTCAATGGCACCTACCTGATGACACACCATGGAGGATACCT
>DIFU01000109.1:13955-17994 GCA_002419285.1 Prolixibacteraceae bacterium UBA5740 | reverse complement strand
CCACCCGGCAAACCCATCCAAACGCTCGACTTCAACTATTTCAGCGGGATATACCGGACTGCCCGGCTTCTGGTGAAAAATCCGGTACATATTTCTGATCCCCTGGCGGCCAATCGTGTGGCAGGTGGCGGGATCAGGGTGCACTATGAGGATGTTTCGGAGGCTTCGGCCACCATGGTGGTCCATACCGATATTTACAATATGTCATCCCGTGATGAGAAAGTTTCGGTCCATCTTTCACTGGAGGACAAGGAAGGAAACCAAAAACAAACATCCGTGTCTGAGCAAGTCGTTGTTCAAGGTGCGGGTTATCAGCAGGTAAGGCAGGTGATGAAGATTGAAAATCCCTCTTTGTGGTCGCCCGATTCACCAACCCTGTATACGCTGAATGTCAAATTAGACCAGGCTGGGAAAACACTTGACCAGACCTCCATAAAAGCAGGGATTCGCACTTTTCGTTTTACGGCAGAGGGATTTGAGCTGAATGGCAAAAAGTTATGGTTGCGTGGCACTAACCGCCACCAGGAATATCCCTATATTGGCTATGCCTTGTCTGACGAGGCACAATACAGGGATGCATGGAAAATCAAACAGGCTGGCTTTAATTTTGTGAGATTGTCGCACTACCCGCATTCCCTGGCTTTTGTTGAAGCCTGCGATGAACTGGGACTGATGGCCATGGATGCGATTCCCGGGTGGCAGTTCTTCGGTGATTCTGTTTTTCAGGAACGCAGCATCATGGATGTCCGGAACATGGTTCGCCGCAGCCGTAACCATCCCTCTGTGATCCTTTGGGAGGCGTCGCTGAATGAATCGGGCATGACAGAAGACTTTATCGACCGTGCCCATGGGGCGGTGCATGAAGAATTTCCCGAAGGAGATGTGTATACCTGTGGGTGGATGGATTATGGTTACGATGTATTTATCCCTGCCCGACAGCACGGTCAGCCTCCCCATTACTGGAACAATTACAATACGGGAAAACCCATCCTGATCGCGGAATATGGCGATTGGGAATATTATGCACAGAATGCGGGTTTTAACCAAACCGAATTCAGTGACCTGAAGACGGAGGAAAGAAATTCGAGGCAGCTTCGGGGATTTGGTCCGGTTCGCCTCGCCCAGCAGGCATTAAACTATCAGGAGGCCCACAACAGTAACCTGAACGGCAAGGCAGCCGGTGATGCCAACTGGCTGATGTTCGATTACAACCGTGGTTATGCCCCCGACCTGGAAGCATCCGGAATCAGTGATATTTTCAGGATTCCCAAGTTCGCCTATTATTTTTACCAATCGCAGGCAGGCCCGAATCTGGCTCCGGATGCGGAATTTGGAAAGCCCATGGTGTTTATTGCCAATTATTGGGATACGCCGGAATGGACCGACGTAAAGGTTTACAGCAATGGTGAAGAGGTGGAGTTATTGCTCAACGGACAGATCATTGCCAGACAAAAACCCGACAACGACCGATACTCGACCAATCTGGTTCACCCTCCGTTTACTTTCCGTGTTCCGCGATTTGAACCGGGTACACTGAAGGCAAGGGCCTATATCGGTGACCAGGTGGTTGCCGAAAACACGCACACCACTCCTGGTAAGGCTGCAAGGCTGGAACTTACCTGGGACAGAAGCGGACGGGATCTTGCATCCGGAGGCCGTGATGTGATTTTTGTTTATGCCACCGTTGTCGATGAGGCCGGAAATCCGGTACATTCCGATAACCGGCCAGTGGCATTCGCGGTTGAAGGTGACGCCGAACTGATAGGCCACAATCCCATTGAAGCGGAAGCCGGCATTGCCACCATCCTGCTGAAAACCGGAAATACGCCCGGATCAATAAAAATTACCGCGCGGGCCGTGGAAGTACAGGATGGAATTTTGAAGATCGAATAATATTTTTGAAATTGATTGTCTTGACCACCAATAAGTCGGGACAGAAAACCACATACCTATGAAAAACCAGCTTCTTTACCTGATTCTTTTATTGTTGCCGGCAACTGCCTTGTCGCAGAAGTACACCGCCGACTGGGAGTCGATCAACAGCCGTCCGGTTCCTGAATGGTTCAGCGATGTCAAATTTGGGATATTCATCCACTGGGGTGTTTATTCGGTGCCTGCCTGGGCGCCTGCGGATGCCGACATTGGTGTGTATGCCAAATATGCCGAATGGTACTGGTACAGGACAATGAACACGAATGACAAGGCCGGACAGCTTTTCAGGGAACACCATAACCAGATGTATGGGGAGGACTTTCTTTACCAGGAGTTTGCCCCCATGTTTAAGGCAGAGTATTTTGAACCCACACAGTGGGCCGAGCTTTTTAAAAAGGCGGGTGCCAGATATGTGGTGCTGACCTCGAAACACCACGAAGGTTTTACCCTGTGGCCCAGTGCCCAAAGCTGGAACTGGAACAGCGTGGATATCGGTCCGAAGCGCGACCTGTGTGGTGACCTGACCGATGCAGTGAAGGCAGCCGGACTGCACATGGGATTCTATTACTCACTTTATGAATGGTACAACCCGTTGTATCGCAGCAATCTTGATAAATATGTCGATGACCACATGATTCCCCAACTCAAGGACCTGGTCACGCGGTACAAGCCTGACCTTGTGTGGACCGACGGTGAATGGGATCATCCATCAGAAAAGTGGAAAAGTACCGAATTTCTTGCATGGCTTTACAATGAATCGCCGGTGAAGGAAACGGTAACCGTGAATGACAGATGGGGCAAGGAAACCCGCAGTGTCCACGGAGGTTTTTATACCACCGAATATGACATGGTCCACGATGGTACAGGAATCAGCAATCCTGATCATCCCTGGGAAGAATGCCGGGGAATTGGCACTTCCTTCGGATATAACCGTATTGAAACACCTGCCCACTATATGTCTTCTGAAGCCCTGATCCACCTGCTGGTCGACAAGGTGGCCGCTGGCGGAAATCTCCTTTTGGATATCGGTCCGACTGCCGATGGCCGCATCCCCGAAATACAGCAACAAAGGTTGCTTGATATCGGAAAATGGCTTGAGGTCAATGGCGATGCCATTTATGGTACCCGAAAATGGGAGGGTGCCGCCGGTTCGCAAAGCCCGGACTTTGTCAGGTTTACCCGGAAAGGCAACGACCTATACGTGATTTGCAAGCAGTTCCCCGAAAAGCCGATATTGGTGAAGGGAATATCCAAACCAGGCAAGGTGTCGCTCCTGGGCCACCAGGGTGCTGTTAAATCGAGCGCATCGAGAGGTGGCCTGACCATAAACCCTCCGGCCATCACGCCGGCCAGTTCGCCTTGCGACCATGCATGGGTATTCAAGGTGGAGAATGCCTTTTGAATCCCCCCAAAAGCTAATTTGAACATTCACTGACAAAATCAATACCCATGAAACTGACCAGGATAATTTTCTTTGTACTGATCGTGATATCTGCAGGTTGCATCTCTCCAGCGGTCCAGGTGAAAACAAATGAAGGACAGGGAGAGCTGGCCAAAAGGCTGGCAAAGGTCCAGGACCGTTTGTTGCATGGCGACGTGCCGAAGTTTACGACTGAGTTTATTTTGGCCGATGTTTCCCTTGATCCGGCCTACCAACGCCGTTTTACGGAGTTCTCGGGTGATATATCGGGACGGTACCTGCAGGCATTGTCGATGACCCAACCTGAGGCAAATCCCGTGGATATCCATAGTCTGGCAGAGCAGGTATTGAAGTATCAAAAGCCCGACGGTCGTTTCGGGGATGAGTCGCTCTCCTTTGCCCCCGGGGATATCAGCGACCGTCACATGGCCTTGCTGTGGGGAAATGGCCGGCTGTTGGTCGGGCTGATGGAATATCATAAAGCCTATGGAAAACCTGAAGTGCTACAGTCAGCGGTCAGGCTGGGCGAATTCCTTTCGGGCATCGCCGGTACCATGCTGAAGCCCGAAGTGGCCGAGCAATTCAAGGAGAGTCTGGCCATGGGGTATATCTGTTTTACGCAATTGATGGAAGGCTGGGCGATGTTGTATGATGCCACGGGCGACAAATCCTATCTGGAACTGGCGG
>DIFU01000109.1:0-13813 GCA_002419285.1 Prolixibacteraceae bacterium UBA5740 | reverse complement strand
GGAGGCGTTGCCGAGTTTTTTGGGGAGCCCCGCGAAGGCCATTCCTACAGGGATGAAGGCTGTTCGGAAGTAGATTTCCTGTTTGTGGCATTTAAGCTTTGGGAAGTAACCGAAGATTCAAAATACCTTGAGCTGGCGGAGAAATGCCTTCTCAACCATTTCTTCTTCAATCAGTTTGAAACAGGCGATTTTGGCCATCACCATATTGACCGGGGTGTTGGATTTGTAGCCTCCGACAACGTCGGTTACGCCTGGTGGTGCTGCAATTTTCATGGAATCAGGGGTTTGCATGAGACCCAGGGGCATTGTGTGACCTGTAAGGAAAATGCTTGTCGCGTAAACTTATTCCTTGAAGGAACCTTCGGAGGAGAAGAGGCAACGGTCAGCATAAACCGGACAGGGCAGAAGGAGCCGGGGTACATGCTTGAGGTGACCGAAGCTGCCTCCGGGACTTCCCTGCATGTCAGGAAACCTTCGTGGGCAGAATCATTTCAGATGCTGAAGAATGGATCAGAAATGGAGGTCAATACCCTGGCTGACGGCTATGTGGATGCGGGTCCTGTCAAAAAGGGCGACCGGTTTGAGATACGGATGGAATACCGGCTCAGTCTGGTAACCCGTTCGGGAGAGTTGTATGACTGGGAGAACGCACCTTCGGGAGTTCAGGCTGCTCTTTTATACGGCCCCTACCTGATGAGTGTCGATGATATCAGCCAGCGCCAGTTCATGGCAGAGCCATCGTCACGCAATATCGTCTGGCTGGATGAGGTGCCATCGCCTGCACCATCAGAGTCAGATTTTTGTCCGGAAGCTTACCTGTCGGCTTCCTATTTCCACGATGGAATGTATGGGAATCACCAGACAATTTTCAGGCCGATGGCAGAAACCAGCTGGCAATATCCCGGAAATACACGGTTCTGGTTTCAGTTCGACCGGAAGCAATGATGAGTTCCTTCGAATTTTCTTTTAATGAACTGGGAATCACTCCTGCCGACCTGGGGGTCATGATGGGATTCGATGAGGGTGACTATCCCGAACCTTTCAGGCAATATATGGGGGATGCGATCTTTCAGGGCCCTGATCTTTGTAAAATCAAGGCTGGGTACCGGAGATTTGCGAATCCTCATTTCCGGAAGGAAGACCACACCATCCATGTAGGGGATAAGCTCTTTTCACCGGGTCGGATTGTTTACAACCAGATCGCTAAGGCAACTGATGTGATCTTGTTTGTTGCAACTGCAGGTCATGCAATCAGTGATCAGGTAAAGCAATTGTCGGCAAAGGACGAAACTGTTGAAAGCTATGTCTTCGACGTTCTGGGGTCGGTAGTTGCCGAAAAGGCCGCCGAACGGCTGCTGGATGTTTTGGAACCAGAAGTCGCACAGGAAGGTTTTCGGTTATCCGATCCATACAGTCCGGGTTATTGCAACTGGGACATTGCCGAACAGCAAAAGTTGTTTTCCCTCTTCCCGGCCGGATTTTGCGGCATCACACTGAGTGAGACATCCCTGATGAGTCCCATAAAATCGGTGAGCGGAATTGCAGGGATTGGGGCTAAAATGAAACGGAAAGGTTACCAATGCCTTCTTTGCGACGATGAGAACTGTATTTATGGAAGAATTCTCAGAAACACATCGAAAAAGCGACATTGATCTACCATACAGTAGGCGACTGAAGCTTATTGGGACAGGAAATCCTTTATGGAATGACAGTTGCCGGTTTAAATATGTTCGCCTTGTGTGATAGTATGACAATTTTTTTTGCTTTTTTTTGCTTTACCCTGTTTTTTATAAAAAAGTTTCTATTTTCACCCCGTGAATTCAGGCCTCCGGATGCCTATTTTAAGTTGAAAAAATACCTTTTGTTGTTAAAAAAAATCCAAATATGAACCAGAGCAAACCGAGGGTGATCAAAGATTACGACAAACTGGATCCTTCCATTCAGGAACAGATCAAGTTGGTATATCCCACCGGATTCAGTGACCATCTGATTTACTATTTTGACAAGGATGGCAAAAATGTGAGTGCACTTCCATTTGAGACCGACGATAAGTATTATCTCATCAGGATGACCCTCAGTGAAGCGGAACGCATCATTGAGGATGACGATGATTACGATGATGACGGATTCCTGAAGGATCATGTCAGGGAAGAGTATGAGGATAAGTATCCCGAACTTGAGTTTTCCGCCGAAGAGGAAGAGGAGGATGAACCGTTGGATGAACCGGAAGAGGATGATGGAGATGATGACTATTAAAAATATAGTGGAAAAGGACTGGAAACAGTCCTTTTCTCATTTCCCCTTCAGATATTTTGGCTTCATATCTCAAATATAAATTGACAGTCTGCATACAAAATGTGGTAATTATTCGTTTAGGAAACAACACAGTCATATAAAATCAAGGCATTTGGGAGCCTTCAGGAGTGCGCTTTCCCAAAATGTTATTTGAGAATTCTTTATCATTTTGATAGTGCACGTTTTTTGTAATTGCTTCATAATGTAGTTATTATCAATTTGATAGTGTTTGTTATTTCCATTGGTATCGGGTTTGCATTGAAGATGGCGAATCAAAAAATAAATGGAAATGAGAACAATACGACTTTTGATAATGACAGCATTGATAATCCTTTCGGCTGTCACCGTAACACACGCACAAAAGAACTACAACACGGCAATCGGGGTTCGTTTGGGACCAACTGCCGGTATCACCTTTAAACAGTTTGTGAATTCAACAGGCGCTTTTGAAGGGATTCTTTCGACCCGCTGGCATGGATTTATTTTTTCGGGATTGTATGAATGGCACCACAATGTTTTCAACAACCGCGGATTCAATCTCTATTACGGGGTCGGAGGACATGTCGGTTTTTGGGATGTAGACAGATACAATCACCCTTGGTATGATGATGATGGAAATTATACTGCATTGGGTGTTGATGGAATTTTAGGGTTGGAGTACTCCTTCAGTGAAGTGCCGATTAACTTGTCGGTCGACTGGAAACCCATGCTCAACCTGGTGAATTATACCGGCCTCTGGGTTGATGACGTCGGACTGTCAATCAGGATTCATTTCTAATGACCCATGAGCAAAAAGCCATCAGTTTTTGTTATTTTTAAGATATGAAAAAGCTCCGGATCGAAATACAATCCATTTTTCTGGCCATCGTGATTATTGTGGCTGTGGTCTTCTCGGGATATTATTTTTTCCGAAGCCTTGCCGGACTGGTAAACGTGGTGCACCAGCAGTCGCAGACAGATCCTGCGTTGGTGGTGATTGACCGGATTGTGAATGAATTTCCGGAGATAGAGAATCAGGCCCGCCTTTTTATCCTCTCAGGCAATGAATCCTATCTGGGAGAGTATCAGGCCAAGAATGATACAATGGTAGATCAGCTGCAATATTTGGTCCAGGTAGCCCCGGTCAGCAATTTTGACCGGGAGCTGCTGGATTCCCTTCGCTCACTGTCGTTGCGGCGTTTGATAGTCTGGAACGAGATTCTGGATATCCATTTGTCAGCCTCGGACGAAACCATCCGGATCAATGATGTTCTGGGAAAGTTGCCTGAGGTTAGTCAGGACACCCTGGTGGCAGAACCTGAAAAGAGGAATTTTCTGGCCCGGCTTTTCAAAAGGCAGAAGGAAGAGGTCCCGGAGGAGTCTGTAGTCCCTGCTGCTGCTGCCGAAGATATCAGAAATGAGTTTATGAAGGCTCAACGGCAGATCGAGGCAAACCTTGAACGGCTGAAAACCAGGGAAGCCGAACTGATTGAGGCAAACCAGGATTTGACCAACAAGATGTCGCAGTTGACAGGTATGCTGGAGTATATGGAGAAGAAGCGACTCGAGAAAAATACGGCAGAAGCCGATAAGCTGGCCATCACGACAAAAAACAGGATTACCCTTCTGGGCATCTTTGTGGTACTGCTTGTGATGTCTATCCTTTTCCTGCTCTTCCGTTTTTTACGCAAAAACAGCGAAACCCAAAAACTGCTTTTAAAGGCAAAAGCCGGGGCCGAAGAACTGGCCCGCACCAAAGAGCTATTCATAGCAAACGTAAGTCATGAGATGAAAACTCCCTTGAATGCCATATATGGAATAACTGAACAGATGCTGCAACGTGACCTGGATAAGCAGGCCAAGGAAGAACTGACCATCGTCAGGAACTCTTCAAAACACCTGTATAGCCTGGTGAATGACACCGTTGATCTGGCCCGGATCCATGCAGGCATGATAACATTACACCCGGTTGATTTCAATCCCGACGAGATACTTGCCGAAGCCATTGAACTGGTTAGGCCTGATGCCCGGACCAAGAATCTGGAACTGCGATATCTCAAAAGCAACGAAGTGCCGGAAGCCCTGCTGGGCGATCCTGTGAGGCTGAAACAGATGGTCCTGAACCTGTTGAGTAACGCATTGAAGTTTACGGAAACCGGCAGGATTACCCTGGAAGCCGATGTGACCAGGGATTCAGAAAAGTATCTGTTTAAGGTGAAAGTCACGGATACGGGGGCGGGAATTCCTGTCGCAGAAGTGGACAAAGTTTTTGAGGAATTTGTACAATCGTCGGCCAATGATCCTGCACGGCACCGTGGGACCGGCCTCGGCCTTCCCATTGTCAGGAAACTGGCAGAAATCCAGGGAGGGAATGTGTCATTGACCAGCTCTCCGGGAAAGGGCACCACTGTTGAATTTACCATTCCTTATACTGCCGGAAACCGGGAAGCTGCCCAAAATAGGGAAAAGCGGGAGGTAATGCCTTTACCTGACCTTTTAAAGAAAAGAATCCTGGTGGTCGATGACGAGCCTTACAACCGGTATGTCCTTTCAATGATCCTTAACAAGTGGGGCGTGCGTTTTGACGAAGCGGTCGATGGACTGGATGCTGTCAGGAAGGTCTCTGATTCATCATACGATATTGTATTGATGGATGTGAGAATGCCCGGCATGGACGGTTACACTGCCTCAAAGGAAATATTGAAATTAAGGGCTAATATTAAGATCATTGCCCTGACGGCAACTTCGGGTCAGGAAGAAAGAGACAAGAGCAAAATTGCAGGCATGATGGCTGTACTCTCCAAACCTTTTACCGAAGAACAGCTTACCTCTGTGCTGAACCGTTGTGTTGGTACCACGGTACCCCTCGAAACTGCCGGAGCCGCCAAAGCGCAAAAGATCTCCTCCAATGGAAGTCCGGATGTTGATTTGGCTGAACTCCAACGAATGACCGACGGGAACCGGGAGTTTTTCCTAGAAATGATCCAGATCTTTATTCAGTCGACCGGCAAAGGGGTTACTGAATTGAATGAAGCATTCAGGATCCAGGATTTTGATGCCATGTCGAATGCTGCCCATAAAATGGCGTCACCGGTTAAGCACCTTAGGGCCGATGGACTTTATGCCAAATTAAAGCAACTCGAGCACCTGGATTTCAGCAATACGCCGACTGAGAAAACCGCACAGCTCATTGGTGCCATTGAGCATGAAATACGCAAGATAAACGGCTATTTTGAGTCGGTTTATTTTGAATCGCAAAAGAAA
Source organism: Prolixibacteraceae bacterium UBA5740 (assembly GCA_002419285.1). GTDB lineage: Bacteria > Bacteroidota > Bacteroidia > Bacteroidales > Prolixibacteraceae > UBA1413. The sequence continues at coordinate 8,275 of DIFU01000109.1, read as the reverse complement.
AACGGATCTAAAAGCAATATGGAGCCCGGGAAATCCTGAAGTCATTTAAGGCATTTCCGATAGGGTATACGACATGCCAATCCTGATAAAATCAGGAAACATCAAAACATTGGTCTGATTTGATTGTTGCTGTTTATATGTTAATTACAGACACAGATATTCCCATGGGAATTTCCAATGGAGGAGAGCCTACAAACGGAAATCCAGAAGGGGTATAATGCTATGAAATAAGAATTTGTATAACCATTTTTAAAGATTATATCATATGAAAAATTTGAAAACGAATATGTGGAAACTGTCCATATGGACGATGGTGGTGGTTCTGGTTCTCGGAATGGGAAGCTGTAACTCCACAAAAACCCTCAAGGGTGGCGCCATGGGTGCCGGAGCCGGTGCCGTACTAGGCGGACTGATCGGAAAAAAGTCGGATAACACAGCGCAGGGAGCCATTATCGGAGCAGCCGTTGGCGGTACTGCCGGTGCACTGATTGGTAAGTATATGGATAAACAGGCTGAGGAGCTGGAGAAAGAACTGGAAGGCGCCCAGGTTGAAAGAGTGGGAGAGGGTATCAAGGTAACCATGAACTCGGGAATCCTCTTTGACATCAACTCATTTGCCCTGAAAACCCAAGCCAGGGAGAACCTGCGGTCAATGGCTGATATCCTGAATAAATATCCGGATACCGAACTGTTGATCGAAGGTCATACCGACAACACCGGAACAGCCGAATACAATCAGAAGCTTTCGGAACAGCGTGCCGGTTCGGTTGCCGACTTCCTGAAGTCAGTCGATGTGAAAGAATCCAGGATGTCACTTGTTGGACATGGTTTGACAATGCCAATTGCCGATAACAATACCGCGGATGGACGGACCCAGAATCGCCGGGTCGAGATTGCCATCATTGCCGATGAAAAGCTGAAAGAAGCTGCCGAAAAGGGTGAATTATAATACATTCCCTATCCGGGAGAGATCTCTTGAATCGTATACATTGTTAACACATTAAACAGAATATCATGAAAATGAAAGCATTATTTATCGCAATAATTGTGGCGGCCACGCTCCTGACCGGAGGTGCCGCCGAAGCGCAGGAAAAGAAATTTGGTGTGAAAGGTGGTTTGAACCTGTCGAACCTGAGCATGGAGGATAACGACGACAGCAACCTGAGAACAGGTTTCCATGTAGGTGTTTGGGCCGGATTCCCCATTGCAACCAATCTTTCCATCCAACCTGAATTGCAGTATTCATCCGATGGAACCCACTGGTTGCAGGAAACCTCGGAATACTCGGCTGATGCATCGCTGAAACTCGATTATATCGAATTGCCCGTAAACCTGGTATATCACCTGGCAAAGGACGTGGACTTTCATCTGGGGCCCTATGTGGCATTCCTGGCCAATGCCAGTTCAGAAGCGACCCTTAAAACAGGAAGTTCATCATTGAACCTGATCAGTGACCTGGATAAGGATAATTTCAAATCCACCGATTTCGGTTTACAGGCCGGAATGCGATTCCACCTGAATCCAATTTATATTGGATTTGGATATAAACTGGGACTTACCGAAGTGGCCAATGATAATGCACAAAATTACTTCGGTGACGCTGCCAACCGCTCTATCAGGCTGTCAGTAGGCTTTACCTTTTAAAGAAAGGGATTGAATCCTGACGCAAACGATAATCAGGAATCGAATCAATCAATTCCGGATTTCCTCCGGATACGGAAGATCACTTCCGTTCCGGGGGATTTTTTTGTTCGCAGGCTTTGCTCATAGAGAAAACTTTTTTACTGCTTGCCACTTGTGATTTTTGTGTTTACATTTGGGATATAACTCCTTCTAAACGGAATATATGGATAACAACGTATCTGTTTTTAAAATTTTCGTCGTTGAAGATGACGACTGGTACAATCGGTTGCTGGTTCACCATCTCACCCTGAACCCTGATTATGAAGTCACTTCGTTTACCAGTGCCACCGACTGCCTGAAAAGTCTTCATCAGTCGCCCGACCTGGTTACTGTCGACTATCGTCTCCCCGACATGAAAGGCCTCGAGCTGCTGAAGAAAATCAAGGAACACAACAATGAGATCCAGGTTGTCCTGATTTCGGAGCAGGATGACATAGAGGTGGTGGTTGACCTGCTGAAGCATGGCGCTTATGACTATATCGTCAAATCGAGAGATATTCGTGAGCGGCTCCTAAATACGGTTCAGAATATCAGAAACCGATCGGGAATGCAGAGGGAAATTGCCACCCTGCGCAAGGAAGTAACCAAAAAGTATGAATACAAGAATATTATTTATGGCAACAGTCCGGCCATTCATCGAATTTACGACCTGATCAACCGGGCCACGCAAACCAACATAACGGTGATGATCACCGGAGAAACCGGGACAGGCAAGGAGTTGGTGGCCAAAGCCATTCATTACAATTCGGATATTGCTCCCAGGCCTTTTGTGGCGGTGAATATGGCTGCCATTCCTAAAGACCTGGTGGAAAGCGAGCTTTTCGGCCATGAAAAGGGTGCCTTTACCGGGGCCAATTTCCGTAGAATAGGGAAGTTTGAGGAAGCCAACGGCGGAACACTTTTTCTGGATGAACTTGCCGAGATGGAGATAAGCCTGCAGGCCAAACTACTTCGTGCCATTCAGGAAAGGGAAATTGTCAGGATTGGATCCAATAAGCCGGTAAGCTTCGATTGCAGGATCATAGTAGCCACCAACAAGAACCTGATGGAGAGCGTTAAGGATGGAACGTTCAGGCAGGACCTGTACTACAGGCTTTATGGATTGCCCATTGAAATTCCGCCGCTCAGGGAAAGGGATAACGACATCATATTATTGGCTAAAAAGTTCATCAGTGACTTTTGTGCCGAAAATAAATTGGCCGTGAAGACACTGACCCAGTCAGCAGTCAATAAACTAAAAGCATATTCTTTTCCCGGAAACGTGCGGGAGCTGAAATCGGTATCCGAGCTGGCCGTGGTTCTTACTGACGGGGAAGAAATTACCGCCGACCAGATCATGACAGGGGGTAACGACATAATTGGAGAATTGCACGACGATAACCTTACCCTGCGCGAATACAACCTCCGCATTGTCAGAAATTACATGAAAATGTATGACAACAACACCAAAACGGTTGCCGAAAAATTGGATATTGGTATAGCAACGGTATACCGGATGCTCAAAGAGGACAAGGAATAGACTGGGGTGCGGATTTGTCGCACCCTGTTATGATACAAAGAGGGAAGCTGGCCATAGGCCGGCTTCTTTTCATTTTACCCTGTGTTGAATGGCGGTTTCAACCACCCGCGTTTGTGGAAAACGCTATCATTCTAATAAAATTCCTGATCAATTTGATAACTACTGTAATACGCCTTGTGATTTAATATATTGAAAAACAATAAGTTGTATGTATTGTTGCCAATGGCACAACTATTGGCTATATCAATCCGTCACCAACGACAGGTAAAATGAAAACAAAGAAGACCGCAGTGCTTCTCGGCATGCTTTTATTGCTGGGATCCTGTGTATCAACCGGGAAATTTACCTCCGTTTCGGAAGAGAACGAGAGTTTGAAGCTGAAAATGAATGAGTTGGAGGAAGAAGTAGCACGGCTGGAAAACCTGGTCTACTTTCTGGAAACAGAAGTGAAGAATGCTGCCGAGAATTTGGATAACAGATAACTATAATCAATAATTCAGGAGGAAAGAACAAAATGAAAAAGAATGGTATATTATCAGCAGTCGCTGCCCTGGCAGTAATCATGGCAGTAATCGCCGTGTATGAACTTTATCTGATCCGCCAGAAGACGGACCAGTTGACTCAGATAGAATCACATAATTTTAATCTTACGGAGAATATTCAGGACCGTGATTCTGTAATCAATGACTTTGTAAGCACTTTTAACGAGATCGACGAGAATCTTACATTTATTCACCAGCGTCGAAACCAATTGACACTGGAAGCCTCGAAGGAGATCAACAGCGATCGCAAATCCGAAATTCTGGATGATATCAGGCTGATGGACAGTATGCTGGTTGCCAGTAGCAAGCACATCGAAGATCTGGAGAAACGTCTCAAGGATTCGGGAGTGAGGATGCGATCATTCGAAAACCGGATTGCCAGCCTGAACCAGACCATCACGCAGAACACTACAGAAATGGAAGAGCTCAGAAGAGTGGTGGAGGAAAAGGATTACCAGATTGCTGAGTTGAGTACCCGCATTGACCAGTACCAGACTGAACTGGATGTCAAGAATGAGGAACTTTACATCAAAGAGATGGACATCCTTGAAACCAACCGGCAGATGAACACTGCATACTATGCACTTGGAAGCTACAAGGAATTAAAAGAACAGGGCATTGTGGACCGCACCGGAGGATTGTTGGGAATCGGTTCTACAAAGACCATTCAGCAGAACCTTCGCAATGAGTATTTCACTCCCATGGATATCCGGGAAATCAAGACTATCCCGATCGCTTCCAAAACAGCGAAAATTATCACTGAACATCCCGATGATTCCTATGAACTTGTGATGGAAGACGGCTTGATTTCGGCCCTGGTCATTGAGAATCCCGAAGAATTCTGGAGAATCTCCAAATATGCAGTCATCGAAACCCGATAAGAATGTGGGTTTTCTAAAACGAATTATACACTCAAACATATTTAGCACTTAAATAAATCAATGTTCAATTAAAATCAGAGAAAGATGAAAAACAGGACAATCGTATTAACTGCAATCCTTGCCCTGCTGGCATTCACCATGGTGCGATGCTCCAGCGATGATGTGGAGAAAGAAGCGGAGACGGGCCAGGTAAGCTTTAAAATCACCGATTCGCCCTCCGATGATGCCAACATCAGCGGTACCTTCATAACGGTAAGTGACATTAAAGTTGATGGTAAATCAGTTGAGGGATTTGCAAAGCAATCCTTTGAGATTTCAGCACTGCAGAACGGGAACACCCGGACACTGTTTGCAGGTCACCTGAAGGCAAACAGCTACTCGAAGATAACGCTGGTTCTTGACATGGCTACCGATGCATCTGGAAATGCGCCTGGTTGTTATGCACTCGATACTTCAGGCAAAAAACACTCGCTGGCCGCTTCTTCGGAAGCAGCAATGGAGATTGATCTTCAAAAGGACATGCAGGTTTCGGCCGCATCCCAGAATAACATTGTGATCGATTTCGATCTGAGGAAGGCCGTCGTTCGCCAAACCGACACATCCACCGGAAGTAACTACTCCTTTGTCGCCCAGGCCGATATGAAGACCGCGGTAAGGGTAGCTGACGAGAATAAGACCGGTAGCCTCAAAGGAAAAGTGAACAACACGCTCTTCACCGGCAAAAAAGTGGTGGTATACGCATACAAGAAAGGAACTTTCAGCACGTATACAGAGCTTGCTGCAGCCCTTTCAGGCAAGGCTATGTTCGGAAAGGCAGTGACCAGCACTTCGGTTGGTCAGGATGGAAACTACCATCTGGCATTCCTTGAAGAGGGTGAATATGAAGTTTATCTGGCTTCATACGGTGCCGATAGCAGCGGTAAAATGCAGTTCCATGGTCTGTTGACAGCCACCAGCCTTACTGCCGAAACTGTTCTTGATAAAATTGCACTTTCCGCTAATGCGACAGTGACAGTCAACATAAATGTAACAGGTATTCTTTTATAGTTCCATTTTGCTTTTGCATCGAAGCCCGGGATTGTTGAATTCCGGGCTTTTTCGTAGAAAAAATTTGTTAACAATCACAACCTTACATCGCTTAAATTCCCGTCATAGAGGAAAAAACGATAATTTTGTCTTTTCCAAAAGGCATAACAACAATAACATCATACAATTATGGCAGACAATAAAAAAGCAATATTGGTCATCCTCGACGGATGGGGTATCGGAGATGGAAGCAAAAGAGACATCATTGCCCAGGCACCGACTCCTTTTATGGATTCTCTGATCGCAAAATATCCTCATTCGCAACTGCTGACTTCAGGCAGGAATGTGGGATTGCCCGACGGACAAATGGGGAACTCTGAGGTAGGTCACCTTAATATCGGGGCAGGCCGGGTTATTTACCAGGATATGGTAAGAATTACCAAAGCCATTGAGGAAAGGACACTGTGGACTGAACCCCAGATTGTAAAGGCATTTAATTACGCCATTGAAAACAAAAAGAAGGTACACCTCATCGGCCTGGTAGGCCCCGGTGGCGTACATGCCCTCAGTTCCCACATGGTTGCTCTCTGCCAGATCGGTACCGATATGGGATTGTCGGATATTTTTATCCACGGACTGACTGACGGTCGTGACACGGACCCCCGTTCAGGCTATGGATTTGTGGAAGATGACCTTAAAAACCTGCAAGGCACCAATGGGAAGTTTGCCTCCCTGATTGGCCGTTATTTCGGAATGGACCGCGACAAGAACTACGACAGGCTGAAATTGGCTTATGACCTTTATACCCGGGGCAAGGGCAAGCCTGCCACCGATCCGCTGGCTGCCATCCGCGAAAGCTATGATGAAGGTGTCACCGATGAGTTTATCAAACCCATTGTAATGGTCGATGAAAAGGGTGAACCGCTTGCCAAAATTGAGGAAAACGATGTAGTCATCTGTTTTAATTTCCGGACCGACAGGCTCCGTCAGACGACCATTGCCTTCACCCAGAAGGATCTTCCGGAATTTGGAATGCATACCATGCCTCTCCAGTGGTACACCATGACCAATTATAAGTCGGATTTCAAAAATGTGAATGTCATTTTTGATAAGGACAATGTTACAAATACCATGGGTGAAGTGGTTTCCAAAGCAGGCATCAAACAAATCCGAATTGCCGAGACCGAAAAGTATGCCCATGTGACATTCTTCTTCAGCGGTGGTCGTGAAGCAGAGTTTGAAGGCGAAAGCCGGATTCTGGTCCAGTCACCCAAAGTGCCTACCTATGATTTTCAGCCCGAAATGTCAGCGCCACTTGTGAAGGATGCCATCGTTGCCGAATTGAACAAGCAATCGGCAGGTTTTGTATGCCTTAACTTTGCCAATGGCGATATGGTTGGCCATACCGGAGTTTATGAGGCTATTTACAAAGCCATTACAGCGGTGGATTCATGTGTGAAGGAGGTGGTTGAAGCAGCCAGGGCAAACGATTATGATGTGCTGATCATTGCCGACCATGGAAATGCCGACTATGCCCTCAACGATGACGGGTCGGCCAATACTGCCCATTCACTGAACCCAGTTCCATGTATCTATGTCAGTGACCGCACAAACGTGAAATTGAAAGACGGTATCCTTGCTGACGTGGCCCCGACGCTGCTTTCAGTGATGGGACTTGAGATTCCTGCTGAAATGACAGGAAAAGTTTTAATTGAGGAATAGTTTAAAATCATCATACGAAGCCTGGCTGATCCTGATTGACAGCCAGGTTTCTTTTTTCAGCGCCGCAAATGATTGAAATAGGGAAGACGATTGTCAGCAGGGATATAGTAGAGGAGCATTTCCTGTGCGATTTGTTAAAGTGCAAGGGTGCCTGCTGTATAGAAGGGGACTCTGGCGCACCGCTCACCGAAGAGGAAGCTTCCACAATTGAAGCAACCTACCCGGTCTTCAGGAAATATTTACCGGAAGAACATGTCAGGGAAATCGAGAAACAGGGAAATTGGGTCATCGACATCGACGGGGACATGGTGACGCCACTGGTTGGAAACCGGCAGTGTGCCTATTCGTTTTATGACGAAAACAATATCCTGAAATGTGCAATCGAGAAGTCTTTCCTTGAAGGAAATATCAGTTTCAGAAAACCGGTCTCCTGCCATTTGTTTCCCATCCGCATCACTCCCTATAAACGATTTGATGCCGTCAATTACCAGGAGTTGGATATATGCAAACCGGGCCGTGAATGCGGCAGGTCTGTGAGGTTACCTTTATACAAGTTTCTAAAGGAACCACTGATACGAAAATACGGGGAAGAATGGTACACCCAACTTGAAATCGCTGCAGATCTGGTATCAAAAGAAAACAACCCTGAATAAAAACATCCTTACCACTCAAATTCGATCTGGTGCTTTCCCAGGTCTATTTCCCAATTCATGATCAGGCTTTTGGCCATTCTCAGGTCGTATTGTTCACGGCCGCCATTCGGTTGTGAAATTACTGTTTGAATGACTGCTTCCCGTATTTCGGGATCATCCACACCAAGTGCCGCCACCACATTCATGGCATAACAGCGGGACATTTCACCCGGATTCCCGATAACTTTCTGCAAAGCTTTCAGGGCAGCT
>DIFU01000128.1 GCA_002419285.1 Prolixibacteraceae bacterium UBA5740 | reverse complement strand
TTTACAGTGAAACAACGCTATAAAGAAATTGTTTTTACGGATTTTTGAGGACGGTATTGCCCTTCTGGGCTTTCGGCCAATAGGGACAATGGCGGCAACCGTTGGCGCAGCAGTATCCCCTGCGTCGCAGGTACGATTCGGTCATGACCCTGTAGCCATTGGAATCGAGATAGAAATCATCCCCTTCCTTCTGGTTGTCGTTACCATAACTGATATCTTCGTAATCGGGATTCCAGGTAAAGCCCATCTTTTTAACATTTACACTGTTGAACAAACTTATTATTGCCGTTATTCAGACTGGGGCTTCTCATCGTCGTAGGTAAACCGCTGGAGGTTATGGCCCATGCGGTCGCGCTTGGTCTTCAGGTAGCGGGTATTGAACTTGTTGGGCTTCACTTCGAGCGGTACCACTTTCACCACTTCCAGGCCGTATGCTTCGAGTCCAACCCTTTTCACCGGGTTATTGGTCAGCAGCACCATTTTCGACACTTCGAGGCTTCGGAGAATCTGGGCCCCCACGCCATAATCCCGTTCATCGGCCTTGAATCCCAGATGGATGTTGGCTTCCACGGTATCCAGTCCCTGGTCCTGCAGTTTATAGGCAGCAATCTTGTTTAGCAGTCCAATACCACGGCCTTCCTGCATCATGTAAACGATCACCCCCCTGCCCTCTTTCTCGATATATTCCATGGCAGCATGCAACTGGTCGCCACATTCGCAGCGCAACGACCCGAAAATGTCGCCGGTCATGCACGAGGAATGCACCCTCACGGGGATGGCATCTCCCGGATTCCACTCCCCTTTCACCAGGGCCACATGCTCTTTGTTGTTGCTTTTTTGGAGGAAGGGAATGATCCTGAAATCGCCGAAACGGGTAGGCAACGTCACCTCCTCGCCTCTCTTAATCAGACTTTCGCTTTGCAGGCGGTAGGCGATCAGGTCCTTGATGGTTATGATCTTCAGGTTAAACTTTTCGGCCAGTTTTATCAGATCGGGTAACCGGGCCATGGTTCCGTCGTCATTCATCACTTCGACCAGCGTTCCCGACGGGCTCAATCCTGCCAGCCGCGCCAGGTCAACTGCCGCCTCGGTATGGCCTGCCCTGCGCAGGACCCCCCGGTTCTTGGCCTTCAGCGGGAAAACATGTCCGGGCCGCCCCAGATCCGCTGGCCGGGTCGATGGATCAACCAAAGCCTTGATGGTAATGGCACGGTCGGAAGCCGAAATTCCTGTGGTCACGGTGGGCAATATGGCATCTACCGAAACCGTGAACTGCGTTTCATGAAAAGAGGTATTCTGTCCGACCATCATCTCGAGCTCAAGCTCATCGCAACGTTGTTCGGTCAGGGCCACACAAATGAGCCCGCGGCCATGGATGGCCATGAAATTAATCTTCTCGGGTGTAATCAACTCCGAAGCGGTAATGAAATCACCTTCATTCTCACGATCCTCATCATCGACTACAATGATAAATTCACCGTTCTTAATGGCTTCGATGGCTTCGGGTATGGTATTGAGCTTGAAATCTGACATTTTTCGTTTTCACTGATACGGCGGCAAAATTAGCTAAAAAATTCAAGCCATAACCTGACAAAAAGGGGTGAAACCAAAAGGTTAACAGATCAGGCACGTTTTGATTTCTCCCAAGTCACCTTCTGGGCACGTTTGAAATAGCGGATCATGCCCAGGATGGCGGCATAGTGAATGGCCACGAAGTAGTATGGGGCAAACAGGAACTTGACCCGTAACTGCCTGTTTTCGAGGACCCATCCGGCCAGGGCCATGAGGTAACATACTGCCTGCAACCCGAGCATGAGGGTATAAAACGAGGGGACAGTCCACAGGTTGTTGCCTGCCACCATCCACACATTCACCGGCAGGAACAGGAAAAGGAAGACGGGTGCAAGGCTCCAGCGAAGCACCTTGTGCGAAAAATATTGCCAGCTAAGCCACCCATGACGGAATGGATTGAGTAGCCACGACAACCGGAACAGGGTCTGCACGCCTCCTGCCGCAATGCGAATCTTCCGCTTGAGCTCTTCCTTTACGTTCAGCGAGGCCTTCTCTTCGGCATAGGCGTTGGGTGTATAAGCAATGCGATATCCCTTTCCGGCAATCCGGAGCGATATGATGAAGTCGTCGAGCAGCGTATCGGGTTCCACTTCTGCAAATAGTTCGGTACGGATGGCAAAGAGCTCACCCACGCCGCCAACGGCCGAATTCAGCTCGGCATCCCACTCCTTGATTTTGCTTTCGATGCGCCAGTACAAGCCTTCACCGGCAGCCGAGGCATTTTCGGCCTCTTTCTCGGTGATCCGCTTCTCGCCGGCGACACATCCCACCTTCGGGTCGCGGAATCGGGACACCATCTCACGGATGGTATTGCCGCTAAGGAGGGTATTGGTGTCCGAAAATATGACGATTGGAGCCTTAACGAACTGCATCCCCCGGTTCATGGCATGAATCTTCCCCCTTCTTTCAGGCAGGTGGTATACCTCCAGGTCGGGAAACTGCCGCAGGATGTCGGGCGTACCGTCATCAGAGCCGTCGGTAACCCACAGGTATTGCACCTTTTCACGGGGATAGTCGAGCCGGAATGAATTTTCCACCTTCTGGAAGACGTAATCCTTTTCGTTGAAGGCAGTGACAAACAGGCACACTTCCGGTTCAGCATCGCCGGTGGGGATCACCTTCCTGCCTTTGCCAAACAGTTTTTTCAGTGACACCAGCACAAACAGGACCAGCGCATAGCCCGCATAGGTATAGGCAAGGGTCAGGAAAAGCAGCCAAAAGAGGATTTCAGCCATCATGCACAGCAGTTTTGGTAAAAGCCGGCCAGTTTCCCTGCCAGCACCCGGTTGTCGAAATGCTCCGCAATGAAGGCATGGGCCTGTTCTCCCATTTCCCGTATTTTTTGAGTCTCTGTCAGCAACGATTGCACTGATTTGATAAAATCATCGGGACGGTCGGCCACCATGACTTCCAGTTCATGGGTGACTCCCAAGCCTTCGGCACCGATTGAAGTGGAAACGATGGCTTTCCCCAGCGCCATTCCCTCAATGATCTTGATTCGCATTCCGCTGCCTGAAAGCAGTGGAACCACCATTACCGAATGATCACGCATAAAGGCATAAGCATCGGCAATTTCCCCATGGAAAACCACACCCGGACGCTTAAACTTCCGGATCAGCCATTCGGGGGCATTGCGACCGGCAATGTGCATCTCGAGCTTAGGAAACGCCTGCCGTAATGGTCCCCAACAGTTGAACAGGAACCAGAGCAGGCCTTCCTGGTTGGGCGACCAGTCGAGCGACCCGATATGGAAGAGACTCGGCGCTTGGTTATTCCAGACCGGGGTCATCTCCTCCATATTGATTCCCGTGGATGAGACAAAAGAGGGTTTCAGATTGCCCATCCGTCCGAGGATCGATTCATCGCGGGCAGTGATGGGCACCAGCATATCGTAGGTGTTCAGGCAGTTCGTCTCGAACCGCTCGATGCGTTTGGCCAGGTTGCGCAAATACCATTTTCTGGCACCATGGCTCATCAGGGCAGTCCGGGTCCAAATCTCATGCTCCACATTGTGGGCCCGGTAAACCACCAGGGCATCCGAATGTTTTCTGATGACCGGGATATAAGGACAAAGGTACAGTCCTTCGAGCTGGATAATGTCGTAACGGTTCTCCTTTAGCAGTGCAACCAGTTTTCTTTCGTATTCCGTCGAGATAAACCTGACAGCATTGTAAGGCAGGTCGGAAAAGAACAGGTTGGTGAGGGCTGCAAAGGGATTGATGGCTGCAGGGACCGAAACAAACCGGAAATCGGCCATGCGGGCAATCTCCTCTGGTATTTCGGAAACGCTGGTAGAATGTTTCAGGGTATTCATCGACAACACGGTAACCTGGTGCCCCAGGCGGGCAAAACCGATAGTCAGGTTTAGCATCGCAATTGCACCGCCATCCCGTGCCGGGTATGGAGGTTTATTGGTCAGTTGGAGTATATTCATGTCCTGTTCCTTTTCTGAAAAACCTTTTCAGGTTTAACTTTTTAAACAAGGCGATATAAGTTTCTGATGACATGACAGGTGAATCAGTCACAGCCTTGTAGGTGAGCCACAAACCGACAGGAAGGAAAATGAGCGACGAGAACCACATCCCGGCCATCATTTCCCACACATCTTCGCGGGCCGACTTTTCACCGGTCATTGAAAAGATATAATACGAAATAAACAGTAAAATGGATACCACCACGGGCATCCCAAGTCCACCCTTCCGGATGATGGCACCCAGTGGAGCCCCAATGAAGAAGAAGATCAACACGGCAAAAGAGAGGGTAAATTTCCGGTGCCGTTCCATCATGTGCTGGTTGATGCGCTTCTTACGGCCGTATAGGTTATTTTCGATGTTATTGATTTCCTGGAAATTGTTCCGGGCGCTATACAATGCGTTCTGCACGAATTCGGGCGCGCCGAAACTCTGGTAACTGGCCATCAGGCTGTCGATATCATAGATCCTGTGATGCTGCATCTCAAGTTGCCTGAGCAGCGAATCATTCTCCATGGTCAGGGCCGATATGCGGCGATCGAGATGATAGGTATAGCGGGTATTAAGCATAAAGTTCTTCAACCTGTCCTTATAATCGACCAGCAGCGAATCCTCGGCAAATTTCAGTTGTCCAATGTTCAGCATCCGGTAGGTATTCCGGTAGATGTTCTCATCCCTGCGCTGGAAGTCAAAATTCATCACCCGCACGTTGATTACCTGCTTTTCGAACCGGTCGCGGCGGAAGGGGAAGTTGGTATTCCTTTGTCCCGGTGTTGACGCCCCCTCGGCGAAATTCTCGCCGTTATAGAGGGTCATCACCATATAGTTTTTGTCCTCCGTCATTTTCAGGTATCCCGAGTCGGCCACCGTCACACTTTCGTTGGCCTTGTTGTTTGTATGGTCATAAATCAGGATATCGTGCAAAGTATTGGTTCGGCTGTCCTTTTTCCCGATGCGGATACTGTAGCCATCTATTTCGCTGGTGAACACCCCCTCCTTGAGTACCAGCTCGGGCCGTTGGTTACGGATGCTGAAAAGCAGCGTGGTAAACCGGAGGTTGGTATGGGGAAGCACGTTATTGGCGAAGAAAAAAGCCATTCCGGTGATAATCAAGGCCACAACCAGCAGGGGGCGCATGATGCGGAACAGCGAAATCCCCGATGATTTCATGGCCACCAGTTCATAGTTTTCGCCCAGTTCACCGAAGGTCATGATCGAGGCCAGAAGCATTGAAAGAGGAAAGGCAAACGGCAGCAGGCCAAAAGCGGCATAAAAGAGCAGCTCGGCCAGGATATTCCAGTCGAGCCCCTTGCCGACCAGGTCATCCACGTATTTCCAGAGGAACTGCATGAGCAGGATGAATACGCAGATAAAGAAGGTCATGACAAACGGACCCAGGAAAGTCTTGAGAACATACCAGTATAACCTCTTCATCGATAATAATGACGTTGTTGAGTACGATACAAAACTACTCTATTTTACGGGAAAGCAAAGCAAAAAAGTGTTAAGTGGCGGAGGGCTTGAGCGGTGGTGGGGTGATCTTGGGGTGTATGGCTCATCAGGAGCCCATGATGTGTTTCAGCTCATTGATATTGTTGTTCCACATACCGATCGCCTCTTCCCTGTCGTCGGGATCAACAAAGTCGGTCACGATGAGTGAAACGTCGCCGGTAAGCTCATCCTGGGTAATGCGGAACTCGAAATAGGCATCCGGATCATCGAGCCAGGTGAATCGGACCAGTTTATTTTCCTTTTGCATGATCAATTCGGCGACTTCTTCAGAGCCCTTCCACTTGAAGGTAAATTCACGGCCGCTGATGCTGACATCTTCAGCGAACCACTCGGCGAGCCCCGATGGCGTACTGAGCCGGGCAAACAGTACTTTTGGAGAACAATTGACGATGTATTCCAATTGTATCTTTGTTTTATCGGTCATACGGCTATATTTGTTCCATTCAGGATTAGTTAGATATCATGTTATCGGCTTCAATATACTATATTTTTTGACTCCCGATTATTTTTTAAAAAAAATTGTATATTTGCACCGCGTTTCCGGGGTTTACCCCAGTGACTGCAAGGAGTTCAGAAAATCATATAAAATGGCGAGGTAGCTCAGCTGGTTAGAGCGCATGATTCATAATCATGAGGTCGGCGGATCATGCCCGCCTCTCGCTACAAAAATATAAGCCTGTAAGTTGTTGATTCTTACAGGCTTTTTCATTTCTACAAACCACTGAAACGAATGCAACGGGTTCCAAATGTCCGCAAAAAAGCATACATTTGTTTTACGAAACTTTACGAAAAGCGATACGAAAAATTGATACCTACCTAAGATGGCCACCTTCAAAATTTGCGTTTTTGAGCATCAGAGACGCCGTGACAACAAGTATCCAGTTTCTATCAGGGTATTTTGGAAAGGTAAATGTAGCTACATCGGCACAGAGTTTTATGTTACGGAAAAACAGACTATAAAAAAAAGTTACTTCACTGAAACCGGCAAAAAAAAGGTTCTATTTGCTTTAAAAGACACTTTCATTTTAAATGAATTGAACCGTAGGATTACCGAGTATGAAAATATCAAAAGCAGGAAACTCGGTTTTCGCATTGAAATGTACACTGCACGAGAGCTTTCAAAGTATTTTGAAAAAGAAACAAAGCCAGGAACGGATTCGTCGATCGATTTTATTGAATTCGCCAGAAAGCATGTGAATAAAATGAGGGAGGCTGGCCGGACATCGACTGCCGGCAATCAAAACCGAGTTGTTAATTCCTTAATCGATTTCTGTAATGGCCGGGATAGCATTGCCATCACCGAGATCACATCCAACTTTCTTGTAAAATTCGAGGAGTACCTCCGAAAGGATAGGGTAATGAAGCGCAAAAACCAGTTTGGCAAGACGGTTACAACGAAAAGACCCGGTGTTGGAGACACAACTGTGTTTAATTACATGACAGACCTTAGGGTGATGTTTAACGCAGCCTTGGCAGAGTTTAATGATGAAGATATGGGTGAGATCAGGATCCAGCATTACCCTTTCAGGAAATACAAGATAAAACCAAGGCCCGAAAACAAGAAAAGGAATCTTGCACCTGAACAGATTAAGGCAATAAGGGATGCTCAAGAAGAGGATCTGGTGTTTGACAGGGCTATTCTTGCACGCGATGTATTCATGCTCTCATTTTATCTGGTAGGAATCAACATGGCAGATCTCTATAGCATTGCCGAATATGGCAATGGCCGTATTTCATATGAAAGGCAGAAAACCAAGGGAAGAAGACAGGATCGGGCTTATATATCCATAAAAGTGGAGCCGGAGGCCGAGATCCTGATTGAAAAATACAGGGACAAAACAGGGAAGCGCATTTTAGATTTTCACAACCGGTATTCCACCTCCCATATATTCAGTTCAAACGTGAATAAGGGATTAAAGAAGGTTGCCGAGGTGGTCGGAATTTCCGAAATTCCACTTTCAACATACTATGCCCGTCACAGCTGGGCCACTATAGCCAGGAATAAATGTGACATTTCAAAGGATGATGTGGATCTGGCCCTAAACCATGTGGACCATGGCCTAAAATTGGCAGACATTTATATCGAAAAGGACTGGACAAAAGTAGACAGGGCCAACCGTGCAGTTCTGGATTTAATCAAGAGAGCAAAGGGCCAGAAATAGTCAATACAATTTTTCTCTGAAAATATGCACAAAAAAACTTTGAAAATATGTATTACTGTGGTACATTTGAATAAATCTGGTATGTATTCATAGTTTCAAGAGAATTAGGTTTTTTTAGGTAGGGCAGCCATGCTATTGAGCATGGCTGTTTGCATTTATTTACTGAACATTCCACCCCTGCCCAATAACAGCCAGTCAGCGGATATTCCATAGTCACGTACAAGATAAGCCAGTGCATCGATGTCTATGAATTTATAGCCGGTACCAGGCTTGTTTTCGTCCTTGACATATGTCCTGATATTGGAATATTTCGGCCGGTGCAACTCATATTTTTCACAAAAGGCTTTCAAACCACCACCCACCTTTCCTGAATCAATCAATACATCAAGGGCCTCGAAAAAACGTGACTGGATTGCCTTTACTTGTGTCCTAACTACTTTCGTTTCCATAATTATTGAGCTTACCAGTTATCATTCTCTTCTGAGTTGACGTTGAGAAGGTGATCCTTCAATAGAGTCAAATATTCGCTTACCTGAGATTCAATCTCGAGCTTTGCTTTTTCTCGAAGGATCTTTCCCTTTTCATTGAATATACCGGTAGCATTTCCTAATGCACTAATGCCAATCAACATTATTTCTTGCGAATCTTCAGTATTTGAGAGGCTCTTGAAAATGGGTGAAAATCGCAATCTCCCATCCTTGAAATCGATTACATATTTGTAGTTTAACTGCCATAAATTTGACCCATTAAGCCTAAATATTACTTTAATAATTTCGCTGCCAATGGCGTCAACAACAATCTGCTCGTTTTCAATGTCGCTGACAACAAATTTTGGCGAATTGTACAAGGTATTGATATACTTCTTTGTCGTGAGGTATAACTCCTCCTTAGACTTCCCGGGTACTTCTATTACAACGTAGTTCTTTGAATTGTCTTTTACATCAAGGAATCCGTTATCGGTTAAGACAAATTCCTGTGAATGTACAGACAAGACGAAAAGGAATAAAAATGTTACAACAAATGATCTTTTCATAATTGGGTATTTAAGGTTTAAGTTTTTCAAGCATTTCATCCATACGATCTTTGGGCACTTCGACCTCTAATTGGTCGTTAAGAAAGGCATTCTCAAGGATCTCGAATAATTCGTCTGACATGTATAGGTAATATCCGGGCCGATTGTAATAGTCAAGGACTTTAACTTTCACTTTTTCCATAGTATTTAAGGCTTTTAAGAATAATTTCCATATTATTATCTATAAAATCAGGATATGTACCGGAGTCTTTGAATACAGGCAACATATTTATAATCCATGATATGAAATTAATGGGCAATACTCTTATTGTTGATTTATAGCCGCCCCCTGTCGCCTCCTCACCTTTTAAAGCAGCACGCAGCTCAAACAGTTCATCATCATTGAATTCATCATCGCTAACCATTACGGGCACAACTTGGCATTTGCATCCATCATGCCATCCAGACCATAAAAATGACTTTGGATATTTCCCTTCCAAGTTTCTACATATATCACAATCAGCATCCGCACTATTTGATCTTCTAATCTCATACCCAACAACAAAATCCATCAGCTGCCATCTTTTTATATCTGCCAGTCTGTATCTACGGTTAATATCATCAGTTAAATTCATTATCTATACCTCCTTTTATTCCGGCCAGAGATCCGATGCTCAACCACATTAAATAGGAAGGCAACCTCCCTAAGATTCAAAACAAAATCAGGATGTTCCTCTGAATTCAGAGAATGACAAACGATATCTCCAGTTTCGACATTGTGTTCTATAATCTGTTTGAGCATAATACCCTGGGTTCCGTGGGCAATGACAAAATCCCAATCCTCATAATGTAATTTATAGCGCCACATATCCCGTTTAAGCTCCCGGCAAATGACGATATCACCTTTATGATACTCTGGCTCCATACTATCACCATCTACCTCGAATGCCAGGTATTTGCCTTTGTACTCCTTGTCCACCTCAATCAATACCGTTGGCATATTTTCAAGGTATTCATCAGAGTAGTATGAGTCTGAAAATCCTGCCCTGGCTTTTGTAGTCACTAGCCTAACCTCCAGATGGGTATTAAATTTTACAGTCTTAAGGTCTGACTTTTCATCAGCCATGTCCCGAACCATATTTCCCTCACCTGTCATTAGCCACGCTGTATTGAGCTGCGGATAGTGTAAAACAATGCTTTGTATTTTTTCTGGAGAAATCGACACCCGAATAGCATTTATATACCCAACTGTCAGTCCACATTTGATTTCAAATGCTCTCACGGACTTTTCCTGTGACTTTGCGAATTCTATAAGCCTTTGTTTTACAGACATATACAAAATGTTTTACAAAAATGTAAAATTTTGCATCATATTATTTGGATATATGTGATGCATTGCTTTATATTTGCATCATGTATCTTTATATGATACAAAGTTAAACGGCGAGCGCATTAAAGTAAATAGCAAATATATGTCAAATTTTAAAAAACACCCGATGGCAAACAACAGATTTAGCTTCAAAAAAGGCTTTATGCAGGTAAAAAACAAGGATATAGCTGCAGTAAGGCAAGAAATCATGCAGGTCCTTAACATTTCAACTCGAATGGCCTGGTCTGTCCGGTTGAATGGAAAGGTAGAACCCAAGGTTACCGAGGCCGAGGCAATCGAAGCCGTGTTCCAAAAATATGGTGTAACCGATGTTTGGGGAGGATCAGACCATGAATGAAGAATCCCTCTCAAAACGAATGCATCTCGACCACGAGATACACGAATTGCTGCTTTTCGCTCATGACCTGTTTGGTCCGGATGGAGTAAAGTATGTAAAGGCACAGGTTGAAGAATACATCAGAAGTGCCGAAACCGGTGAATTGATTGCGAAACCTTTTGAATTACCCATATAATGAAAAAGACAATCGCAATCGTATGGTTCAGCCTGTCGCTGATATTGCTCTCAGGAGAACCTTCCACCGACAAAGAACTGTGGTATTACATACCAGTCCTTCTCAACTTCTGTCTGTCGTTGATCTATGCCAGCAGGACATTCCAGAAATACGAAGACAGCAAAACAAATTAAGCCTCAAAAACTATGACTACAAAGATTCAAGTTTTCATAAATCCTCTGTTCGGAGAGATCAGAACTGCCAAATCAGAAGCAGGCGACCCAATATTTTGTCTTTCCGATATATGTGGAGTTTTGGAATTACAGTCTTCTGCAGTAGCAAGACGGCTGGAAAAGGATGTGATTTCAAGTCACCCCCTTGTTACTGCCGGTGGGACACAGATGGCAAACTTCGTCAATGAAGATGGCTTGTATGATGTAATCCTCGACAGTCGTAAACCTGAAGCGAAAGCATTCCGCAAATGGGTAACCTCTGAGGTACTTCCAACGATCCGCAAATCCGGTGGTTATATGGTGACAAGACCTGACGAAACACCAGAGCAGATAATGGCAAGGGCTTTAAAAATAGCTGATGACACCATCAAGCGCCAGGCTGAGCAAATCGAGAAGCAGGCTCCCAAGGTACTTTTCGCCACAGCCGTTGAAACCAGTAACAGATCGGTCCTGGTTGCTGAATTGGCAAAGATTATCACACAAAATGGATACGAAATCGGCCAAAACCGGCTTTTCACTTGGCTTCGGAACCATGGATACCTTGGGAGAATGGGTGAATACTACAATCAACCGACACAGCGTGCAATGGGATTGGGCCTGTTTGAGTTGAAAAAGACAACAATTACAAAACCGGACGGGACTACCCTGGTATCCACAACCAGTAAGGTAACAGGCAAGGGGCAGATCTATTTCGTGAACAAGTTTTTGCGCAATAAACAGGAGGATAATTAAGATGAACGCTGCCGCAACTTTAACAAAGCGTGAAACTGAAATTGCCGAGATGATTGCGTGGGGTGCCACGAAAAAGGATATCGCCAGATTGCTTTTCATATCGGAAAGAACCGTTGAAAACACAGCACGCAGCATTTACGAAAAGACAGGTGTCACAAAATCCAACGAACTCTCAGCATGGTGGTTCTGTACTCGATTCAAGATATCATTCAACCTTTCACCTTTTGCCAGAAAATCGATGGCCATTGTCTTGCTGCTATTCCTGCTACCCAGAGAATTGCTCACGCATAACAACGTGACTTTCAGGACAAGAACAAACAGGACTGAATGTAGAACATTAAGACAGGTTCGTCGACGCACCAAAGATTATTTACTCAACATTTAATAGAACATACGATGAGACTTCCGCTCCCACAGACAGAAACCGAATTTCGGAATGCTCTGGTAGATGCTGCCCATGTCGGGGCACAAAAAGCCCTGGTTGATTTGGGCCTTGCAAAGCCATACCTCAAGCTAAGAGAGGCTTACAGAGCCTACGGCGAGGCAATAGTAAAAAGATGGATAGCCGAGGGCCTTGTGAAGGTAAAAAAGGATGGTCCTCGAAATGCCTCTGTGCGAATTGACCGGATCCAGCTCGAATCCGTGGCACGCACCTGCAATCGGGCAACATATCTGACAACAGAAGAGAGATAAAAATTTTAATACCGCAACAAAATGAAAAGAGTAACACTTCTCAAATTATCCCTGATCAATTTCAGGGGACACAAGGATCTCTCCATTGACTTTGGAGAAAAGACAGAAATTGCCGGAGACAACAAGAAGGGGAAATCAACAGTTTTCGACGCTTTTGTTTGGCTGCTATTCGGCAAGGACCAGTTCGACAGAAAGGACTATGAAATCACCCCTATCATTGAGGGAAACAAACTGAATCGACTGGATTCGGAGGTTTGTGCCACGATTGACACCGGAAGAGAATCGCTGACATTAAAAAGGGTTCTGCATCCCAAGTGGGTTCGCCGCAGAGGTACTTCAGAGGAAGTTTTTGACGGCTACGAAACCCTGTATTGGGTAAACGATGTTCCAAAGAAAGCCGGTGAATACAAAAGCATCATTGATGCCATTATCGATGAAACGGTTTTCAAACTGATCACTCACGCATCCGCATTCCTGGCACTCAACTGGCAGAAACAACGGGAATTTCTTTTTCAGATTGCCGGCACCGCCTCAGATCATGAGATTGCCAGTTCTGATCCAAGGTTTGCCGAGCTTCTTGAGATGCTTAATGGGAAGAAGCTGAAAGACATCAAGGATGAGCTCAGGGCGACTAAAAAAAGACTCAATGATGAACTTGAACGGATCAATCCGCGCATTGACCAGACGTCCAGATTAATGCCAGCGAACCGTGACTTTGAGATGATCGAAAAACAGCTCAAGATTGTAAACGACCAAATACGTGAGGTTGATGATCAGATTGCCGATCGTTCCAAGTCTATTCGCAGCCAGTATGAGGATATACAGGCAAAGCAGGGTGAAATTAACAGCCTGAAGACGAAACAGCGCGAAATCTTAAATAATGCCACTAATCAGGCACATCAAGATGCTTTCGCAGCGAACCAGCAAAGGAATGAACTTTCGAATCAGTTCACCACTGCAACAAGAAAACTCGATTCAGCCATAAATGAAGTTGACGAATCAAAACGTTCGCTGGCCATACTTCACCAGAAGGCTGAAAATAAGTCAAAGGAACTTGAACAGCTTCGGGAAGATTGGGTAAAAGAGAACGCAAAGGAATACACTGCGCAGGCAGGATGTTTGATCTGTCCAATTTTTAAAACTGAATGCGGGGATCCAGCTGCAAAAGGCAAACACAGCGAAGCACAGCAAGCAGCTGAAACAGCATTTTTCGAAGCCAAAGAACGAAAGCTGAATCAGATCAACCAGGAAGGCGCTAACAAGAAAGACGAACTTCAGTCCATGGAAGGCCGGATCAAAGATGCTGAAAAGTACCTGAAAGAAGCAGAACAGAAATTAGCTACAGCGCAATCAGAGCACGAAGCCTTAAAGCTGAAAATTGTTGAAATGCCGATCGCTCAGCCGAAACAGGTTGTTGCTTCAGAACTCCAGGAATGGAATGAATTGGAGAAAAGCATCAACGAGATCCATGAGTCTATCTCAAATGTGAAAGCGGTTGAAACTGCAGATCTGCAGGAGAAGAAAAAGGAACTGAACGCCACACGTGATGATTTGTTGAAAAATCTGGCCGACAGGGACCTGATCCTAAAGCATGAATCCGAGATTCAGAAATTGCAGGATGAAGCTAAAAAGCTGGCCCAGCAGATTGCAGATATCGAGAACACTGAATTCACGATTAACGACTTCAACAAGCTCAAGATTGAGGAGTGTGACAGGAGGATAAATGGCCTTTTCAAGATTGTCCGCTTCCAGCTGTTTGACAAAACCCTTGACGGCAATGAATTTGAAACATGTATCCCCACAAATAAGGCTGGTGTGCCGATATCGGTAACCAATTCGGCCGAAAGGATCAATGCCGGTCTGGATATCATCAATACTCTCTCAGGCTTCTACAACGTATCCGCTCCAATCTTCTGCGACAACTCTGAATCCGTCAACGAATACATCAATGCCGGATCCCAGATGGTATTCCTAAAGGTTACAAAAGACAAAGAACTTACCATTTCTACAAAATAATCATGGAAAAACAAAAATCCGCAACAATGGAAAAATCAAATCAATTACAGACGGTTCAGGAACCGAATTCAGTGGCAGTTTTCAACTTCTTTGATCCGGTTCAATTTGAAACCATGCAGCGAGTCTGCAAGATGTTCGCCAACTCAGAGCTTGTGCCAGACATGTACAAGGTCAGTGAAAAAAACCCGATTGAAAAGGCAATGGCCAACTGTATGATTGCCATTGAAATCTCCCAGAGAATCGGGGCAAGTCCGCTGATGATCATGCAGAACATGACGCCAATTTACGGCCGTCCTGCCTGGTCCTCAAAGTTCCTGATTGCTACAGTCAACACATGTGGCCGGTTCAATCCATTACAGTTCAGGATCACGAATCTTGGCAGGGTTGGGAAGGTAAGCTACACCGACTATGAATGGAGCAATGTAAGCAAACGAAAGGAGCCAAAGGTAAAGGAATTTGACGGAACCGAAATTGACAATCTACAGTGTGTCGCCTTCACGACGGCAAAGAGGTCTGACGAGGTTCTTGAGTCCTCTCCTATCGATATCAAGCTGGCCATCCAAGAAGGATGGTACACCAAGGCCGGTAGTAAATGGCAGACAATGACACGCCAGATGCTTATGTACCGCGCAGCCTCGTTCTGGACAAATGCCTATGCTCCCGAGCTCTCGATGGGTATGAAGACAGATGATGAAATCCGGGACATTATCGACGTTGAGTATGAGGATGTCTCAGAAAGAGTTGAGAAAGAAAAGGCGGCACACGCGAACAAGACGACCCTCACCATGGAAGATTCCAAGCCGGAAGGCCAGCCAGTCAAGGAGGAAGCCAAGGCAGATATAGAGAAGAAGGATCCCCTGAAAGCTCCCGTCAACGAAGACCTTTTCGCACAGGAGAAAACCACCAGAAAACCGAATTTTTAATTCTCTGACCTATGATCCTGGAAGTATTGGGCAGCTCCTCTGCCGGTAACGGGTACATTTTACAGAACGACACCGAAGCACTCTTAATTGAGTGCGGGGTACCGTTCTCCCGGGTGAAGCAAGCTGTTGGGTTTAAAATCAACAAGATTGCCGGGTGTCTTATCTCGCATGAGCATGGAGATCACTCAAGACATGTAAATGATGTTTTAAAGGCCATGGTTAAGGTTTACGCCTCAAGTGGCACAATTGGCAGCCTTCCACTTAAAAATGGAAATTACCCCATTGCCATGACGTCTGGCAAGAAAATTTCGATCGGGAACTTCACCGTCCTTCCATTTGATGTGAAACACGACTGTGCTGAACCCTTTGGGTTTTTGATCCACCACGAGGAAATGGGGAATGTCCTATTTGCAACGGACACCTATTACCTGCCCTACCGGTTTGAGGGACTGAACAACATCCTCATTGAATGCAATTACCGAAAGGATCTGCTTGACTCCAATGTCAAGGCTGGCAGGATACCAGGGGTTCTTCTGGAAAGGACGTTGGAATCACATATGTCATTTGACACGTGCCTTGAAGCCCTTAATGCAAATGATCTCACAAAGGTGAATAACATCGTTCTAATACACCTCTCGAGCGGCAATTCAAACGAATTTGAGTTCCAGAGGGATATCCACCTTGCGACTGGAAAAAATGTACATGTGGCCGACAAAGGCTTAAAAATCAATTTTAACAAAACACCATTTTAATCATGCAAACCTTTGACATTGAAATGGCCATCAAAGCCCAAAAAGAGTTTCTGATAAAGAAAGGATATCCTCGCTTTGGACCGGCAAATGGCATTTGCTACAGGTGTAACAAGAACATCTATACAGAAATCGACCATAGAGGTTACAAGACCGGAATCTCTGTCGAAAAGGCAGGCAGCGAACTTGTAACCGGTTGCCCTCACTGCAATTATTCATATGTAGGTTGAATTACAATCAATAATCCATTTTAAAAAGAACAAAATGCACAAAGAATTAGGAAAGGACATCGAGCCAGGGAAGAAGCGGATTGCTTTTCTCATGGACAACTGCGACAAGGTTGAAGAAAAGATTTATATGAAGCGCTTTTCCTCTGACCAGCTTCTTCAAATGAAGAATTCCCTATCGGAAACCGCCATCCGGATCAATGACATTGAAACCGAGAAAAAGGAACTCATGGCAGAGTTTAAGGAAAGGATGAAACCTCTCGTTGAGGAGAAAATCAGGCTTCTTTCAGGCCTCAAAAACAAGGCTGAGCTGGCCACTGAGAAATGCTATAAGTTCATCGACAACGACAGTCGGGAGGTAGGCTTCTACAACCAGGACGGCGATCTCATTGATCACAGGCCAGCCTATGCAGACGAACTTCAGGGTACCATTTTCCAGATGAAAAGGACCGGCACTGAAAGCTAGTAATAAACCATTTAAAATCTTAACAACATGCAAGCAAAACAAGTGCAATTCAATTTTCAACCAGGAGTTGAAAAGGCCGAAGTAATTATTCGGGAAGTCAACGAAGTGAATGAACTTCCAGTAAAAGCCCCGATAAAACTGAGTATTCATGGAACGATATCGGCACCGTTTGTATTTCTTGAAAAGAGGCTTGATCAGCAGGATCAGGTAAATCAGAAAAGGAGTCATATCCTTGTTGACAGGGACAAAATCAACATTTCCCTTGTCATCAATGAAAACGATGAGTACACAAGGGGAAAGGTTACAGGACAGCTCGAATTCAATCCGAAGTTTTTGCAATTCGGCATCAATACCGGCAAGGTTTGGTCACCTAACGAACTGGGAGTTTTCTTCAAGATGAACCGATCATTTTTTGAGGATAGGGCAGAGAACATGAGGCTTGTAAATGAGCTCATGAACTTCACTGCCACGGTCAACAGCAAGATCGAAAGATCCATGAAGGAAAGTGGTGACCGAACGGACAATTTTGCCCAGGTAGTGAATTCTAATCTCCCGCCATCATTCAAGCTCGTAATTCCCATTTTCAAGGGCACAGGTTCCGAAAAAATCGAGGTTGAGACATTTGCCAAGATTGATGGACGGGAGGTCGCATTTACGCTTCTTTCTCCTGGCGCCCAGACAATCATGGAGGACCTGCGTAATACGGTGATTGACACCCAGCTTGATTTAATCCGGCAAATCTGTCCGGACATCGCCATCATTGAAATTTAATCCTTTGTGCCGTGAAAATGCCCAGAACTCATAAATATTTGTACTACTGTGATACATTGAATCAATTTCTTGCGTATTATTGTGATACACGTATTGGAGTTCTGAACATAGCGTTGCACCTCTCACAACTGCAACAAAAAGATATAACTTGAGAAATACCCCTATCAGTGGAGTAATGAGGTGAGAGGCATTACAAAACTGGTAGGGGTTATCTTTTAACTCCTATTCATAATGGATAACAAAGGATGGATTAAGCTACACCGCAAGGTGCTATACAATCCCGTTGTATGTCGCGACGCGGAACATCTTGCTGTCTGGATATATCTACTCCTGGAGGCGACCCATGACAAAATTGATAAGATGTTTTCGGGAAGCAGGATCACCCTAAATCCAGGTGAACTCATAACCGGAAGAAAAGTCATTGCGGACAGATTAAACATTTCCGAAAGCAAGGTGCAACGCATTCTAAAACGCTTCGAAATCGAACATCAAATAGAACAACAAACGTCAACCACAAGCCGCAGAATATCAATACAAAACTGGACCGAATATCAGGAGAGTGAACAACGAATTGAACAACAACTGAACAACGACCGAACAACGAGTGAACAACGAGTGAACACATTACAAGAATGTAAGAATGAAAGAATGAAAGAAGATTCTATAGAAGCTAAAGCTTCTACGTCGGACTCAGAAAGTCCGACACAGCCAGATCAGATTAATTACAAGGGCATTGTTGACTTTTTTAATAACAGTACAAAGGGCTCATTTGGATTTGTGCGCTACCCAATTTCCGACAGCAGAAAGAGCAGCATTAGGGCAAGAATAAGAGACCATGGAAAAGAAGTCTTCGCAGACATGATAAAAAGAGCCGCTAACAGCAATTTTTTGAAAGGCGAAAACAGAACCGGATTCAAGGCCACCTTCGACTGGATGATTCGCCCGAACAATTTTCAAAAAATCATCGAAGGAAACTATGACAATGAAAATCAAAAACATTCAAAAAATGGAAACAGGATCTCATCATCCGAATACGCAAAACAGCAAGCATCTGCCAACATGCAAAACCTCGCTGCCCGGATATCAAGTCAGACAGGAGATTAAAACCGCAATTCTGCAGAAATATCCAAAGCAGATTGATTTCCTCGAGGCTTTTAACCATAGTGCCGTAATGAGAAGGTATGAAAACATCAGAACCGTTGGTGATGCTCATGATAAGCCTTTTGTAAAGCTCTTTGAACTAAAGGAAGTCTACACCAAGGACACCCCAATGTTTCTAATTGAATCCTGGATAAATAATCTTTCAATGATTTTGGGATTGACCATTATTGAGGAACAAGTTCAGGAGCTGGCATTTCTCATTTATGAAGAATTATACTTCCTGAATATTGCTGAACTGGCCCTTCTCTTTAAAAATATCAAGAAAGGCCGATATGGAAGCTTTTACGGCAGAATTGATCCAGCGGAACTGTTAAGGTGGTGCCGCGAATACCGGCAAGAAAGAGGGGCTTATTTATCGAAACAGCCAGACACTTATGAATCAAAACTACTAAATGAGGCAAAACAAAAATATTTGAACCAGCTCAAAAGTGAAAACAAAAAAACCAATAGCCTATGAAAGTTTACATCTCAGGCCAAATAACGGGACTTGATATCGACGATGCCCGGGCCAAATTTGAAAACGCCGAGAATATTGTTCGAGGTATGGGATTAAGGCCGGTAAACCCATTGACCGGATCCGACCAAACAAAAAAATGGAAAGAGCACATGGTACGTGACATCGAAATGCTCTTTGGTTGCGATGCCATTTTCATGATCCGAAACTGGAAGAAATCAAAGGGTGCCCGGATTGAAAGATTCATCGCTGAGGAAATGGGGATGCTCATTCTACATGAAAACGGAGTCAACGGGGATCCCATAAAAAAGCTAAAGGATGCTATCTATCAAGCTACCGGCATTTCCTATGAGGAATATACCCAGCGCAACAAAAAGCTCCCCAATCACTTTGCAAGGCTTGTTTTCGGCAATTACTTGTTGAGTGTCGAGCAATACAAGCCCAGGGAGGTTGCCAGAATGGTCAACAGAAGCAGATCTACCGTGTCCAGGTATCCTGAAAATTTCCAGACGGAGATTGATGTAAATCGCGAATTCCGGGATCTTGTAAAGGGCATTGAATTTTATTTCGAAGGGAATGTATCACTGTGATTCAAAATCACCATAAAACAGCATAATCATGTCAATAAACAAAGTTATCCTAATCGGGAATGTCGGGCAGGATCCGGCAGTGAAATCATTTGAGGGAGGGAAAAGAGCGAGTTTTTCACTGGCCACCTCAGAAACTTATTTGGGACGAAACGGGGAAAAAGTCACCCAGACCGAATGGCACAACATTATTGTCTGGCGAGCCCTGGCAGATGTCGTGGACAAGTATGTAAAGAAGGGCAGCCAGATATATGTGGAGGGGAAAATCACGAACCGCAGCTGGGAGGACAATGACGGGACCACCAGGCATTCAACCGAGATCGTTGCCGAGACTATCAGGCTCCTTGGAAGCAAACAATAACCTTTAAAACACCGGATATGAAAATCAAAAAATCAAATCTGCCTGCGCTCTTTATTGGTGCCTGGTTGCTTTTGGCAGGAGTTCTGGCCATGAAGATAATCGGATGGGGATTCTCCATATCAAGTGCCAGCATTGGCGCCGGGACTGTCTTCACTGTCATGTATCTTGGGAGGGAACTGAAATGAATGAATACAACTACAAGGAGAAATCACATCGGGACAGTGCCAGGATCCTTTTCTGGGCAGTTATCTTATTAATTGTCGTATTAACCGGTCGATTGGTCTGGGTGGCAATAACCTTCATACTATGACCATGAAAAAAGTAGATGTAATCCTGGCCATTGATCCGGACTGTGAAAAGTCTGGAGTTGCAATTTTGAACCTGAGGACCAAAAAGATGGATATGTACAACATGCCATTTCCTGTCCTGATTGACTTAATTACTGACCTGCAGTTACTGGTACCAGACACGTTGGTTATAATAGAGGCGGGGTGGCTTAATGAAGCACACTGGCATATAAGGCAAGGCGATTCCCGTCGTCTTTCTGCGTCAAAGGGCAATGCCGTGGGACGAAATCATGAGACCGGTCGCAAAATCGTTGAAATGTGCCATCATTTTGGAGTGCATGTAGAGCTGGTCCGACCTCTGAAAAAAGTATGGTCCGGGGCAGATCGGAAAATCACCCATGAAGAAATTGCGCAGTTTATTCCCGGGATTGTCGCCAGAACCAATCAGGAGATTAGGGATGCAGCTCTTTTGGCATGGCATCATGCAGGATTCCCAATTGTTGTTAAACCCAAACAAAAAGGCACGCAATGTTCGAAGTAAACAACAAACCGGCTGTAAAGATTTATGCCCGGCAGCTTAAGGCTCTGGATAAAGCGATCCTTTTTGACTGCGAAGGTGATAAAGTATGGCTCCCGAAATCAGGAGTCAAGAAGATAGACAATGAAACCATCCTAGTTCAGGAATGGCTGTATAAACAAAAATTTGAATAACACACCTTGAGGGGAAGTTGAACCATTTTATTAAAGCAAAACGTGCAAGAAAACTTAATTAATTAAAGCAGTATGAGTGAAGAATTAGGAATAGCATTGTGCTTTGCCGGGTCATATTTAACGGTTGTAGTCGGAATGATCATAATGGCAATACAAGAATGGAGATTTAATAAAACAAATAAAACTGAATGACATGAACGCAAACGAGTTAAGAATCGGGAATTTAGTAAAGATCCATAACGATTTGTTACCCGAAACAAATCGTGAAATATACAGTGTTTATGGAATCAACGAAAGATACGACAAGGAGTTTCCAGAGTCAAAAAACGTGGTTTCATTGCGCCATAAAAGTCGTAATGCAAGGTTTATAAGAACATACAGTCAGTTCGATGAATTTATTGAGCCTATCCCACTAACCGATGAATGGCTGGTGAAATTTGGGTTAGATCAAGGTGGTTATGATTTTTACTTCTGGACAAAGGAAACACCAACGGGATTATTCAGCATAAACGGAGATCCCGAAAGCGGGTATGGCGTTCGGTATAACAACGAGATCGAACCGCCATTAGAGTACGTTCATCAATTGCAGAACCTATATTTTGCCCTGACCGGAGAAGAATTAACCATTTCAGAATAGGTTCACCTTGGGACTAAGTTGAAATTTCTTAAAAATGATATCAGCAAAAAAGATACGAAAAGCACTACTATGTATCAGTCATCGTTTCCTTTACCACTATATGAGATCGGTTTGGGGCGGCTCAATATGGATCATGGAGAGAAAAGGCAATGCTTTTGCTCGAATTTACTGGTATTGGGATGATGACACAACTATTTACTTGGACAATCTATCAGTATCCCCAAAGGCTCGAAAAAAAGCGTTAGGTACCGAACTTCAGATTATCCGCGAAAAAATAGGCATTGATTTTAATGCTAAATATTCTTGTCTCTGGGTCGAAAAAAACACCTGGCAATACGATTGGTACAAAAAGCGTGGATACGTCGAAATTGGAGAAAATACGGATGAGCCCAACTCTGTTTGGATGGAAAAAACCTTAACCAATAATTTTGAAACATATGCCGATCAAAACACAAAATAAAGCACGTTATCCAGAGAACTGGAAGCAAATATCCGAAGATATCCGATTTAATCGGGCAAACAACCGGTGCGAAGTCTGCGGAGTTCCAAATTACGCATGGGTTAACAGCAAGACCAGAGAACTATGCCTTTCAGGTGAAGATGGAGCCATCAGAATCATACTTACAGTCGCTCACCTCGACCACCAGCCGGAAAATTGCGACTATTTAAACCTGATGGCAATGTGCCAGAAATGCCACAACAATTACGACCGGCAGCACCGAAACAGAACCATAAAGAGCGGAAAGCTTATCGGACAAACCGAGATCCAGTTCTGATTTGCAATTTGACTCAAATGTTAGTTGAGAGATTATGGGGATTGATTTAAAGCCAGGAACCAGGGTAAAACACAAGGTTGATGGACAGGAAATGACCGTCAACAAAGTCCGGATGATCTGGATTACCTGCACTCTGGACCAGCCTAATACGTTTGGAAAACTTGCAAGATGGTACATTACATCCCGGATCTGCCACCGGGATAATCTGATAATACTTCATAAAGATCCAATCCAGCTATTACTCTTTAGATTCAGCTAAAACACCTATTGTGAATACTTTGTGCATAAAAAACCACTGAAATCAAGGTAAAAAATTTGCACTTTATAACATTTCAATTTTCAAACAATCATTTGAACATTCATATATTACTGGATGTCAGTCATTTACCGGAATATAATCAAAAACGGTAAATGATGACAACCCTCTAGTTTTCAACATCTTTCAACACCCAAGGTGTTACAAATGGGAGTCAACTAATTAATTCACAGGATACTAACGCTCGAACGTTGAAAACTTTGCAATGAAAGCATTGCTAAACGTAAAAAAATAACTTACATATTGATTATTTTTGTAGCAAGAGATTTGAGTTCTTTATTTGCTGATCCATTTTTTATAGGCCTGCAGGAGTTGTTATTAACCACAAAGTAAAATCAATAGACAACTATGGCGTAAATGTATTTTACTCCTGTAGTAAAATAGCCGACCCGGCTGTCAGGGTTAAATCTCATAAAAAATGGAGGTTTATAGAATTCGCAACAGTAATGTTGAGAAACTCATCTTTGCGAAAAGAGTTTTTCGACATGGCCGATGGATTTATCCAAAAGGAAGAAAAGTCTTCCGATTTTGGATTGTCATTGGCAAGCAGGAATCCTAGATTCAGAGGGAAATCTCTAGTAGCGATGTACATCGTCGCTTGTTAACTATGGGCAGCTGGGGCCAACCGGCTGCTCATTTTTTTTCCAACTCGTCAACTTCAACCCAGATCGGAAGACTTTCAATACATAGAACGTTGATGTCCCACCAAATGTTGCAAGAAACCAATAGATCGTAAAACCAATTTCTGCCTTTCAGCTCGTCGGTTACTGGATTGTACCAGCAAGGAATTCCACGGTAATTGGCATTTCTCATTACGAGTCGATGGTTTTGTTTGGCGTAACCAAGTTACAATTATTGCGCGAAAGTAAGTATTTTTTGATTCAAAAAAGGTTAAAAAATGATGAAAATGTACATCAAAAGCCGGGATAATTCCTGAAAACTGCTGCTTTTTGCCCCAAAAACCGCAATTAGTGCCGGCTTAATCCCCATAAGATTTGCACAACTTTTTCATATTTCAAGTATCAGTCTGATACGTCTTTGCTATTTTAGCGAAAAGCATTAGCATGAAACCATCCGTTGTCGAAACAAAAATCAGCCAACTGGTCCCGGATGATCTAAACGCCAACAAGGGAACCCAATACGGAAATCACCTGATCGAAAAATCATTCCGGGAACTCGGTGCGGGTAGATCCATCCTCTTGGATAAAAACAACCAAATCATTGCCGGAAACAAATCCACCGAAGCCGCCGCTTCCATCGGAATCGAAGACATCATAATCGTCGAAACAGACGGAACCAAGCTGGTGGCCGTCAAAAGAACCGATATCGACCTCAATACAAAAACTGGCCGGGAACTTGCCCTGGCTGACAACTCAACATCCAAGGCAAACCTTGATTGGGACCACAATGCGATTGCCCAAATCCAGCAGAATTGGGATGTCGATCTAGATGATTGGGGCGTCATGCTTCCAGAGCTAAAACCCGATGATCCGGAAGAAGAAGCCAAGAAAGAGATCTCAACAAAGCTTATCGTTGAATGTGGCGAGGTCATGAAGCTCTCTGAACTGTTCTCCGAGCTACAGGACCGTGGATTTACTTGTAAACTGAAGGAATAGTCATGGCAAAGTATAACAAGCGAATAGTGAAGCAAATAACTGACCTGATAAAAAGGGATAGCTATACGGTCGTCGAGTTGTGTTCGATGGCTGGCATCGCTGTAAGCACCTTCTATGACTGGCAGGAATCAAAACCGGAATTTCTGGAGGCTATTAAAAAGGCAAGAGGCGAATTCGATGAGATACTTGTCCAGGAGGCAAAGAATTCCCTTCGTAAGCTTATAAACGGATACGATGCCGACGAAAAGAAAACGGTTTATGTGAACGACAAGGATGGCAAGCCGAAGATAAAGGAACAAACCACCATTAAAAAGCATTTTCAGCCCAATGTGGCTGCAACAATATTCCTTTTGACCAACAAGGCCGCGGAAGAGTACAAAAACCGCCAGAACAACGAGCTGACCGGCAAGGATGGAAAGGATCTGTTTGCCGCTTTGAGCGACGAGGAGCTAAATGCCAAGATTGCCGAGCTGGAGGCCAAATTAAATAGCAAATAACCCACTAATCAGGATAAGATGAAAGCACTGTTCTATAAGGGAGAAGACATCACATTGACATTCTCGTCAACCAACGACCTAAGCACATACACCAGCAAGGTCGTAAAGTTTTTCACACCGTTCTCGGCCGTAAAAACGGCCTCAATCACCTCCGTGAACGCCACTACCTTCACGGCAACCCTGTCCAAAACAGACACCGCAGACCTGAAGGCTGGAAGGTTGAACATCGTTCTTGAGTTTGCAACCTCCGGAGGGAGTAAGGTTATAAGCAAGACCATCGAATGTCGCCTTGCCGATCCATATGTTGACGGAGATGAACGTCCGGACAACTCCGGATCCACCGAGATCGTTTTCCTTCAAAACAGTCAAATATCAGTACACTTTACCGGATCTGATTTTGCAATTGATGCCTCTCAGGCTGCTGCAGATGCGCTCGCTTATAAGACCGCAGCTGAAACAGCCAAGACAGATGCCCTGGCAGCACAAACCGCAGCCGAAACAGCCCAAGCAGGTGCCGAAACGGCATTATCAGGCGCACAGACAGCCCTAACCGGAGCCCAAACAGCAAAGACCGCTGCCGAAACCGCAAGGGATCAGGCTGTGGCTGCAACAGTTAATAAGGCTGACCATGGTTATACCGCTGCGCCCAAAACACTCAAAGCGGTTGATGATGCAAAGGTTGACAAGACTTCCGTTGTCCAAACCACCGGAGCCAGTTTATCAGACGTGATGAGTCAAAAAGCGGTGACAGATGAATTGGGTCAATTAGCGGGCAATACACCACTCTGGTCGAGCAAAAATCAATATCATGTAGAAAATTCGGGAGTGAGATCAGCTATCATTGATATAAAATGCAATAATACCGCAGACGGTTATTATTACGCAATCGAACAATTATTCAGGAATCACGCAACAGTAAAAGATCAAATCGTAATGAAAAGAATCAATGCTTCAACTGAGGTGGAAGAACGATTCTTTTGGAACAATGAAGCTGGGTCTGTTTCAGGGAAAACTTTTATATCCCTTAAAGCAGCATCAGCTTCATCGGGGGGTTCTTATGCTTGTGATATTGATATGACGATTGACTATTCGCTTATAGTAGAAGGTTCTTCAGTAGGAAATTACGGAACAACAAAGATGATAATCAACCCAGCTTTCTATTTCAAAGCAAGTTTAGTTGATACTAAAATAAGTCCTTTGTCCTTAAAGATTGATGGATTTTATAGAACTATCCCAGATAATATTTCTACAACTTGTGTAGTTGCAAATGGTGCCATTAAAAATAGTGAATCTAAATTTACTATACCTGTGGGGCAGACTGGAAATGATTCTCTCATAAATTTATTCCCTGATTGGACCAAAGATTTATATGCAGAGAGTTCTGGAATATCAGGAAAATATATTGCAAAGTTCAAGGTTTCAAATTGGCAATCAAGAACAATCGACTATTATCTTTTTGGTTCTGGTGTAACTACTACGAAAGGAACAGGAGTTGTATCTAATGGAGTTATGACATGCGAATTGTCTCAAAATCTATCGCAATACTCCTCTGCTGTTAAACTTTACATGCAACTGAGATCTGGAACCGCTGTAACTGGGTCAGACCTTGTTGTAGAGTTCGATGGATTTTACATTGATCCTCAGACTGAGAGCCAATCCTCTTTAGCTAAAAGCAAAGAGATATATAGAACTGAGAAACAGATCCTCCAGGTTTTGAGTACTCCTGAATCAAAAGAAATAATTAATACTCAGATACCATACACTTTGACAGAAATAACATGCAAAAGGTTTGGGACAGCTGGGGTTGACGCTGATTTTGTCGGACTGAACGCCATAGGGGATGCTTTAGCCTCTATCACAGATGCTTCAAGTCAGAAAAGATATAAGATCCTTTGCGAGGGGATTTGGTTGTTCACAGACCCCTCTGACTTTGTTTATGATGATGGTCAGTTTGGAGAACCAACTGTGATTGTAGGTAAAGACTGGATAGATGTAGAAGGACTTGGAAAAGACAAATCTGTTGTTGCTGTTGAACTTGCAGCAGGTTCTGTATTCCCATCAGGGAAAATATACACAGACTACCAACCTGTTATGTGGAACTCAAACAGTAAACTTAGCAATATGAGCATCATTGCTAAGAATTGTAGATACAATGTACATTTTGAGGGAGGAAACCTCGTTACAAATAAGACTCTGACAATTGATCACTGCTACTTAGAGAATAAAGGCAATGTTGAAATGGGAGGCAGTGCTGGGGGAACAGTTTTTGGAACTGGTATGAGAGACGGTCAGGTGTGGAATATTGCAAACTGTACAATTAAGACCGAGGGGTCTGCATTTGCGATGCACACAGCACTTAATACCGTGAAAAGGGGTGGCGAGGTAAATCTAATCAACTGTGATGTTTACGGGTTCATACAATTAGCAAATTATCCTGTTGAGCGAATTGTCAATGTTAATCTTATAGATTGCAGGTTCAACGGATTTAATACTTTCTCCTATCAGTGGTATTATACAGCGTTCTCGGTTTGGGCGGATTATGCAAATTGCATGATAAAATGTTCTTCAAAACCGCTTCTTTTTTACAACGGAAACCCCAAGGGAAAAGGGTTGCGTATAACATCAAAATCTGCGGGAGCGTTATCTACTGTTCGATTCAATGAAAACAGCTCGGCATTTGAGGCTATAATCGGAGATAAGAACAGGGTTGTTGAAGAAACAACGCTGTGGCAGTGGAAATTCAAATACGGTTATTATTTTAAAGATGGCGGTGATACATTGAAAGGATTTGCTGTCGGTGGAAAAGACATTGACGAAGGTACGACCCACACCAGTCTTGGGAAGAAGCTCGGAGACTGTACTGTTGTAAATAAAATTCTTACGATAATAATTGACGGGTCAACCTATAATGTTACGTTCAATGAAAATTACACAGCGCAGAACAATGCCTATGTAATCAGCAAGATAACTTCCGTTATTGGCACGGTTGCAGATGTTGATACATACTCCCCTGGATTTGAGTATTACCCACAATTTGACGGCATGAAAGTAGTCATGAATACGGATGCAACTGCAATATTGAAAGGTATGGCAATATCATTTGACGGAGATTCAGGAGTAAAAAAAGCTACATCATCAGATAATTTCAGCGGAATTGCCTTGGATGATGCGGCTCCTGGTCAGACGATAAGATGCATAACAAGCGGGCGCATTTTTGGGGCTGGAACCGGAGCAAATAGATTTAAGATACTTGATATTGATGCAATTTCTACGACAAAGGGCATAAAATTTGGCGTGAGCACAACAAATCCTGGATTCTTTGACAGGGATGAACCGAATAAGGTTTTAGAATCTTACGACAATGAAGCCATAATGTTTATTTAGGTGACGATTAGATGCCGAAAGGCGTGATGGGTGGAAAATCTAATAAAATTAAGATATTAATTATATAGTACTTACTATCCAGCAATTATGCAACGTTTTTAATAAATCAATTTTTCATAAATATAATGAATATACCAATAAACCCTGACATTGAACATTTCAAGCAATCCTCTAATCCATGACGACCGCTGAAAAGGTTACATACATGAACCTGTTGAAGGAGAGGCTCACAAGGGAAAGCCGGGCCAGCTTGCTGACTTTTACGAAAGCCACCATGCCAACTTTTGAGCCGGCTCCTTTTCATTTGCGATACTATGGCGTTCTCAATGACTTTGCTGATGGCCGGATCAAAAAGCTAATGGTCTTCATGCCGCCACAGCACGGAAAATCCGAGGGATCAACCCGCAGGCTGCCTGCATACATACTTGGGAAAAAGCCTGACACAAAGGTTGCCGTTGTATCCTATTCAGCACCCAAAGCCCGTAAATTCAACCGGGAAATACAGCGGGTCATCGATACCCAGGAATATCACGAAATATTCCCGGAAACAACTCTTAATGCGTCAAACGTCACCACAATCGCAGGATCATGGCTTCGAAATGCGGATGAATGCGAAATTGTCGGATACAGGGGAGGTTTTAAAACCGTTGGTGTTGGTGGTCCATTGACAGGGGACCCTGTTGACGTGCTGATCATGGACGACATCTACAAGGATGCCAAAACCGCGTGGTCCCCAACTGTCCGGGAATCAATTGAGGACTGGTACGACACGGTTGCTGAAACTCGTCTTCACAATGACTCCCAGCAGCTGATTGTGTTTACCAGATGGCATGAAAAAGACCTTGCCGGGCGATTGCTTGAACAACAGGGCATATATGATCCAGTCAAAAATCCAACTGGATGGGTTGTAGTCATATATCAGGCCATCAAACAGGGTAAACCAACAGACTACGATCCAAGGCAGGAAGGTGAACCGCTATGGCCGGAGAGGCACAATCTGGAAAAGCTTGAAGCAATCCGAAAAAGGAACAACCACGTATTTGAGTCACTCTACCAGCAAGATCCAAAGCCATTGGAAGGGCTCATGTATGAGAACGGCTTCAGGGAATACGAAACCATACCCTATAGTGCGAAAGCGGTCAAAAAGGCCTATATCGACACTGCAGATACCGGAGATGATTATCTCTGTGCCATATTCTACACCGAAACGGAGATTGGCAATTTTGTTGAAGATATCCTCTATACCCAGAAGCCGATGGAGTACACGGAAAGCAAAACGGCAGAGATGTTGACAAAGCACGGCACCCAGAAAGCGATCATTGAGAGCAACAACGGAGGCCGGAGCTTTGCCAGGGCTGTGGAAAGGATCTGCCGGGAAATGGGGAACAATCTTACCCGCTTCAAATGGTTCTTTCAGTCGCTAAATAAGGTTGTTCGCATATTCACACATTCCGCGGCCGTTCAAAATATTGTATTCTTCCCGAAAGGATGGGAGCATCGCTGGCCTGAATATTATAACTCCATGACAAATTACATGAAGGTTGACAAGAATGATCATGACGACGCCCAGGATGCAACTACCGGTACCGTTGAGCAGAGAGCCAAAGGAGTTTCAAACAAGGATCTTGCAGGTTTATTTTGATCAATAATGTATCACCGTAATACTAAATTCAGCATAAAATGAAAATCGAAGATTTATCACAAGCCAAGGATGGAGAACAGATCAGTTATGTTTCCGTAATTAAACAGCTTAAATCAAAACGATTCATTGAGCTTCCAGATATTACCAAAGCAAAGGATCAACTCGATCCAATGTCGCATGATGTCTTCAATAAGGTAAAGCGACCAGACAAAAAAGTCAGAATAGATCCCGACGACCCAGAGTTTGCTTCAACCGACAAGGTGATTAATGTCACTGGAGGAGAACAGGTTGGATTCAGGATGGAACCAGTTGCAAGGATAGCTCTTTCGCTTCAAAAACTGATCGTTAAGCGTGCAGTTTCCTTCATCTTTGGAAGAGAGGTTGAGCTGGATGCCAACCCAAATAACGAACAGGAAAAGGCTGTAATGACTGCCATCAAAAGGATCCTGTATGATATCAAGGATAAATCGTTCAACCGAAGGTTGGCAAGACATCTGTTCAGTAGTACAGAAGTGGCCGAGTTGTGGTATCCGGTTGAAAAGGACAACACCGCATATGGCTTTAAAAGCAAAGTCAAGCTCAGGTGTGCCATCTTCTCCCCTCTCCTGGGTGATGCCTTGTATCCATATTTTGATGAATCTGGGGACATGGTTGCATTCTCCAGGGAGTTCACTGTATCAAATGACGCTGGATTAAGTAAATCTTACTTTGAGACATACACCGATGAATTCCATTACATATGGGAGCAAGGATCTGAGGGATATTCTATGGTAGAAGGATATCCTATTGCGAACACTCTTAAGAAAATCCCAATCGTATTCGGCAGGCAGGCAGACACCGAGTGGGCCGATGTTCAAATCCTGATAGAAAGACTAGAGAAGCTTCTCTCCAATTTTGCAGATACCAACGATTATCACGCCAGCCCGAAGATCTTTGTAAAGGGACAAATTACCGGATTTTCAAAGAAAGGTGAAACAGGCGCAATCCTAGAGGGTGACGAGAATTCAGAAGCCACTTACCTTTCTTGGCAAAACGCGCCAGAGGCTGTCAAGTTGGAAATTGATACATTGCTTCGCATGACCCATACCCTGACCCAGACACCCGATATCTCATTTGATTCGGTTAAGGGTATAGGGGCTGTTTCCGGTATTGCCCTGAAACTCCTGTTCATGGACGCTCACCTGAAGGTTGCGGACCATCAGGAGGTATTTGACGAGTACCTGCAGAGGCGAATCAACATACTCAAGGCATATGTAGGAAAAATGAACACCTCCCTGGAAAAGGCTGCCGACAGCCTGATCATCGAGCCTGTCATTACTCCTTACATCATCACCGATGAAGCTGCCGAGATAAAGATCTGGCAGGATGCCAACGGAGGCAACCCTGTCATGAGCCAAAAAGCCTCCTTCCAGAAAGCGGCAATGACGAGTGATCCGGAAAAGGATTACGAGCAATATATCGAGGAATCGAACAGCCGTAACACATTCAGTTTATTCGAACCAACGCAAGCTTAAAATGGCCAGAAAGCAGCAAACAAAATCGACAGTAAAGGTCTTTTGCCAACAGTGTGAATTCGGAGGATCCGTGGTGGACAACTTCCTAATTGACTGCCATAGCAAGGCTCGAAACCCAAATGGATACAAGGTCGGATCCTGGGAGAAGGAATGTGAGTTTTACAAACATCGAATAAATGGCTAAAAAGGGAAGAAAAACGGCTTTCTCTCTTCGCGGATTTGACTTGAACCACTACCGTCAATCCGAGAACTATGTCCATGCGATTGATTTGCTGTACAACAAAGCACTGCAGGAATTTGCCAATTTGTCTTCCAGGATAAG
The DNA here is from genome assembly GCA_002419285.1 of Prolixibacteraceae bacterium UBA5740. GTDB lineage: Bacteria > Bacteroidota > Bacteroidia > Bacteroidales > Prolixibacteraceae > UBA1413. The sequence goes on along the minus strand of DIFU01000128.1, from coordinate 22,282 downwards.
CATCAATCCGGACAAGCCATTCTCATTCGACGATTATCCCCAAACCCGGAAAACTGCCCAGCAGATAGTGAACAATCTTGCTGTTCAAATGCAGGTAGTCATCAATAAGGGATCCCGAGAACAATGGCTTTATGCATGCAGGAAAAATGATGAGTTCCTGGCGCACATCATGAATACCTCTAAGGTGTCCAAGGCCATGATGGAAAAATGGCAGGATCGAAATTTGGAAGCGCTCGAAACATTCCAGAAGCGCAAGGTAAATGGCATGGACCTATCCGGCCGAATATGGGAATATACCGGACAATTTAAGGAGCAGATGGAGCTCGGCATCGATATAGGCATAGGCGAAGGAAAATCAGCCCAGCGACTGCAGAGGGAGTTACGAAAGTTTATGGTTGATCCTGACCTGCTGTTCCGCAGGGTCAGGGATAAGCACGGCAACCTGGTATTGTCGAAAAGGGCCAAATCATATCATCCCGGACAAGGGAAATATCGAAGCTCATATAAGAACGCTATGCGCCTGACCAGATCCGAAATCAACATGGCATATCGCGAGAGCGACCAGCTGCGATGGCAGAAACTCGATTTCGTTGTCGGATATGAAATAAGGCTTTCCAACAACCATACCCTAAACGGGGTGCCATTTGTCGACATCTGTGACGAACTTGCCGGCAGGTATCCCAAGACCTTTAGATTTAAAGGCTGGCATCCGCAATGCCGGTGCCATGCAGTTCCAATAATGATGGATGATGATGAATTCAATACGGACGAACTGAATGAACTGAAGGCCGCATTGAAGGGTACCGAGTACAAAAAATTCGCATCAAAGAACGAAGTTACTGATGTCCCGGATGCATTTAAAAGATGGGTTGACAACAACCTGGAAAGGGTCCAGAACTGGAAGTCTCCACCATACTTTATCCGCGACAATTTCAAAGGTGGAAAAATTGATGGTGGGTTGAAGGTTGTCAAGCCGGTTATTGCTCCTCCTCCAACGCCAAAACCACTTAGTAAGCCTAAGGAGGTCGATAAACCACATCCGGCATTAAGGACAACATATAAAGATCCGATTGAGGTTGCAGACTCCATAAATTCAATCAATGCAGAGCTGGCCAATAAATGGTTTGAAAGGGGCATCCACCAGCTGGCAGCTACCAGAAACAAAAATATTAATGGCTTGACGAACCTGAATGGGAATATTGGGCTCAAACCTGAAAGGTTGGAAAACGTCCGTTCTGCCATGACAAAAATTGGTCAAGGGCGTTCACAGGACATTACGGAGATAGAGGCAGACTCAATGGCTACATACTGGCACGAAATAACCCATAATCGGAATAAGGTCGGGAATGTTCACAAGACAAGACTTCAGACTCAATACATGGAATTAGCCAATGAATATGTAGCAAGGAAAACATTGCCTGAGTTCTATTCAAAGCTGGGGTGCGCCAAAACACCACATCCGAAGTTCATTGATGATCGAAAATCAACCGGCTATAATGCCATGGTGACAAATTATGATTTTGTCATTAAAACCCTAAAACTGGATGGAACCAAGGTGCTTGAAACCGTAAAGAATCACCTATTCAATCAAAGCTATACTATACAGAAGAATGGTTTGGTCCAGGGACTGATTGATGGGGGTTTAAAGAAGGTCAACGGACAAAGGGCCACCAAAACAGAGGTGTCCAAGATAGTTGATTTGTGTGGTCGTGGTTATCCTCCAGGGCAGATCGAGAACTGGATGAAGATTTACGGATTCATATAACCATTAGGCACGGTTCAGACACTACTCATTGAAAAATGCTTCGAAATCTTCTTTGTATTCCTTCTCGACAGCTTTCTCCAATTCTTTGTTGTCGGTCATCTCGGCAAGTTGCAGAAGGCTAAACCCGTTCTGTATTGGGGCATCATTCAGGAGTTCCAAGAATTTCGCCTTTGGAATGATTGCAATTTCTTCCAGGATCTTGGGATCATCACAGAAATCATATATGGTCCTATTTCGGAGATTGTCGTATTTCATGATGTTAAAATTTGAGTTGTTTTACGTACAAAATTAATACCAGTTACATGCATCACACCAGGGCATTGCCTCTGTTACCTTTCTTCCGGTACATGCGGCCCTTTCGGATTGTGCACTTTTGGTTTGAATAAGGTTTACCGGGCTCAAGATCATGGGTGTAAAGTGTTGACCTGGATACACCGACATCCTCCCGGCTGAACAACTGGAAGATGGCCGCGATAGATCCAAAGTAGAAGTGTTGGCCATTGCCATGAAAGTGGACATGGATTAGTGTTGAATGTTTACTCATAAATGAATTCTTTTGGCTATTACAGGCATATTCGCATTTACTGTCTGGACAATGCGGTCATGATACGCAGTCAGAATATTCCCTCGCCCGCGCGACTGAACTACCTTCAGCCTTGATAAGGAAACCTCGATGGTTTCAACTGGCTTTTTGTCAATTTTGGCTGAAAGGATCAAAGAGTCCTGCTTCTTGTAATATGCATTGCTGAATACGCAATGCCGCAACTCTTCCGCTTCCTTGAAGAATTCATCAACAGTTTTCAACGGCTCGACTATTATTTCACGATCCTGAAATACAAGGTCCATGAACTTCCCGATCCTTTCTTCAAAGTCCTTTTGTTCAGCCTCAATTTTGGCGAGCTGTTCCATATGGCGCCTCTTGCGGTCAATTTCATGTTTCTTTCGTGAAAGCCTGACATGGTCTCCTCCCAAATCAGCCGGACATACATACTTTGGGCTATGCAGGTCTTTCCCAAAAAACCGAAGTAGTTCAATGTGATCAAGCCAGATACCGGCATCTTTGACGATGTACTTATTCCTCATGCAGATCCTGACGCTATTCCAGGCTGATCTGATTGCCTTTGGCCTATTTCCCAAATAACTCTTAAACAGTGATATCTGGCCAGCTTTTAACAACGTTTCGGCATAGGAGTCAGACACAATTATTGACAAAAACTGATGTGGAGTCATATCGTAGAAATAGCCCCTGAATCCATTCCGTTTGAACAATGGAAGGATCCTTTTCGATGGATAAATCTTATAAGGCACGATATGAAACCGCTGATATTCGTTGAACTTTGGTTTAATTTCCAACTCGCTTGCAAATATCCACTGATCAAAATATTGTGATAAACCCTGTACTCTCATTGACATAGATGTTATCTCTCCATGTTGATCGATCCAGTGTTGCATAACCTCCCAATTGCGATAAACAGGTCTTTCACCTTTTTTCATGATTTTCTGTACCCAGAACATTCTTACGACCTGAAATTCAGCCTTGGTGGTTATGATGGAAAAATAGGCTGAATCCCGGCAATTCGGACGATAGTTTTGAAACATCTTTAGGTTGTTGCCACAGCTGGGGCATTGGCATCCGATTATTGAGGTTTCAAGTACATGTTTATCTTTCCAGGAATGACCACACTCAAGGCAATAAAGCGTATTCCTATGTCTTACGGCATACAGATCCAGGCAGTTCTCATATGCCCAGGACTCCTGCTTTTGGGTTATGGGCTTAAGCTTCGCGCTAAGTTCAACTACCCTCTTTTGTTGTTTAGTTTTCGGATTCATGGTTAGAATAGGCTGGCTTGTTGAATTTCTGGGCTGGAAACTGCCTTCTTTGGCTTTGCTGTGAGCCGTTTAATTTCCTTGGCCATCACTTCATCTAGAGCTTTCTTCCTGGCTTCCTGTTTTTCTTCCTCGGTCAACTCGATTGTGTGGTTTACCACAACATTACAATTGATGGGCTTCCCGATATCGATTTTATCTTCATCGTAGTAATGCAGGGCCATGCCGAACACTTCATCGTCTGTGAATCCGTTACAGCCGGACTTTTGGACAGTGGTAAGGATGTAAGTGACACAATCATCGATGCTTTTACCTTCACTTTTGAATTTCTTGTCAAATTCAGGATCCTTAGATGCCATACCCTTGAGGTAGCTTTCAATCGTAGCCTTAAATTGGTCGGTTCCTTTCATGGTCAATACAGTATTTTCCGGATTGAGTTCCTGTGGTTGTATAGCTCCTCAATGTGGTGAAGGTATTCCTTGTATGAGGATTGCTTCTCGATTTCGAGAGAATGTGCTTCGAGTTTCTTCAGCACCTGGTCGTGATTATAGGCTTCACTGGCAAGCAGTTTTTCAATGGCTTGCAAAAAAGCCCTGGACTTCCAATCGGCGCCAAAGGTTTCATAATCCTTTGCATGATCCAGGAGAGATCTGGTATAATCCAGATAATTCACCTTGAATTCTCCATCCCTGAAGGCCTCACTCATGCCTCCTGTACCGACTTTTCCATACATCAAAAGGTTTATGCCGGTTGAAACGTTTATTCTGTATTCATCGGTAATTGACTCGAGCATTTGATAATGCTCCTTGTTGATTCCGGCATCAATATAGCAGTGCATGAAATCCTTTACTTTCCACTTGCTTTGATTGTTGTTGATCTCAGCGATCTGGCGAAGATTGAAATTCTGTACGACCACAAAGTAAACCGGGAGTTTGAGCATTTTGCACACGACAAAACGATGCTGGCCATCGATAATGTAGTGATCCTCGTTAACCATTATTGGGCTATACCGGAAGAAGTTAAGGCCGCCATTGACGCTCTTTATAATCCGGTTGACCTTGGTCTCGTTTAAATCCCTGTTTCCTCTTAGAAACTTAAAGGATCCGTAATCGGATGTGTAGTAGATCTTGGTATTGCTGTCGTTCATTGGTAAATGATTTTGATTGTTATGATTCTCTTTTTACAAAATTTCTCATGACTCTGCCGGCAAAATATCCGGCACAACCGGACAGGAATCCGATTGAAAATATTGCCAGTGCAGAATCCTTGTTTCCGGTGTGATATGCCAGGGAATAAGCGCAAATGGCTGCAGTCAGTGAAGCTGAAAAGCCAAAGAATAATATGAGAAGTACTTTTTTCATGACCAGGCTTTAATCAAGTTCGAATTCGTCTTCGTAAACCTCGATTTCCTTGCCCGAACCAATGATATAGGCAATCCATGTATAACCGATTTTCTTTATCAGTTCGATCTTTGTGTAGCCAGATTGTGGCTGTTTCAATGTTGCAGTTTTCATGATGTTGCGGTTTATTGTGTATTACTGTGATACAAATATAGAGATATATTGAATAAAACAACATGAAATGAAAAAATAATTCTTTCCGGGGTGTGCGTATCTTTTAGGTAAGTGACAACATTCAAATATGTATTACTCTGATACTTTAATTAATTTGGTGCTTTCTATTGATTAAAACCAAAACATTTAGGCATGAAAGAAAAATTACTCGCATTACTGATAGCAAAGTTTTCAGGCATGCGAAAAGACGGTTTGGCTCAACTGGCAGGAGTCCTCTCCTTACAGGTTGATACGGACGAAGATGCAGCTGGCCTCGTGGATAAACTGACAACCGAAAAGGTGTCGGCATACATCACCGAGTACAGGAAGGATGTGGATAAGGAAGTGTCCGAAGCAAATAGGACCTACGAAGGAAACCTGAAAAAGAAATTCGATTTCGTTGAGAAGAAGGATCCTAAGGACCCCGGCAAAGATCCAAAGGAACCGGCAAATCCAAACGATATCGCCGCTATCGTGGCAAATGCTGTCAAGGCAGCTATTGACCCACTGCAGCAGAAACTGTCATCCTTCGAAGGTGAAAAAATCAAACAGACAAGGCTTCAGCAGCTGGAAGGTAAACTAAAGGATGTGCCCGAAACATTCAAGGCACAAAAAATCAAGGATTTTTCTCGAATGAATTTTGATTCAGAAGAGGCCTTCGCTGAATACTTGACTGAAACCGAAACGGACATCACGGCTTTTAATCAGGAGCTGGCCAATAAGGGTCTCATGGCCCAGGGAAAACCCATTTTCGGGGGTAAGGACCAGAACGGAGTGTCCTCCTCTGTGTCTTCCTATTTGGCAAGCAAGGCCGAAGGCAACAAAAGCCTAGAAGGCAAGCAAGTGTAAAAAAACATTGTCAAACAAAAATTTAAAGCAAAATGCTGAAAATCGAACGAAATTCCGACAACCGGGCTATTAAGGCCATCCTTCACAGGATTGCTGATATCCCAGGTGGGGTTACCGTGGTTTCAGGCGAACTCGGAGGTCTTGCTCTCAAGGAAGGCACCCCTCTGGGATATAACGCCACGGACGGTATGTACCACGTCGTCAAAACTGCCCTGATCGTTAGCGATGCTACCGATGCAGCCACTGAATATGAGGTCGGCAAAGGCCATCATTTCAAGGTGGGCGACTATTTTGGAACCGATGGCGCAAATGGTCAAGCCATTACTGCCATCGATAAAACCACAAACACGGACAAGGATGTTATCACTGTTGGCACAACTCTCGGAGTTGCCATCGATGCTGATGACAAAGTTGTAGCTTTTCAGACCGTCGGCGTTGACAAGGTGGCTAAGGTCACTCCTTCTGTTATTGCCGGTTCTAATTACGATGTGGCAGAAACCAACCTGTTCACAGATGCTTGGGCGATTGCCGTTGTACGTGAAGGGAACAGCGTGCCTGTTCCTGCTTCAGTAAAGACTGCCCTGAAAGGCATTCATTACGTGTCCTAATATCTAACCTCTAAATTTTATTATCATGCAAAAAACATTAATGCAAGGACTCACTGAGAGGGATATGCAGGCCGTGGTGAACAGCTACAACCTGAAGCCGTACTATTATCCCACTCTTTTCCCACCGACTGAAACTCCGTTTCTGACGTGGAAGATGCTCGAAGGTCAGGCTGGCCTGAAAATCGCTGCCGACCTCGTTGCACGAGGCGCAACCATCCCGAAAAAAACCAGGGAGGCTATCAGCCGAATCCAGGGTGATATTCCGAAAATCGCCGTTTCCCGCGAGAAGCTGGAAGATGAGCTCACCGAGTATGACATCATGCTCGCAATGGCTTCCAATAATCCTGATTTGAAAGCCATCGTCGACTTCTGGGCTGAGGATGTTAAATTCTGCTGGGATGGCGTTGCTGCCCGCGCTGAATGGATTGCCCTCAAGCAAATTTCTCTCGGCAAGGTTACATTCACCAACGCCAATAACGCTGGGGTTGTAACTGAATACAACGTCGACTATCAGATCCCGACCACTCAGAAGCTTGGTGTAACCGCTTCCTGGGCAACCGTTGCATCTGCCAAGCCTTTCACCAAGGACTTTCCTGCTGCTTTAAGCAAGGGTAAAACCATCGGTGCAAACTACCGTTTTGCCTTCATGAACACCGCTACCTTGGCCAAATTGGTTCAGACCGATGAGGCTATCAAGATGTGTGCTTCATACCTGACGAATCTCGCCAGCATTGCACAGACTCCTTCCTTGGAAGATGTGAACGCCATGTTGCGCAGGAGGGTTGCCCTGAACGGCCTTCAGATCGTGGAGATTGATCAGGATGTAACTATCGAACTCGCTGACGGAACCCGTACAACCGTCAATCCTTTTGAGGATGACGTGGTGTTGTTCTCCGAATCGAAAGTGCTGGGTAAAACCCACTGGAAACGTCCTATTGACATGAATGTCCAGACCGTAGCCACCAAGGCCATGAACGGGCATACCATGGTTCAGAAATACTCCAATATCTCTCCTATCAAGGAGGTTACTGAGGGGATTGCAAACCTGTTCCCAGCCTGGAACCTTGCTGGTCGATCTGTACTTATGCAGACATCGGCAACAAGCTGGAATAAATAACACACCAGGGAGGATGGCCAATAACCTCCTCCCTGAATTTTATTGACGTATGACAAACCTGGAGGCACTTGCAGAATCGGTAAATCATCCCATTTCGGAAAAGAAGTTGTTGAAAATCCTTATTGACAGAGATGTCAATGAGCATGAGGAATATCTTGGAAACTATCGTGATTTTGATCTTGCAAAGGCAGACCTGTGTGTTCTGCTTGCAACAAGCCCGAACATCACCGAAGGAGACATGAGCCTCTCAGTCAGTGACCGTGAAAGTTATAAGCGGATCGCTGGATCAATTTACTCCCGGTATGGGGTCGAAAACCCACTGGAAGGACCTTCCAAGCCTTCTCGCATTCGAAACAGGTCTCACTACTGGTAAAATGATGAAACAATATCCACATAATCTCTATCTGAAAACAGTTACGGGTTCATCTCAGGATGAGTCCGGAAATTTTGTGCCAGGTAGCGAATCGTGGGTATTTCATTCGGAATGCCGGGAACAGACCAACGGACAGGGTTCAGTCATAAACGGTTCGGATGGGGAGGCCATCGTTTTCTCTTCCACCGTTCACCTGCCAATGTCTGCGGTCAGGATTCCTGAAGGCTCTGAGGTTAAGGTTCTCAATGGTGATCCCGAAGATCCATTTTTAAGGATCCAAGGTATGGTCCTGAAGTTTGATGTTGGACGTTTACACAACCGGCTATGGCTCTAAAGGCAAATTTCACTCAGGAAGATGTCCGTAAGCGCTTTGATGCCTTTCTCAAGGCCATCGACAGCCGGATTATTAAGCGCCTGCAATTTCTTGGGGAAAAGTGTGTGACACACGCAAAGTCAATTCCTCCGGATAAAGGCTTTAAGGACCAGACAGGGAACCTTCGCAGTAGTATCGGCTACATGGTTTTCCGTGACGGTGTTGCTGTCCATGAAGGATATGAGGGGACAGATGCTGGGATGCGCAAAGGCAGAGATATTGCCACAAAAGTAGGATCACAGAACAAGTCACCTTACTGCCTTGTCGTAACTGCAGGAATGGATTATGCGGTCTATGTGGAATCCCGTGGAAGGGACGTCCTGACATCCGCGGAAATACTTGCTCGCAAGGAATTGCCAAGGATGCTGGAACAACTCAAGGTAAATATCAATAAGGCTCTGAATGAAACAGACATTTGACACCGACACAATCCTGTTTCAGAAATTGAAAGCTTCAGCAATCAGTTCTGAAATTACCGGTGGAATTTACAAGCGGAAACGCCCGCTAAATTCCGTCAAGGAGGATATCGTTGTCAATACGATTACCCTTTCACAGGACTTTCATCCGCAGCTTGGAACATCAAACGTGAATATTCATGTACCTGATGTTTCGGTTTCGATAAGTGGGGTTTCGCAGAAGATGCCAAACGAAGCGAGGATGAAGGAACTATCCGAAATGGTTATTTCCCTGATAAGGGACTCGTTTGTTCAGGGCTTGCTGATGAACCTGGAATCGCAGACCGTCATAACAGATCCCGAAACGGATCAGCATTACGTCAATATACGTGTTAACTGGAACATTCACATCTAATACATTACGCAAATGATTACACTTGGTTTATCTCAGATTGAGGTTGGTGAAGCTGCCGAAAATGGCATTATGCCGACCACGATGGCAAAAATAGGGAAGACCTATCAGAACACCTGCCGATTGGCTCAGGAGGCTTCTGAGGTCACCGAACACTTCGAGGAGGGAAAGGCTTCTCCCGAGGTTCGCGCAAAGCGCAAAAAGGTTCCCGTCTTGAACTTTTCGATCATGGATCCGGATCCTCAGGTTCTCGCAGACTACATTGGTGGAACTTTCACCGCTGCAGCAGTTGGGCCACCTGCCACTCCTGCAACCTGGGGCTTTGACGGCTCCGAACTCGTGGACAACAAAGCTATCCGTGTCAAGACAAAACAGGGATTGTGGGTGGACATTCCCAATGCCGACATCGAGGCCGTCATCAACTCAGAATTCAGTGATCAGGGAATCTTCCTTGTTGACTTTACCGTTACTCCATTGGCTGTTACTGCCGGAAAGGCAATCACGGCATACGAAGGCCCGGCTTCTTGATTCTTTACTATTGGTAGTTAATTGATTTGATTGAACCGAAAAGCCTCGTATCATTCGGGGCTTTTCTTTTAAGTTCCGCAACCTATGACAGACAAAGAAAGGTTAGAAGCTGAAAAGAATGAATTGAATCTGCTTATTCAGAAGGGGGTGAATATATCTGTAAGCCGGAAGGTCAGGACGGTAACACGTCGGGGCCTTCTCGGCTTTTTCAGGCGTTATCGGGAGGAAACCGAAACTCTCACCTATACAATTAAGGAACCCACTCTGGCTGTTTTGGACCTCCTTTCAGCCCAGCAGATTGATCTGATCATTGATGAGTCAAAGGTCAGTGAAAGAGGTCTTGGCGAGGCCAAACAGTATGCTCGGAAGTATGGCAGAAAAATGGCTCTGATTCTTGCCATAGCCGTTCTGGGCGAGGATTATTTCAACACAAGTACCAAGGATCTGGATGAACTTACCGAGGTGTTCTTCCGCTGGGTTAAGCCATCGGACCTGTTTCAGTATGTCTTATTGGTGAACGCCATGAGCAACTTGGGGGATTTTATGAACTCTATTCGGTTGATGTCCGCAGTGAGGACGACAATGCCGATCCGGATAGAGGCAAACTCAGGGGATTAAAAAGCCCATACGGTCGCAGGGGCGCAATCTGCGCGCACTTTGGCTGGACTTGGGAATATCTCCATCACGGCATTGCTTGGTCGGTGGTTCAGCGGATTATGAGTGATCTTCCATCCTATGACTTCGGGGAAAAAAGTGGAGATCGTCGGCTTAATCGGGAAAATGCCGAGGGAATAAAGAACTACATAAATAGTCTATCATGAACACGGACAACGGTGCACTAAATTTCACAGCAGACATAAAGGATGAAAAGTTGATCGGATCCATCGACGAAATGGAACGCAGGATCAAAGGGCTTTCTGACACTACCGTAAAGGAGGGCCAGAAGCTTGATCAATTTGTGGATGTCACGGCCGAGAATGTGCAGATCCAAAAAAAGGTAATCGCCGATCTCGAGAAACAGCTGAAAACAATTGAAAAGCAGATTGAAAAGATGCCTCCCGGGCTTGCCCAGCAGGAAGTAATCAAGGAAGCTAAGCAACTTAAAGCAGAACTTGACGCCGAAAAAACAGCCTTACAGGGACTCGAACAGGAGGTCAAGAAAAATGAAAAAAGCCAGGTATCCTTCCGGACACAGTTAAGAAATGCCAGGGAAGAACTTATCCGAATGGAACAGGCCGGACTTCGTGGCACTGCAGCATATGCCGAGATGCAACAGCGCCTGGGAGAACTTCAGGATGCATACGATGATGCATCCGCTCAGGCAAGGGTTCTGGCTAACGATGAAAAGGTATTCCAAGGGATCGTTTCAACTGTTTCCGGACTTACCGGTGCGTTTTCCGCTGCCCAGGGCGCTGTGGGATTGTTTGCCGGGGAGAACGAGAACCTTCAGAAGATCATGCTCAGGGTCCAGTCACTCATGGGTATTACCATTGGGTTACAACAGGTGGCAGAAACCCTGAACAAGGACAGCTATTTCTCCATCGTTGTTCTGACCAAGGCCAAGGAATATCTGGCAATAGCCGAAACTAAGGTGGCCACGGCCATGGGTGTTACCACGGCTGCTGCACGTGTACTTATCGGAACCCTGACGTTGGGGCTTTCGGTAGCCATTACTGCCGTAACGATAGCCCTGAGCAAGTATATCAGTCAGCAGAAAGAGGCTAAAAAACGACAGGAGGATTTCAATAAGGCGGTAGTGGACGGTTCATTTGAGGCAATTACCGCCATCAAAACATTGGTAACAGAGTGGGCTATTCTTGCCGGCACTATGCAAGAAAAAGAGGCATTCGTGAAGAATAACAAAAAGCGTTTTGAAGATCTTGGTATTGAAGTAAACAATGTGGCCGAGGCAGAAGCCCTGCTTTCCAATCCTGATAACGTGAACAAGTTCATTACGGCCCAGGTGTTGAAAGCCAAAGCACTTGCAGCCACCCAGCTTGCCGCGGAAAAATACAAGGAAGCCCTGTTGCTTCAGGCCGATATCGAGGCACAGCCTGATCAGGTGACAAGCTATGTCAGCCAGGGACAATTTGGACAAATGTTGACGGCCACGGTACCGAATGCGAAAAAAGCCCAAATGCAAGCCGACTTGAAAGTCATTGAGGAGCAGGCTGAAGCCTTGCTTACACAATCAGCAAATTTTACGAAGGATGCCGAGGCTGTTCTCTCAGGCTTTCAGTTTAGAAGGCTGGCTTCAGAGGATGACACGAATGATAAGCTTAAGGAAAAGATGAGCGAGTTTGCCCAGATGCGTGAGGATCTGATGCGAAAGACAAAGGATACTGAGATTGCCCTCGAGAGGTCACGGATCCAGGACAAAAAGGAACTTATCGATTTTGACCTCCAGCAGGTACTTAAGGCCATAGACGAGGAACAGAAAGCATATGAACAGAAGGCCAAGGAAGCAGGTGAAAAGTCAGTTGACCTGTCCTATTTTGACCGGCTTCGCAGGGCTGTTAGGGAACAGGCCGGAGTGGAAAAAGATCTTATTGACGAGGAAGCCCTAAAAAAAGAATTTGAGGAACTTACCAAGAAACAGCAAGAAACCTTAAAGGAACAACAGCAGAACCTCAAGCAACTTCTTTCCGAATATCAAACATCCCGCCAGAGAATGCTCACCTTGGAGAAGGAGTACAATGACGACATTCTAGCATTAAACAAAGCCTTGAATGAGGCGAAAACGGAACAGGAAAGGGATCAGATCCGTGACTCGATTGAAGCCCGCAAACAGGCCTTCGAAGAAGATAAATCAGGGATGAACCTTTCTGATCTGATGTCATCCGACGATTGGAATACCCTGTTCTCTGATCTCGAAAGCCTCTCTGTTGAGAAAATGATCCAACTCAAGAATCAACTCGAAGCTGAATGGTCTAAGCTGGATCTATCCCCAGACCAGCTTAAAGCCCTCAGGGATCAGATGGACAAGGTTACTGAGCAGATTAAGAAAAAGAACCCGTTTAAAGCCCTATCCGAGGCCGTAAAGGCATACAAAAAGGATCAGTCAGCCCTCAACCTGAGCAGCCTCACAGGGGCTATAAATGCCTCGGCAGATTACATGAATGAGAACCTTCAGAAGATCTTTAACTCGATGGAGAATCTCGGTGCGAAGGGTATGGATGAGGCCTCGGCAATAGCCACCGATGTAGTCGGGATGGTTGGTGACGCCACGAACCTCGCTATGGGAATAGCTACCGGCAACCCTCTTCAGATTATTGAGGCCTCGATCGGATTGATCACGAAAGGGATTGACCTTATTGCCGGAGTAAAAGACCGTAAGCTGGAAAGATCCATCCAAAAGCACCGTGAGGAGGTTGAAAAACTACAGCTGGCCTATGAGGATCTTGAAAGGGCAGTTGACAAGGCTCTTGGATCCGACCGCTATCAATCGCAGAAACAGCAGATCGACAACCTCAAGAAGCAACGTCAAGAGTATGCCCAAATGGCCAAGGCAGAGGCTGACAAGAAAAAGACTGATGATGACAAGGTCAAGGAATACCAGGACCGAATGAGGCAAAATGCACAGGAGATCATCGAAATAGTGAATGGCATTCGTGAGGAGATCCTTGGGTCAACGGTTTCTTCGGTTGCAAATGACCTCGGTAATGCCATGATCGAGGCCTTCGCTGCCGGAGAGGATGCTGCCATAGCCTGGGGAAAGAAAGTAGATGACATAGTCGGAAATGTCATTCGCAGGATGCTGATTCAAAAGCTGGTCGAGGAACCGGTCGGGAAGATCATCAACCAATACATGAGCAAATGGGTAGACTCCAACGGCAACTTTCTCGGCTTTGACATGGTCATGGCCTCGGCTCAGGCCATGGGTGAAGATCTTTCGGCACTTGGCACCGGATTGTCTTCAGCTCTCGAACAACTCCCGGATGAGATCCGAAAGTATTTCACAGGAGGAGATGCAGATAAGGCGAAGGGATCGCTTTCAGGCGCAATTCAGGGAGCCTCCGAGGAAAGCATTTCGATGCTCTCCGGTTATATCAATGCCATCCGGATCAATCAGATCCAAGGTAACGAAATTTTACGAAGCCAGCTGATGACCTTAAATCAGATCTCGGCAAACACCAGCTACAATGTGCTTTTGGTTGAGATCCTCTCAGTTGTCCGCAGTATGGCCAATAGTGATCCATTAAGACCTCAGGGACTATGAAAAACTTAGGAAAAGACCTCGCCAAGCTGGGCAGGAAAAAAGGGATGTGCAAGGAGTATCTGTACAAACTGCCAACGATAACAGACCGCAAGGAACTGGCCGAAATCTTTATTCGGGAGATTGACTTTTGCCTTAGTAATGACTTTCCCTCTCTTGATTATATCGAAACGCATTTCAAGGATATTACAGGCGACTTTGGGGTGTTTACCGTTGGGCAATACTCTCAGGTAAACAAACGTCATTTGGTGGCTCTTGGAACGGCCACAGGGAGCCTGAGGATGGATGGCTTCAATGTCGCAGAGGTGTTCGTGAGGGATCAGGCTTATGTGAACCTTTCGGCCAGCGAAAACAGTTTTTGCATGGTGGATCTATACTCCGGAAGGATCCACGTGCGAGCCTCGCAAAATGCGAAGGTTGTGGTCAACGACTATGGTGGCCGGATCAGTCAGGAAATATCCGAAAACGGCCTTGTGAAAATTATCCGTAAAACCAAAAAATCTGAGCAATCATGAACATCAATTATTTCATAGACGGGATTGATTTTAAAACCTATGGGGTATTCGTCAGTGGATCGGACGGACTGATTAGCAAGCCCAAAATGAAACCTCCTGTAGTGGCAAAATGGGACGAATATCATGGAGAGGTACCGGACCTGCAGAATAAGTATTATGAAGCCAGGGAGATTACCCTATCGTGCTTCATTCTCGGAAATGACAAGTATGATTTTCTGCAAAAGGCAAATGCTTTCCTTTCACTGTTCGATGGTTCAGGATTACACAGGCTGATGGTTGCGGTGGATGAGTCAGAACCGCTGGTTTATCAGGTTTATTTGGCTGACTCGGTAGATGTTCGCAAGGAGTGGAGTGATCAGAAGATGGTCGGTACTTTTAACATCCGGCTAAGGGAACCGGAACCGGTGAAGAAAGTCCTGAAACACCAAAAAACTGGAGAGGCAGACAAGACGGTAACCTTGACGGTAACATCGGACAAACTGCTAAATATTTTTTGGGGAGACGGAGCCAATACAACCGATGTCAGTGGCACAGACATGGAGGTTACCCACACATACACGGCCAACGGCATTTACTACGTTGTCATCACCGGTGACATTGACAAGATTTCAGCATTAACCACTTCAGCCACCATCGTATGGAACAAATTATAGTAACCCACCTTGATACCACAACACTGAAGCTGAATTCAGCGGAAAACATCAGCCGGATCATTAAGGCCGAACAAACGGTCGAACTCTTGGGTCAGGACGTGGTGAACGTCACGGTCGAGTCAGCAAGAAAGATGATATTTTCTCTTGGAGACAAGATTACGGTCGTGGGCAGGGATTACACCCTGAACACGCCTCCGGTCGAGAGAAAGTTCTCGGAAACTCGCTTTACCTATGAGTTACAATTCGAGGGTGTCCAGTACGATATGCTCAGGGCTTCCTTCTCGGTGAATGTCGATACGACAAACAACCAGATTCAAGATCTATCCGGCAACAGCCTTACAGGCGACATGAAGCTGTTCTTGGACGTGCTGATGGCTAACCTTAACAGGGTATTTCCTTCCAAATGGGTTTTGGGAGTGTATCCAACCAACACGGAAACCCGAACAGAAACCTTCTCCGATACGGATAACTGCCTGTCGGTGCTGCAGTCCCTATGCTCTCAGGATCGCTTTAACACGGAGTTCGATATCGAAATCTCTGAGACAGGTGTCCGGACGCTGAACATCCGGCAGACGGGAAAAATCCACGCGCATACTTTCAGCTATGGTAAGGGTAAGGGTGTCTATGAACTTTCACGGCAAAAGGTATCGAACTCAAACATCATAAACAGGCTTTGGGTTTTCGGTGGATCGAAAAATATCCTGACTACAAGGTACAGGGCTTTCAAGCTTTGCCTCCCGTTAAAGGGAAAGGGCTCAAGTTATCTTGAGGACGCTGCCAGCATTGCCAAATATGGGGTGTGGGAAGGAACAAAGAATTTTGATGACATCTTCCCAACGCGGACCGGATCTATTACAGCCCTTGGCTCTGATGAATTGGAGTTTATTGACACATCGATGGATTTTGACCTGAATGAAACGGATGTCAATGACAACACAATTTACCTTATGGCTGGGGCAAAGGCAAAGATCCGATTCAAGACCGGCAACCTTGCAGGTTTTGAGTTCGAGATCGAGAGTTACGATCATGCCACAAAGAAATTCAGGCTCCTTCCTCAGACGGATGAGAATGACTACACGTTTCCATCTCCCGACTCGGCAGCCTTCCGGTTTTCAGTCACGGATCAGTACACAATAACCGATATTGCGCTTCCTCAGTCTTATGAAACTGCAGCGGAGGAAAAGCTCGAGGATGCCGGTGAGGCGTATCTCGCCAAGTTCTCACAGCCGTTGGTCAGTTATGGACTTAGACTGGATCCACGTTTTTTGCGGGATATAGCCGGGGAGGACGTTGATTCAAATATCATTTGGGTGGGCGACTTTATCGCCGTCCTGGATACGGATCTCGATGTGGACAAAACTATCAGGGTAAAAGGCTTTACCAGGGATTTGATGAATCCGTATGCTTATGACCTTACGATTGCAGACCTTACGGTTTCAGTTACAACGATCAGTAGGGTTATTACGGATCTCAACGATGTGGTGAATGTCATCAAGATCAATAACCTGAAGGATCCTGCAAGGGCAAGGAGAAACTGGCTGGCTGCGCAGGAACTCCTGAACATGGTCTTCGATGTCGAGGGCGACTATTATACTGACAAAATCAAACCGGCCAGCATTGATACGATTATGCTTTCCGTTGGTGCCAAGTCGATGCAGTTTGGTTTGATCGGTACGGTGTTTCAGCCGAACTATGCCGGAAACGCCAACCGGATTGTTTATCGTGGAGGGACGCTTCAGCACTATACTATTGATCCCAACGGGGCAAAAAGTTGGACACTTACGGACGGAGATGTAACCTTTCCGCTGTCCACAACGGCTTACTACATATATGCCAAGGTGCAAAGATCCGGAACAGCAGGATCCATCCTTTTTTCGACATCTCAGATATCGGTTGAGCAGGACGGTTCGTACTATCATTTTTGGATCGGGGTAATCAGTTCGGTGGACTCTCTTTTAAACACAAGACTGATATCCCTGACCTATGGCTTTACAACGATCAATGGCCGGTATATCTCCACCGGCCGGATCCAAAGTGCGGACGGATTGACTTATTTTGATTTGGATGAGGGAGTCATTCAGGGAACCCTGAAATTTTCCTCAGGTCAGCCTGTCGAGGATGCAATTCAGGACGTTGCCGATGCGGTTGAGGCAAATGTTTCGATAACAGGCGTGGATGTAGAGTTCGCGCAGAATACCAATCCACTTGTGGCTCCTACTACCGGCTGGTCCACAACTCCTCCGGCTTGGGTTGACGGAAGCTATATATGGTCACGGACAACGACACACTTTTCGGATAACACCTACACGACTACCACTCCGGTAAACATCACCGGAGGGAAGGGAACTGCCGGACGTGGGATCAGCGACATTCAGGAGCAGTATTACCTTTCAGATTCTGACACAACTCAAACAGGTGGGGCGTGGTCCACAACACCTCCTGCGTGGGAGGAAGGCAAGTTTATATGGACAAGGATCCGGATAACCTACACGGACCCGACAGAATATGTCTATACGACTCCGGTCTTGGCAAGCGAATGGGGTGCAATACAGCAAGCCCACCTTGCAGCAGAGGGGTATATGAATGCAAGATATATCAGGGATTGGCTGAACGGATGGAGTGACGAAAACGGGACTGACGGTGCAGATAACAGGTTTAATGAAATTCAGGTTTTCCTGAAGGACAATACAAATATTGCCCTGTCAAAAACGGTCACGACAAACGGGACAAATAACGCTTCCTATCCTCTTACAAGGGTGACGGATGGCGACACCCTGAATTATGCTATCCCGACAATAACTGCCGGAGAAGCCTGTTATGTTCAGGTGGATCTCGGAAAGGTTTACTATGATATTTCGCACATCATTGTTTTCCATGACGCAAGCAACGGTAAGACGTTTTTCGGCACCAAAACCGAGATATCGATGGATGGGGTGAATTGGTTCCGGATCTTCGATTCAGGCGTTCAGGGACGTTACAAGGAAGGCACTGCCGGACATAGGATATCTATGCTCAAACGGGAGTTATACGCCAAAACTGTCGAAAATGAGGCCAAAAACAAGTTCATGACCACCATTGACGGTGGGCTAATCTATACGGCATTGATGAAGCTGTTTGACACGCAGGGACTCAATGAATCAGCCTTTATTTCAGGACAGCAGGGAGATCAGGAGGATCTTCCGGCATTTGGGGCAGGAGGCACGTATGCCAATGCTCTTGCGCTGGCTGATTTTTTGGATAAGATCATGGCCGGTACTGCACCCGATGCAGGGGAATACTCTCAGCTTCCGGCCATTGTCATGCTTCATAACGGGGCTGCAAAGATAGGGGACTTCATTGTCGAGGACTCCGGAAGGATCATGCTCGTGGATCCGACAACCGGAAAGCCTCGGCTGGTGTTCAGCGTGACGGATCTCCCGACATTGGCAACGCTGGCCAGCGGAACGACTTATTCAGGAACTGTAAACATCCCGTCAGATACCACCAGCACCTCTGATGTTCTCACCGGATCCATAAACGTAACTCAGGCAGGGTCAACTGTTAATTTTCAGGCCAGCCTTCTTGAACTTACGGCAAGCGCAAATTCAACATCGGAAACGGGGTTGGTTCCGGCTGCAACCGCCACACTTGAACTGCTCAGGAATGGCGACTATTATGCTCACATTGGTCAGGTGGGCGTTCAGGTTCCTCTTGGTGGGTCAAACTATGACTCAAAATCAATAAATAAGTCAATAAGCGGATGTCCTGCCGGAACATATACTGTCAGGCTCGTGGTCACCAAATCACCGGATATCAACTCGGCATATTCCGATATTTCGGCCTCTGTCCTGTCATGGAACTTTACTCAGTCCGGAGTTCGCTATATGCAGATGGGACTCAATGGGCTGATGGCCTATTTCAGCAATAATCACCTGTACTTTACCGAAAACGGGGGGCTTGATCTGCGTGGGGCGACAAATATGCCTGGCATTCTTTTATCCGGAGTGGTCGGATCCACCGGAGGCTTTACCTTGTGGTGGGGACATAAGAAGGCTGCCGGAACCGCTACCAAGACGGCCACGGGAACCTACACCGTTTATCACGCTGTGGGCCATGTTTACTATGCCGTACTTATCACCAGTGAATGGGGTGGACATACGGCTCATGTCCTGAATAAGGGCAACAGTTCTTTCGATGTTAAAATATACACGGACGCCGGAGCCTTGGTCGATGCTCAATTCAGCTTTGCAATTGTCGGCAACAATTACCCATAATTAGTGGGTAAAATTTTCATAACAAGTGTATTACTGTAATACTTTTATCATAAATTTAAACCATAATAATTAACTGATGGTTAGCCGGGAACCTCATAAAACGTCAAAAGATATGGAGGAAACGTTTTTCCAGTCCCTAGCGAACGCTATGAACAGCATATTCCATAATTTCTATGCTGTATTAACAGGATTTTTCACGGCTATCGTGGGTTACTTCATGCCAGTGAAAGACATTGTGCACTTATTGATAATCTTTTTCATCCTGGATGTCATCTTTGGATATTGGGCAGCCAATAAGCTTCGAAAGGAAAGATTCTCGGTTAAAATCATTTGGACACATACAATCCCAAGGATGTTGGTTTCAATTGTATTGGTTTTGGGCGCCTACATGTGGGATCTAACCTACAACCAGGATTTGGTCTCAACCTATAAAATGATCGGTTGGTTCATAAGTGGGGTTCTACTCTACTCTATTGCCGAAAATGGATACCAAATCACGAAATGGTCAGTGTTTCCAAAGCTGGGAGGGTTAATAAAAACCCATGTTACAGACCGCACCGGGTTGGATGTTGATGACAAAAACACGTCAGACAATGGATAGAAAAATTATTGAACTGGCAAAAAATCAGGCCGTCATAGATCCTGCTGTTTTACTCGCATTTATCGAGGTTGAAACAGGCGGTCGTGGATTCGACCCAAAAACAGGGAAAATCCTGATCCAATT
The DNA here is from genome assembly GCA_002419285.1 of Prolixibacteraceae bacterium UBA5740. Taxonomy (GTDB): domain Bacteria; phylum Bacteroidota; class Bacteroidia; order Bacteroidales; family Prolixibacteraceae; genus UBA1413. Next base: position 2,121 of record DIFU01000128.1, on the reverse strand, counting down.
CGAACCATCATGGTTCAGAAAAAAGTCGCCGTATGCACCATCCGGATTATGGTCCGTGAACCGTGTTGATGTACAGTCAAAAGAATGGCTTGCTTTCAATGATGCATTCAGAAAAGATCCAAATGCGGCAATGGAAAGTACATCGATAGGCCTGGGCCAAATCATGGGTTTTCATTGGAAGAGACTTGGATATTTATCGGTAGGTCATATGTGGGACGATGCCAAATCAGGATTGGACTCACAGATGGCCCAAATTATCAAGTTCATTCAAACCGATCCAAGATTATTGCAGGCTATTGAAAACAGAGACTGGCACCGCATAGCCTCACTATATAATGGATCCGGATACAGGGAGCTAGCGGCCAGAATTGGCCGGGAACCTTACGATTTATCAATGCTCAAGGCCTACTATCGGCACAAGCTTCAGATAAAATAGTTTATAAACAAAAATCATTATCATGAAAATCAAAAATTTTCTAAGCAAAATCTGGATGTTCATTCTGAACCTATGGAATGCGGCAGACAAAATCATCGACCAGTACACCCCAATTGCCATCAAGGTAGTTGAGGAAATCAAAAAGATCAACGAAAGCACAACCGGGGATATCATTGAAGTGATCCTCACGAGGGTCATTCCGGGATCTGCAGATGATGCGGCCATAAGGGTTTTAAGAGACAAGCTTCGAGCGATACTTCCCAGACTATTGCTTCAGTTGAATATTGTTTCATCTATCGGTCAAATTGAAGATCCTAATGAGCAGCTCAGGGCAGTAATAGCCACTATAAACATGTCTGCAGACGAGACCCGAAATGCTTACTACCATGTTTTGTGTTCTCTCGTCCTTGAGGCGCTAACCGATGGAAAGATTACGTGGTCAGAGGCAGTACATATCTCAGAGTATTACTACACCAAGCTATACAAGAAGTAAGAAATGGGAACAAAAGTTGAAGTTAAGACCGGATCCGGGCAAGGGATTAAATTGACATTGGTCGTCATTATTCTGGCGCTGTCCGGTCTTAGCTATTTTCTATATGGAAAGTCAAAGGAAAGTCTGGCTAAGGTTGAGGACCTGTCCGGGAACGTTATGTCCTTGCTTGAGGAGGTCAACACTTACCAGGTAAGACTGAATGACTCAACAAGGGTTAATGCGTCAATGGTTCACCAGTTGAGTATCGAATTGTCAGACTACAAACGACTTTACGGGGAGGAGGCCAAAACAGTGCAGAAGTTGAGAAGTGCCTTATCTGAGTTGCAGTATGTTGGATCGGTGGTCAGTCATTCAACGGACACTGTTTTCGTTCCAACATACATAGACTCAATGAAGCAAGTAAATATTGACTACTCAACAAAATGGATAGATATTACTGCCACAATCGATTTACAGGGAATGGCACAACTGTCATACACAAAACGAGACAGCCTATTGATAACACAAACCGTTGAGCGAAGAAAGCTCCTCTTTGGCTTGATTCGATATGGAGAGAAGAGCACCTATTGGGAAGCCCTCTCATTTGATCCCAAAACAAAGATCACTGGTATGGCTTTCAAAAAAATATTGAAATAGTAATAAAAAATTGTATTTTTGATATATAAACCCACCGGAGTTGCGGCTGGAAATTGGGTTTTGAAACCATCGGAGAAAACCGGTGGTTTTTTTTAAGATTTGTGATATTTTTACGATATCTGCACGAACATTTTAACCCACTCCCACAATACATTAATATACAATTCATTAATCAATCGAGAGCTAACTATTCATAATCATGAGGTCGGCGGATCATGCCCGCCTCTCGCTACTTGATTATCAAAGGGTTACAAGGTTCAAAACTTGTAACCCTTTTGAATTTGATACACAATTTGATACACAAACCATATACGAAGAACGTTCTGTGTAACGCTTGTTGCAATTCATTTATTTGAAATAACTCTGACCAAATTACTTCAGCCAAAGTAAAATTATGACTTCTAAATTAATTCTACTTTAACAGATTAGAAAAAAGGCTCCAAAGTGTTGATTTTCCTTGGTTTAAATTTGTTTAAGTAATTGTTTTTTAGTATTTTAGAGGTGTCATCGAAGAACAAATCTATCGTTCCGAGCTATGTTTAACACCACGTAAAAA
>DIFU01000105.1:32969-92657 GCA_002419285.1 Prolixibacteraceae bacterium UBA5740 | reverse complement strand
TTTGGATGTGCATATACAGAAATCATATCTCCATCTGTTATCGGAATTTAGACAATTCAGGCTCCCACGATACCAGATCGTAAAAATATTTTCAAAAACAGCCTGTAACTATAAGTGGATGATAAATTGGTACCAGCTTTTTGCTAATACTGCTCATTGTTGCAAATGTGAAATCAATTGAGTCAACTTATTTTTGGGCAGGATGATATTAGCTGGTCAAAGTATATTTTCAAGTCATAGGGTTTTTATACTTTTCACCCGGGCTGTAATGCAATACTTCAACAGGTTGCAATGTAACGAGTCCACCTCGTTTTGCGACATACAGCATTTCGTTTAGAATGGGTATGAATTGATCCAGATTTTCACGGCTATCCACGATTTCAATGGTTACCGGCAAGTCTGAAGAGAGCGCAAATATTTTCATGGTGTGAATTGAGTGACTTGCGCCAAATGAAATGATACCTTTGCAGACGGTTGCCCCTGCCAGCCCAGATTTTCTCGCAGCAAATACGATCTCTTCATAAAGGGGGCGGCCGTTGATTTTATCAGATTCTCCCAAAAAAATCTTTAAAAGGTATGCTTTCCCATTGAGTTTCGTTGGATTCATGATTTTCTAAATATAAGGAATGTAAGTGAAATGAATTAAGGATAATTTCCAAAGCAACAATTACCCGTTCAGGATTTATAGGCTCGGTCAATTAAATTATGGTTTTGGCGAGAATTAATCCGATGTATACAGAAAGAAGACCCAGAAGAACAGATCCCCCGGTATATGACAACAATTGAATAATCGAGTTGTCTTTCAGCAGGTTCAAAGTATCTGCTGAGAAGGTTGAAAAGGTTGTGAACCCTCCGCATAATCCAACAGCAAGAAAGAGTCTCCATTCAGGTCCAAGAATATTACCTTTTTCGGCGAGCCCATATACGAACCCAATGATGAGGCTTCCCGCAATATTGATAAGAAAAGTACCTATGGGAAAAGTACTACCCATCAGTTTCTCGACCTGGACTTGTACAATATATCTCATGGCTGTTCCAATAAAACCTCCGGTCCCGACGATAATTAAATTCCGAAGCATAGGAAATTTTCTTAATTTCCGGCAATTTACGTTAAAATTGGGTTACCTGAATACCCCTATAAAGAATTTCAGGGAGATAGTATACTTACAGATGGTTATGAAGGTAAGAATTTTATATATTTTATTGTTCCTCGCCCTTGTTTCTGAGGTTTTTAGCCAATCGGTGCCGGAATATGCATTTGACCAAAAGGGCTCTCTTAGAGGAGCAGCAGTTGGAGTTATGGTGTCGGATGTAAATGACGGTACCACACTTTTTCAATGGAATAGTGACTTGCTTATGGCACCTGCTTCCACTTTGAAGCTAGTCGTTTCTGCAGTGGCTCTCGAGTATTTGGGAGCAGATTTCCGGTTTGAGACTTCTTTGGGACTAACTGGTACAGGTGAAATTGTATATGGTGTGCTACGTGATAATCTTGTTGTAAAAGGTGGGGGAGACCCTACCATGGCTTCACGTCTTTTTGAGGCAAATCGCAAAGATCTTTTACCATTTGAAAGCTGGATTAAGACACTAAGAGGCTTAGGCGTCGAAAGGATTGAGGGTGACCTTTTAATTGATATTTCGGGATTCCGACGGTGGGATGTGCCAGCATCCTGGTCATGGGATGACATGGGGAATTATTATGGTGCCGGGCCTTCGGCAATTAACTATGCCGACAATACCATTCGGCTGTTTTTCGATTCTCCTTCCGTTGAGTCAGAATCTGCCCTGCTCACGAAGGCTGAGCCTTTAACCCCAGGGGTCGAATGGGTTAGTGAAGTGAAGTCTTCTCAAATAAATCGTGACCTTGCATATGTATTTGGAAGCCCCTGGGATAAGAAAAGGATCATTCGTGGCACAATTCCCGTAAATAGAAAAAACTTTGAAGTGAAAGCTGCAATGCCAGATCCAGAGATGGTTTTTGGTGAGCGATTCCGGCAGGAGTTGATAGCTGAATATCCAGACTTCAACGGTAAAGTCCTGGTGAGTTTAGAGCCTGTAGAAGGAAAGATAATTCAATATCACAAATCTCCGATGTTGTCAGAAATATGCTCGTTGTTAAATTATGAAAGTGTCAATCTGATTGCTGAATCATTGGTCACCCAATTGGCATATAGCAATGGCGGCTATGGGGGCCACGACCAAGGCATTCAAATGGCCGGCAGATTTGTCAGCGAAAAAATTACAAATGATCCATTTTTCCTGGAAGATGGAAGTGGATTGTCGCGATTTAATGCCTTTTCGGCAAAACAGATGAATGCCTTGCTTCTTTACATGCAGAAAAGCCAAAATCGGGAAGTTTTTAAAAATTCGCTTCCAGTTGCAGGAAAGGGTACCCTAAGATCTTTTTCCATGACCGATTTTCCAGCACAAACTTTAAGAGCAAAAAGCGGATCAATGACCAGGGTTCGAGCTTATGCCGGATACTTGAAATGCATTTCGGGCAGAGAAGTGGCCTTTTCTATAATAATAAATAACTTCTCAGGTTCCCAGCAGGAGGTGTTTATGGAAGTCCGGGAATTTCTTAAACATGTAAGAAGTAATTATTAGTTTTTCAGGTTTTGCTTTTTAAGCTTTGGTAATAGCCTTCCATTGCTTTATTTACAGAACCAAATTCCAATAATAATCGTCTCGATTCCTCTTCTGGAAGCTGAAGTTCTTCCATCAGCATTCGTGTGCCACGATCCACCAGTTTGGAATTGGTCAACTGCATATTAACCATTTTGTTACCTTTTACCCTACCCAGTTTAATCATAAGGGTTGTGGTAATCATATTCAGGATCATCTTTTGGGCTGTTCCTGCTTTCAGACGGGTACTTCCAGTGACAATTTCGGGCCCAACAATGGCTTCAATCGGGAATTCAGCCACTGCTGCGATTTTGCTGGCGGGATTGCAAGTGATACAACCAGTGAGTAAACCGGCTTCTTTTGCTTTTATCACACCGCCAATTACGTATGGAGTGGTACCTGAAGCTGCGATGCCAATCACTGTATCTTTATTGGTGATTTGATATTTTTGTAACTCCTTCCACGCCATTTCCGGATCATCTTCGGCATTTTCAACTGCTTTGCGAAGGGCGACATCTCCTCCTGCAATTAATCCAATAACCATGTTGTCGGGTACACCGAAAGTGGGTGGAAGCTCCGACGCATCAAGAACTCCCAATCTTCCGCTGGTTCCGGCACCCAGGTAAAATACCCGGCCTCCTTGTTGCATGCGGTCGAGGATTTCGACGACCAGTCTTTCAATTTGAGGCAATGCTTCATGCACAGCTTTGTGTACCCTGGCATCCTCCCGGTTTATGGCAGCCAGAATCTGACCAGGTAACATCTTGTCCAGATTTCTGAATCTGGAAGGTGTTTCAGTCACACTGAGATTTTTGCGGTTCACTTCCATTTTATTCTTGGATTAATGTTCAGTGTATTCTTATCTTATTAAAGAATTGTGGTACTGCAATAGTCCTTCCATTGGAGCCTGTATGAATCGGCCAGTTTGCAGGTTTAGCTCACTTGCTGCTTTTTCAAAAATGTCATGGAAATACCAGCCAATACTGCCAACAATATGAATGGGGAGGTGTGAGGCATGGTTGTATTGCATAACGTTTCTAACCAGAAATCTTGAAAATTCGTCATATACTATACTGTATATAGCGGGTTCTGTTACATTATCATATACAAAGTGAGTGAATTTCGCAGCGAAACGGTTAGGGAAAGGTTGGCGGTATATGTTTTCTAGAATATCGTCCTTCGTTAGTTCATATTTAGAAAAGAATTTATTAATGATTTCATTGGGAAGCTGGTTTTTCAGGATATCACCCAAAAGTCGTTTTCCAATGACTGCGCCACTTCCTTCGTCGCCCAGAATAAATCCTAATGGAGAGATCTGCTGAACAATTGTTTTGCCATCATAATGGCAGGAATTTGAACCTGTTCCCAAAATGCATGCAATGCCCTCACTATTCTGACATAAAGCTCTGGCAGCAGCCATCAGGTCACTCTCAACATCTATCCTTGAAGCGCTAAAGAATTCCTGAAGTGCATCTGAAACGATACTGTTTACCCGATTATTTGCACATCCTGCTCCGTAAAAAAAAATGGTATCAGCTTGGATGTTTTGTGCCGGAAATTCCTTTTTCAAGGTTTGAACAATCGTTGGGCTATCCTGGTAAAATGGATTGATCCCGGAGGTAAAAATGGTCTCTGGTGGTTCTGTTGATCCCCTTATGAGGCTCCATTGGGTTTTTGACGATCCGCTATCGGCGATAATGATCATATTTTAACTTTTTAGGCCGGCAACTTTTTTCTTTTTGTCATGGCAAAGATAAGAAAGGAGCTGCGATTGCGCTATCTTCGTGTGGATAATTGCAAAAGGCAATGGTTTGTAAAAATTCAATATTCAGGGTCTTGCAGCATCAAAAATGATCAACATGAACAAAGGAGTTAACTGCTTTATTGCTGAAGGAAGGTTCACCGACCTGGAACAAACAATCGGAGAATTAAAGAAATCTGAAATGGTCAGAAAAATTTTCGTCATTTTCTCTCAAGGTGTTGTCAGAGTTAAGATTCCTGACGGAGTTGAGGTGATTGAGACTGATAGCCTGACCTCCTCCCTGACCATGAGAAAAATTGCAATGAAGGCAGATTGTGACTACATTTTTCTCTATACAAAGTCCTTTGCTCTTCGACCTGGTCCCTGGGCTATTGAGAGAATGGTGCAGGCGGCAAGCGATGTACATGCCGGAATGGTCTATTCAGACCATTATGCACTTAGGGATGGTCATTTGATGCCAAGTCCGGTGATTGATTACCAACATGGAAGTTTGCGAGACGATTTTAATTTTGGATCATGCTTGTTATTCAATTCGGACTATTTCAAGGATAGTGTGGCTCAGATAAGCGAAGAATACCAGTTTGCCGGATTATATGATATACGTTTAAAAGTATCACAAAACCATCGAATTTTCAGATTGCCTGAATATCTGTATACTGAGGTGGAGACAGATTTACGCAAATCGGGAGAAAAACAATTTGATTATGTGGATCCCCGAAATCGGGAAGTACAGATTGAAATGGAAAAAGCTTGCACAAGACACCTGAAGGATATCGGAGGTTGGCTTAAACCCAATTTCAGGGAAATCAATCTTTCAGACGGTGTATTTCCGGTTGAGGCATCAGTTATTATTCCGGTTCGAAACAGGGCCCGTACAATTGAGGATGCCATCAGTTCGGTTTTGTCGCAGTCTGCCGGTTTCCCTTATAACCTTATTGTTGTCGACAACCATTCAACAGATGGTACAACCGAAATTTTAAGACGCATTGCCTTGGAGGATAATCGACTTGTCCATTTGATTCCTGATAGGCAAGATTTGGGAATAGGTGGGTGTTGGACTACGGCAGTCATGGATCACCGATGTGGCAGGTTTGCCATTCAGCTCGACAGTGATGACCTGTATGTGGATAGTCATGTCATTGCCAAAATAGTGGATGCTTTTTATAGGGAGAATTGTGCGATGGTTGTTGGATCATATCAAATGGTGAATTTTAAACTTGAAGAGATTCCTCCCGGACTGATTGACCACCGGGAATGGACTCCTGATAATGGGAGTAACAATGCATTGCGTATAAATGGACTGGGAGCTCCCAGAGCTTTTTTTACACCGGTTCTTCGCGAGATCAAAATCCCGAATGTAAGTTATGGCGAAGACTATGCTGTTGGACTAAGGATATCCAGAGAGTATCGTATCGGTCGAATATATGAACCACTCTATCTTTGCCGAAGATGGGACGAAAACTCTGACGCTGAACTTTCTGCAGAAAGGATAAATCAACATAACCTCTACAAGGATAGGATACGAACCTTTGAACTCTTTGCACGCCAGGAATTGAATCATTGACAGGGGTTTTTAATGCTTAAAATGGCTCGTATTGGAGAACCATCTGCTTCGGCCAAATGCAAAGGATATACGTGCAGGATTCCCGTTCCCGATGACATTTTCTCAGGAAATTTGAGATTTTCAATTATTACCATGTCGTTTTCGAACAAGATATGATGGATTGGGAAATCGGTTGAATCAATAGGATCGGCTGAGATCATATCCATTCCAACTCCCTTGAGGGATAAATCGGTCAGGAATCGGGCGGCAGACTTCGTAAGGGTAGGGAAGTTTTCCAGATATTCAGGTGAACCCCAGTATCTACTCCATCCTGTCCTGAAAAGTACGAAGTCTGCTTGTTTTATATCGTCTTCTTGTGATGTCAGAAGCTCCAAACTAATTTGTTTTTCCTGGATAGGAATTATAATTGCCGTTCCAGAAAATTTTGAGACCTCATACTGATCGAGTGTGTGCCCCTCTGGCAGCATATGTGCAGGAGCATCCATGTGTGTTCCTGTGTGGCCGTCAATCGATATGTGTTTTTCACGGTAGCCGTCCTGACTAAGTGTGGCGGATATTTGAATCCGGGCAGGCTTCTTCCCCGGATAGACGGGCATGCCAGAATACATGAGGTGGGTAAGGTCGTAGATTCCCATGTTCAAGTTTTATGTATTTCAGGTAAATATACAGGATAGTACAGGATAAATTATCAAGCTAAAAATGATTTTCTTTATCTTTAGAAAGCTTAACAAAGCGAAAAGAATTGTACATGTTGCTAAGCCACACATTGTTGAATAAATTCTTTGCAATCAATCTTTATGATGGCCAACACTAAAATTTACCAATATGAAAAAAGCTAGTCTTTTCCTGTTCATTGCATTCTTGTTTCTAGCAGGAATTATTAATTCATGCGGTCCTGCAGATTCACCATCCAAATTGATTGATCTTCAGTGTGAAAACCAGACTGATCCTTTGGGGATCGATCGTGAGAACCCATTACTGAAGTGGAAAATGGAAGATGGAAGGAGAGGCGCAGCACAATCGTCGTATCATATTCTGGTGTCATCATCAAAAGCTTTATTAAATAAGGATGCCGGAGATATTTGGGATTCAGGTGAAGTTAAATCCGATGAGTCAGTTCATATCGAATATGCTGGAAATCCGCTTGAATCAGGCCTTCAATATTTCTGGAAAGTGCGAATCCGTGATCATGAAGGAAAACTATCGCCATGGAGTGAAGTCGCAAAATGGGAAATGGGAAAAATGAACCCATCTGATTGGGAGGCTCAATGGATTGCAAAGAATGATAGCAACCCGGTCAGGTCGGTTTATATGAGAAAGGAATTTTCGACAGTTGACGATGATATCTCAAAAGCAAGACTTTATGTTACCGGTCTTGGAAATTATGTATTTTTCATCAATGGAAGCAGGGTGGGTAATGATTTATTGACGCCCGGCTGGACAGATTACCCCAAGCGGCTTGAATATCAGGTCTATGACGTAGCTGACTTGCTTGAGGAGGATTCAAATGCCATGGGAGCCATATTGGGTAGTATGTGGTGGTCAGGTGGCTTGGGATGGCAGGGTGGTTCAAAATATTCAGAGGGGCCCTTAATGCTCCTTGCCCAGCTTGAAATAGAATATGCCAACGGTAACAAAGAATGGTTCGGTACCGATACAAGCTGGAAATGGTACAATTCGCCAATTGTTTATGACCATATATATCATGGTGAAATCTATGATAAAAATTTGGAAATACCTGGATGGAGTGCAGTTGGACTTGACGATTCTGAATGGTTGCCTGTTGAGCAGGCTTCATACAGTGGTGTGCTTGTTGGTCCGAGATTTCCTGCATTAAAAGAACAGATGCAAATCACACCTGTTAAATTGTCCGAACCGGTTCCTGGAGAATATGTTTATGATTTAGGACAGAATATGGTGGGCTGGGCTCAATTCATGGTTCATGCACCACAGGGTGATACTATCACTTTGCGTTTTGCAGAGTTGCTTCACGATGATGGAACAGTTGCCCAGGAGAACCTGAGAAGTGCAAAAGTTACTGACAAGGTCATAGGAAATGGCAGCCAGTTTGTATGGGAACCCATGTTCACTTATCACGGGTTTAGATATGTGCAGGTTTCGGGACTTAATCAGAAACCTCAGCAGACCGATTTGGTGGGCAAGGTGATACATACCGATCAGCCTTTCGTTGGACTGCTTGAGACTTCGAATGAATTGATCAATAAAATCAACCAAAATATAACCTGGGGACAACGGGGAAACTTCTTTACGGTTCCAACAGACTGCCCTCAGCGTGATGAAAGATTAGGATGGATGGGCGATGCTCAGATTTTTGCACCTACTGCCAATTTTAATATGCACCTCGATCGGTTCTGGACCAAATGGATGTTTGATATTTTTGATGCTCAGGATTCTTCCGGCTGGGTCACTGATGTAAGCCCGGCCATCGTTGTAGGTGGACCATCCAAGCCAGGGTGGGGTGATGCCTGTGTCATCATTCCATGGATAACTTACCGTTATTATGGGAACACCCGAATTATTCGTGAAAACTATGAACAGATGAAGCGCTGGGTCGATTATATGCATAACCAAAGTAACGATCTTATTTATATATGGGGAAAGAAGGGTGAATGGAACGGTTACGGGGACTGGATTGCTGTTGAACCAACCCCTTCGGAACCTATTGGAACTGCCTATTTCGCCTATACTGCGAGTTTGGTATCGAAAATGGCCACCATCATTGGAAACGTAGAGGATGCAGCCTACTATTCTGAACTCTCGAAAAGGGTTGCTGAAGCATACCAGAGTGAATATTGGGATAGTGTGACAAAAACTTATCCGGGTGCCACCCAGACTGCCAATCTTCTCCCACTTGCATTCGAGATCACGCCTGAAGAGCTTAAAGGGCAGGTTGTTAAAAATCTCGTTGACAAAGTTCGGGAAAGGGATGTTCATCCAACCACCGGGTTTCTTGGGACAGGGTATATATTGCCGATGCTTTCAAAATACGGACATCATGATCTTGCCTATCGCATGATCAACCAAACTACTTATCCCTCATGGGGATATATGGTTGAAAAAGGTGCGACATCGATTTGGGAGCTTTGGAATTCAGATACCGAACGACCAGAAGGAATGAATTCAAGAAATCATTTCGCATTAGGCTGTATCGGCGAGTGGATGTGGAATACGCTGGCAGGGATCAATATTTCGGACGATCTACCCGGTTTCAGGGAAATTATTATTAAGCCTATACCGGCGGGAGACCTTAGCTGGGTAAAAGCCAGCTATGAAACAAATTATGGTGCAGTTGAGGTTGATTGGAAGGTCAATGGCTCTGTATTTACCATGAACCTGGTAGTTCCTGCAAACACATCAGCAGTGGTGACCATGCCCAATTTGTCGCCATCAACCTCGGTCACGGAGGGTGGTAAGAATGTTCATACAACTGCCCTTCCGGGGATTACGGTGTTGGACGATGGTACATTGAGGGTTTTAGCCGGTACCTATCAGTTTGTTGTCCAATAGAAATTGTTTATCAAAGCGAAAAAATCCACCAGAAGAAATTACTGGTGGATTTTTTTATGGGTAGATCTGATCCTTAAAGGATCCAAGACTCATTACAGATTGATGACCGAATTCTGTGCTTCACCAAAGCCACTGGGCTGATAGGCGTCGGGTGACTCATCATTGATCCAGGTATTGCCGTCGAGAAGGTAGCGGAATTGATAGCTACGACCGGTTTCAAGATCGGCAGCGAATGAAAAGGAACCATCCTTGAGTGCATTCATTTCGAATGAAGACTCGTCCCAGCCGTTAAAATCTCCAACTATGTTGGCTTTGGAAGCTCCGGCTGCTAGCTCTTTGGATAACTTGAAACCAACCTTACAAACAGGTTTCGATTTCAGGAATTGTTTTTTAATGCTCATGGTATAAAATAATAATTTAAATTTTCAACCAGTAACTCAGGTTGTTAACACTATAACAAATACAAAGGAAAGTAGTTTTTTTGAAACATACGGTATTTGTCAAGACTATGTTATCTATTTGTTAAGCACTGGAAGTGAATAACTTATTCATGAGCAATCGCTAACCCATCCAGAACTGGCTATGTAAGCTTCCGGATTCTGTCCATCGCCTCAAGAACATTTTGGCGATTGGCAAATGCGGAAAATCGGAAATAGCCCTCTCCTGCAGGTCCGAAGCCTGACCCGGGCGTTCCCACCACATTGGCTTCATTCAGCATTTTGTCGAAAAAATCCCACGACTTCATCCCTGCTGGTGTCTTTACCCAAATATAGGGTGCATTATCTCCTCCGAATACGGTATATCCGCTTTCTTTCAGACTTTCTTTCATGATGTGGGCATTTTCCATATAGTAATTGACAGTTTGCTCGACCTCCTTTTTGCCTTCCACGGTAAAGATGGCGGCAGCAGCCTTTTGGACCGGATAGGATACACCATTGAATTTGGTTGTATGTCGACGGTTCCATAGTTTCTTCACTTGAACGGGTTTACCTGATTCGTCATATGCCATAAGTTCGGCAGGAATGACAGTATATGCCAACCTTGTTCCAGTGAACCCTGCTGTTTTTGAAAGACTCCTGAATTCAATAGCCACATTTTTAGCCCCCTCAATTTCAAAAATGGACCTTGGAATGGATTCATCCTGAATAAATGCTTCATATGCCGCGTCGAAAAGTATGATACTTTTGTGTTCTGTCGCATATTCAACCCATTTTTGCAATTCTTCTTTTGTTGCAACAGCACCAGTCGGATTATTAGGATAGCAAAGGAAAATTAAATCCGGAGTTTCTGCGGGCAATTCGGGGATGAAATTGTTTTCAGCCGTGCAGGGCATATAAATAATCCCTTCGTAATATCCATTATCCTGAATTTTTCCAGTCTTTCCACTCATAACGGTAGTGTCAGCATATACCGGATATACAGGGTCACAAATGGCAATTTTATTGTCGTTCCCAAAAATCTCCTGAATGTTGCCAGTGTCACATTTTGATCCATCAGAAATAAAGATATCATCGGCCGGTATATCAATTCCACGGCTTTTGAATGCATGTTCCGAGATGGCTTTTCTTAGAAATTCATACCCTTGCTCAGGACCGTATCCTTTGAATGTTCCGGCATCAGCCATTTCTTCAACGCCTTCGTGAAACGCTTTAATGACAGTTGGAGTAAGGGGTTGAGTGACGTCGCCAATACCCATTCGGATCACTCGTTTATCGGGGTTAGCCAAAACAAATTCGTTGACCCTGCGGCCAATTTCCGGAAATAGGTACCCTGCAGCCAGTTTTAAATAGCTTTCATTGATTCTTGCCATATTATTATTGTTTTTAATATTTCGTGAAAACACAAAGATAAAAAGGTTTGATTGTTTTTTAGGCCTTGATAAATCAAAGCAAATGATTCTTCAACCACAACTATCTGGATGCGATCGTCTATGAGATCATGCATACTGGTTAGAGAAGTATTATTAAGTCAGACTGACTGATTCCTCAAGGGATACGAATCATCGTGATCGCATTCTGATTCTCTTCAAATCAAAAAAAGTGTATTACGGAACCTGTAACAAGCAAATCATTATTACATTACTTTTAGAATGTCAAAAAGATACTGGCTTGATGAAGAATAATATACCATCCTATTTCTGTATAATCGCAAAGTGGTTGGTTGTATTACTTTTTTTGCTTCATATTGGATGTACAACGAAGGAGGTTAAGGAGTCAATTTTACAGGAACTGTTGACAGATTTTAACTTCGGAGATTTTTCCACTCTTGCCCAAAGGGCCGATAGTTTGAAAAGCAGAATCCAAACTCCTCAGATTATATGGAAGATCGATTCCATATTGGATATGGCAGAACGGTTAAAATTGGAGTTTTCCCTCACGGAAAATCAGGTCGATTCACTCTTGAGTATAAGATTGATAAAATTTTCTGCTGAAGATAAACAGCGCTGGGAAAATGCAAACTGGCTTGAATATATGTTTATTGACGGTGAGAAACTTTATTTTAAAAGAACGGTGAGTAATCTAGAGCTACTGTTAAACCATTATGGGCACTTCTCCTATTTGGTTGATCCTATTAATAACGACAATGAGGACTCTGTGAAACTAGCCAATCTTCGAAAGATTTTAGCTGTATCCACAGGTAGGGGAGAACCCGTATGGCCGGTTCAGATGCAGTTGGAGTACAACGTAAATCTCTTGTCCGGGTCAGTCTCTCCTGGAGAGCTGGTGAAATGCTGGCTCCCTTTTCCAAAGGTAATTACCGGCCGACAAAGGTTACTTGAGACCCTTTTATTTTTCCCTGGCAAGGAAAAATTTTCTCCAGATGATGCATCACATCAAAGTGTTTATATGGAGCAAACGGCAGATACTACAGGCGGTGCAAATTTTTTGGAGAAGATAATTTTTGAGTCTTATGCCGTTTGGTTTGATCTTAGAAAGGCGGATATCCTCCCTTACGACACAACTTCCTTATTATATCGAAGGTATACTGCAGAGCAGCCTCCCCACATTGTCTTTAATGAAAGAATCAATGATCTTTCTGATGAAGTGGTTGGGCACGAAAATGACCCACATGAAATTGTCAGGCGAATATTTTATTGGATCGACGGTGCAATACCTTGGGCTGGTGCCTTAGAATATGGAGTAATGCCTGACATCCCGGGTTATGTGCTTGATAATTTTCGCGGTGATTGTGGAATGAAAACGCTACTGTTTATGACACTTGCCCGCTTTAACGGAATTCCAGTCAGATGGCAAAGTGGCTGGATGTTATTTCCTGATGAGGTTAATTTGCACGATTGGTGCGAGGTTTATTACGAAGGTGTTGGCTGGGTGCCACTTGATATATCTTTCGGATTAATGCAGTCTGACGATATCAGGGAGAAGGAGTTTTATATTAGTGGATTGGATGCATACAGACTAATTGTTAATTCTGATATCGGAGGAAAATTATATCCTCCGAAAATGTATTTAAGAAGTGAACCCTGGGATTTTCAGAGGGGCGAGTTGGAGTCTGATGTCAGGAATCTTTATTTTAACCTTTGGAGATACCGGATGAATGTAATTTGGTTAAATTGAAATATTCTACAATCCAAAAATCAAGAAATATGCATTTGACAAAGACCTTTTTAAATTATTTATCGATCTCTGTTTTGGTTTTATTTCTTGGCCTCACATCATGCACCAGGATAGGTTTAGAAGACCTGGAAAATAGGATTTCAGAGATTGGGGAAGAGTATGTTTCCGATAGTAGGACAAGTATATTTAATGTTTACATACGCTCAGCCGGGCAAAAGAAAATTATTGTGATGGGAGAGATTACCGAATCCGATGCCAGGGATGAAATTTTTGATTTTATATCCCAGGCTGGTTATGATGCGATTGATAGTCTGGAGCTTTTACCTTCGTTTTTACTTGGAAATGAAATCAGAGGGATTGTATGTGTTAGTGTGGCAAATATCCGGATAAAACCTTCACATCCGGCAGAACTTAGCACGCAGGCAGTCATGGGTACTCCCTTGGAAATTCTGAAGAAAGAAAGGGGCTGGCTTTTGGTTCGCACTCCTGATCGTTATATTGGCTGGACCAATGATTCATCTGTAAAAATTATGACAGAATCGGATCTTGAAAGGTGGAATACAGAAAACCGTATCCTTTATACAGGTATTTATGGGATGGTCTTTTCCAGTGATGGTTTTCCGGTAAGTGATATTGTTGCCGGCTCAATCGTTGTTGCTGAAGAAATGTACAATGCACATTACGGAGTGATACTCCCAGATGGGAGGAGAGGTATTACCTCTGTGAATGAATGGATTAATTTCAACACCTGGGCTGATACAATCGTTCCCCTCGGAAAGACTATTGTGGAGTCAGCGCTCAGGTTCACCGGAATACCTTATATGTGGGGTGGTACTTCTTCAAAAACCTTTGATTGTAGTGGATTTACTAAAACGGTATACTTTCTCAATGGATTGATTCTCGAGAGGGATGCCTCGCAACAGATCAATCATGGGTTGAAAGTGTCTTCCGATACGACCTTTGATCAACTTCAACCAGGAGACTTACTCTTTTTTGGATCGAAGACGCCACAAAGGGTAATTCATACTGGAATCTGGATCGGTAATCATCTGGTGATTCATGCTTCTGGTTTGGTGAAGCAAGAATCTATCGTTAGCAGCAAAGAACCATTTAGTTCGTATTTATCGGAAACTTATCTTGAAACGCGCAGAATGATTGGTCATCATTCAGAAACTGGGATAGTCAGGATTAAAGATCATCCGTGGTATGTCAATTGATGAAATGAAATCCATCCTCAAAAATATTAGCGTTTGATTGGTTTTATATCCTAAATTTATTGAAATGGTTGAACGTCGCGATTTTTTAAAAAAAACTGGCATGGCAGCAGGCGCATTTTTAGTTACTGCATCGGGAGATGGATGCATCGGGCGTATCTCCGAAAGGAAGAGTGGGCCGCTGAAATTGGCATTCAAGCCCTATGAGCTACAACTCCGACATGTATTTACCCTTGCCGGGAATTCCAGGACCACAACGCCGGTTATTCTGACACGATTATCCTGCGACGGATTTTCCGGATATGGAGAGGCGAGCTTGCCTCCTTATTTGGGTGAGACGCAGGAGAGCGTGATGCATTTTTTAGATAGTCTGGATCTGACACAATTCCATGATCCTTTTCTGGTTGAAGATATCTTGGACTACGTATTTAAGTCAGCACCGGGAAACTATGCGGCAAAGGCATCAGTTGATATTGCTTTGCATGATCTGATTGGAAAAATAGCAGGACTGCCATTATATCGATTGTGGGGTCTCAATCCTGAGGATACGCCTGATACAAGTTTTACCATTGGAATTGATGAGCCGAATGTTGTTCAGGAAAAGGTGAAGGAAGCTTCTGCTTATAACATTTTAAAAGTCAAGCTCGGACGGAATAATGACCGGGAAATGATTACTGCCGTTAGATCGGTTTCCAATGTGCCGATTTGTGTCGATGTAAACCAGGGATGGACTGATCGGCAATTGGCACTGGATATGATTTTTTGGCTTAAGGATCAGGGTGTCGTATTTGTTGAACAACCCATGCCTAAAGAATCGATTGACGATATAGCCTGGCTTACCCTGAATAGTCCCTTGCCTGTAATCGCCGATGAAGCATTGCAGGCAAAGGAAGACGTAATGTCTTTGTATGGTGTTTATTCTGGAATAAACATTAAATTAATGAAATGTGGTGGGTTGAGGGCAGCCCGGGAAATGGTTACTCTTGCCAAGGCTATCAAAATGGAGGTAATGTTTGGGTGCATGACAGAAACTTCATGCGCAGTATCGGCGGCATCACAGTTGTCACCATTGGCCAGATGGGGGGATCTGGATGGGAATTTACTGATTTCAAATGATGTATTTGAAGGAGTAAAAGTGGTGGATGGAAAAATTATTCTGCCTGACCGTCCTGGAGTTGGTGTGGAACTGAAGCCTGAGAGTGATATATTCAAATAAAAAAAGGGAGCTCAACAGCTCCCCTTTTCAAATGTTAACCCTCAAACACACAATGTCAGATCATTATCTGACGTGAAGTACTACAAAGATAATATCAGAATTGATTCAAACAATACTTTTGGTAGAAAATTTTCGGTTAAATGTATTGAGTTTCATTAGATTTATTAAGGAAGTGCAGTGAATAAAGGAAGAATTTAGTGATTACGTACAATCGTTAAAAGCAAATCGAAGGCAGGTTCTGCCATTCCCCCATGGTCAAATCCTTGCAGTTCATAAAGATGAGTTTGTTTGTGCCCCGCAACTTTCATCATTCTCCACATATAGGCATTTTCTTCATATCTGCCTAACATTTCAAGATCCCTATCCCCTGTAATCAAATGGAGAGGCGGGGCATCGGGCCTTACATGAAATAACGGAGCCATCTCATCAACAATGGGTTGTGTGTCGGGAATACCTCTTTCTTTCCTAATAGTCATATGCGTGATGGTATGCCCGCTGAATGGTACAAGCAAAAATATGTTGTCAGCCTCAATATTATGTCTTGCCAGCCACTGTCTGTCCAATCCTACCATCATTGCCAGATATCCACCTGCTGAGTGTCCAGCGATTATAACCTTATTAATATCTCCTCCGTATTTTTCAATGTTTTGAAAAACCCATGCTGTCGCTGCTGCTGCATCTTCTATATATGCAGGACTATTCACTTGGGGATTCAGTCGATAGTTTACGGATACTATGGCAATACCTTTGTTTAAAAGCCGTTCGGGGATAGATTTTTCCCCACCAGTGAGTCCTCCGCCATGAAACCATATTACTGTAGGAAATTCCGAAACTGCCTCGGGGATATAAAGATCGAGTCTGCACCGTTGGCTTTTGTATGTATCACTGGTGTTGAGTTCATAATACGGGATGTCCTTCCGGATAAGTGCATTTGGGTTGGATTCTTGAGCTTCAAGGGCGAAATGAGCCAGAATGAACAAAATGCTCAGTATTATAGAATGTTGTCTGTTCATCGTATTCAATTTTAAATGACCAGGTAGGTAATATATCCAGCATAAAGAAGTACAAAGGCAAGACCTTCCCAGAAATCCAACGTCAAGCCTTGCCATTTTCCAGCGGACTTATCACCACCCCGGAATACAAATCCAATCAAAAGCAAGCCAGCACCTATGTTAACCCAGATGTCAGTCAGGGATGCATTTGAAACAACTGTATTTTTGATAAAAATAGAGGAACCCAGTACAAGGAAGATGTTAAAAATATTGGATCCAACTACGTTCCCAATGGCAATATCGGCCTCCTTGCGTCTGACTGCCATTACTGATGTTGCCAGTTCGGGTAACGATGTGCCTATCGAAACAATGGTAAGGGCAATAACCCTTTGTGAAATGCCGAGAATCTCAGCAATTTTTACGGCATTGTCAACGATAAGTCGTCCACCCAATATGAGACCACCCAGTCCTACTACCATAAATAGAAATGATTTCCATAATGGTAGGAGTTTGGTATGAACTTCCATCTCTCCGGGATTGGCTTTTACCAACAAAAAATTATAATAAAGGAACAGGGCGAAAAAAAATAAAAGAATGATCCCATCCCTGGATTCCAGTTGGTTTGCTCCAAAGCCGAACCAGATATCCATAGTTAATAGCAAAACTAAAACTGCTGCAACCAAGCTGAATGGAATTTCATATTTTACCGTATTTTTTTTAACATTAAGCGGATTAATCATGGCTGCAACACCCAAGATTAGGAGAACGTTGAATATGTTACTTCCCAAAACGTTACCGAGAACAATGTCTGTACTTCCATTGATTGCTGCAACCAGGTTAATGGCCAACTCAGGTGCGGAAGTGCCGAATGCAACAATGGTCAATCCGATGACTATTTCTGGTATATTATACCTTTTTGCCAGTGACGAAGCACCTTCAACAAGCTTGTCTGCTCCTATAATCAGCAAGATAAAACCTACAATTAAAAGAATGATACTTAACAATGGCATGGTTGAAATTTAAAATTCTATTACGAAAATAGTAATTTTCAAATGAAGCAGTTACTAATTATCTTCCACATTGATTTGTTCAGGCAGGCTTGAGAGCAAGTTAAAGGCATCCATATGGTTTTTTTGTAAATTTTCTTATTAAATATCCTGCCAAAAACTTTAAAACCAAATTAGTTTTTTAGTTTTGCCAACCTTGTTTGGAATAGATGGAAACAAAAGAAAGAATAAAAGAACGCGCAGAAGAACTTTTTTCATCCATTGGGATAAAAAATGTGACCATGGATGCTTTGGCATTTGATCTTGGCATTTCGAAAAGGACAATATATGAACATTTCAAGGATAAAGATGACTTGGTCATTCAGGTAATTGAGCATGAAATTAACAGAAACAATCAATTATTTTTAGAAATTATATCAAAGGCAGGAGATGTTATTGAGGCTCTTTTTATGATTATCCGCCAGGAAAATGAGCGACTCAGCAATATTAATCCGGTTTACAAAGAGGACCTGAAGAAGTACTTTTCCTGCATAAATGAATGCTTTTACCAGGATAATGAAAAACTTAAAGAATTTTCTGCCTCCTATGCCTTGTTAGAAAAGGGTAAAAGTGATGGTGTATTCAGGAGTGACCTGAATATTGAGATTGTTGATAATTTTCTTCATGAATTAATCATTTTTCTTCACAATAGCTTGCGAATCAGGTTAATGAACCTTAAGGAAGAGGCAGTCCTGGAATTCATAATATTGCCTTATTTCCGGGGTATATGTACCAGAAAAGGCCAGGAACTGATGGAAAGATATTTTAATGAAACTAAATTTTAATATTGAAATAAAGAGACAATGAAAGGGAAACAATTTTTATCGTTAATGTTGATGATTCTGCTATCCGGTATAATTCATGCCCAGGATAAGCTGGTTTTGGATTTGCCTGGAGCCAGATCATATGCTCTTCAGTATAACAAGACACTAAGAAATTCTAGTTTGGCGACTGAAAAGTCCGTTCTACAACTAAAAGAAGCCATTGCCGCTGGCTTACCTCAGGTATCCGCCACCATGGATTATTCAAATGCTTTGGGGGCGAGTATTTCCATTCGATTTAATGAGGATATGCCGGCAAGTGAAATTCCTATTCGTCCTACCAGTAACTTTAATTTGAGAGTGAATCAGTTACTTTTCAGTGGAAATTATTTTGTCGGGTTGCAGCTTGCCAAACTTGGAACAAGTCTTACCTCGAAAATTCATGAGAAAAACGAACAGGACATAATTGCTCAGGTGAGCGAAAGTTACTATCTCGTATTGTTATCCGACGAAATGCTGAAATTACTTGATCTGAACATGAAGAATCTGAAAGATATTTATGCAAAGACAGCAGCCATGGAAGTAGTCGGTATAATTGAAAAAACCGATGTAGATCAACTTTCAGTTCAAATTTCCGCATTGCAGAATGCAGTTAATTCAGCACAGAGGCAGTTGGAAATGGCTCAGAACATGTTAAGACTTCAACTTGGGGTGTCAGCTGAGACAGAAATGGAATTGTCTGAGAATCTGAGTGACGTCCTTACAAAAGTGACTAACCCCTCATTGCAATCGCCACTGTTTTCCGTACAACAGAACCTTGATTATCAACTAATCGATTTTCAGGAGCAACTATCTGAAAAACAGGTTTTGATGGCTCAGTCTAATTACTTGCCAACATTGGTTGGGTTTTATGCACGTACCGAGAAAATTCTAAAACCTGATTTCGATATGTCGCCCAAAAACATGGTCGGTTTAAGTCTCTCAATACCTATATTTTCTGGAGGTACTCGCATGGCCCAGGTTAAGCAGGCAAAGGTCGACCTGGAAACAGCCCAAAACACGAAAGCTCTTCTTACCGAGCAGCTTGAAATACAGAATAAGCAACTTCTGTTTAACCTTAGGAATGCCATGGAAACCTACACCAACCAGGTAGCTAACCTGGATGTGTCACGTAGAGTGTACAATAACCTGAAACTGAAGTTTGAACATGGAATGATTTCAGGGTTGGACCTGGTTACTGCCGATAATAATTATGTGAAAGCCGAAAGCGATTATATCTCGGCTATATATCAGATTTTAAGTGCCCGTGTGGAACTTGATAAATTATATGGACAATTGAAGTAAAAAAAAATACATGATTACAATGAGACAATTATTTAAAGGAATCCCGTTCATGGGATTGGCCGTCATGATGGCATGCAGTCAGGGCGGCGATAAGGCTGTAAAGTCTGCCCAAGGCGATGCAACTCCCAAAAAGGAGATGGTAAGGGTTATGGAACTTCAGCTCCAGGAGGTTGCCCGATCAGTTGAATATCCAGCCAGCTTGGAGGGATTCGAGGAAGTGCACCTTGCACCCGCTTCCCCTGGACGGATTGAAGGGATATTTGTGGAAGTAGGGGACAGAGTTTCCAAGGGAACTGCTTTGGTCCAAATGGATAGGACGCAACTTCATCAGGCTGAGATCCAGTTAAAGACTCTTGAGACGGATTTTAAACGTCTTGATACATTGGCCAAAGTGGGAAGTATTGCTCAACAACAGTACGACCAATTAAAAGCCCAATATGATGTTGCCAAATCAAATGTTGAGTTTTTACGCGAAAATACACGTTTGCTGGCCCCTTTCAGTGGAGTTATTTCGGGTAGGTACTTTGAGGCCGGTGAGCTATACTCAGGTGCGCCCAATACACAGGCCGGGAAAGCTGCCGTTCTTTCTTTGGTACAGATTGACCGTTTAAAGGCAATGGCAGCACTTTCTGAAAAGTATTTTCCGCTGGTGCGCAACGGTATGGAAGTGGCAATCCTAACCGATATTTATAGGGACAAAACCTATACAGGCAAGGTTTATCGAATCCATCCCACGATTGATCCCATGAACCGTACATTCAATGTCGAAGTCCAGATTGATAACCGTGAAGGGTTGCTTCGTCCAGGGATGTTCTGTCGTGTTACCTTTGACCTTGACAAGGAAAATGCTATCCTTTTGCCCTCCATGGCGATCCTTAAAATGCAGGGATCAAATGAAAGGTATCTTTTTGTAGAAAGAAACGGTATTGCCGAAAGGGTATCTGTAACGATCGGTAAGCGATACGACGACGATGTCGAAGTCTTTTCAGATGACCTGAAAACAGGTGACCGTGTAATTGTCAGCGGTCAATCACGCCTGGTTGATGGTGTCGCCGTTGAAGTTGTTCAAGAATTCAATTTATAATGTCCAAACCGGAATATCAATGAGTATATATAAAATTGCAGTAAATAAGCCTATTACGACAGTCATGGTCTTTACGGCCATTGTGGTTATGGGTATTTTTTCGCTGGTACAGATTCCCGTGGACCTCTATCCAGAAATGGACCCCCCGTTTATTTCGGTAATGACCACATATGTAGGGGCAAATGCCGGCGATATTGAAACGAATGTTACTAAGCAACTGGAAGATGCCTTGAACTCAGTTGACAAGCTAAAGGAGATAACCTCCAATTCATCAGATAACCTTTCGATGGTTAATCTTGAGTTTGAATGGGGGACCAATCTTGATGAGGCTACAAATGATATCCGGGATGTGATTGACCGGATCATTGACTTCCTGCCCGAAGGCGTTGAAAGGCCAACTATTTTCAAGTTCAATACCAGCATGATGCCGATTGTCTTTTATGCGGTTACGGCAAAGGAGAGTTTTCCCGGACTTGAAAAACTGTTGGATGAGAAGATTGTAAATCCACTTAACCGTATTGAAGGAATTGGTTCAATTGGATTGATGGGAGCTCCCCGAAGGATTATATATGTTGATGCAGACCCTCGCCAGCTCGACGCATACAACCTGACCATAGAACAGATTGGTAACCTGATTGCGGCTGAAAACCTGAACATGCCTTCAGGAAACGTGAAAATGGGAAATCTTGATTACCAGTTAAGGGTTCAGGGTGAATTTACAGCAAGCTCTGTAATTGGAAATATTGTCGTTGGAAACATGGCCGGCAAACCTGTTTATATAAGGGATGTCGCTACCGTAAGGGATTCTATCAAAGACCTTTCACTGGATGAAAAAATCAATGGTGAACAAGGTCTTCGAATGTTCGTCATGAAACAGTCAGGTGCCAACACCATAAAAGTTGCCCGTGAAGTTCGTAAAAATGTCAATGAATTACAGAGTCAACTTCCTCCGGATGTTAAGATTAACCTGATAATTGACACTTCCGACTTCATTAAGGGATCTATAAACAACCTTTCTGAAACCCTGATGTGGGCATTCATATTTGTAGGTCTGGTGGTACTGTTTTTTCTTGGAAGGTGGAGAGCTACCTTTATTATTATTCTTACCATACCTATTTCGTTGATTGTTGCATTTCTTTATCTCTATATCACCGGTAACTCGATTAACGTAATATCTCTAACATCATTGTCTATCGCTATTGGGATGGTCGTGGATGATGCAATTGTTGTCTTGGAGAATATTACTCGCCATGTCGAGCGTGGTGCCACACCTCGTGAGGCTTCTATCTATGCTACCAATGAGGTTTGGTTGGCTGTGATCATCACAACGATGGTTGTGGTTGCGGTATTTTTCCCACTAACCTTGGTCGGAGGGATGACAGGTGTCATATTTAATCAGCTGGGTTGGATTGTTTCCATCACAATTGTTACCTCCACTTTGGCAGCAATTTCTCTTACTCCGATGCTTTCTTCAAAGATGCTCAGGTTAAGGCCAAAGAAGCAGAATTCTGGAAGGTTCAGCTATGCAAATACCATAGAACGTGCACTGAATTATTTGGACAATTTCTATGAAAAAACTCTCAGATGGGTACTGCATCATAAAACATTGACAATGATCACTTCCATAGCAGTGTTTTTAGGTTCTATGTTTCTTTTTAATTTCATTGGTACTGATTTCATGCCCGAAAGTGATCAAAGCAGTGTTACTGTTTCAATTGAGTTGCAAACGGGTCTGAGGGTTGAAGAGACAATAAAAACCACCCGTTACCTTGAAAGCGTTTTTAGTGAAAAATTTCCTGAAATACAGATTATGTCCGCTTCGACAGGGTCAGATGATGAAGGTAGTATTCTCTCCCTTTTTACAACTACCGGATCGAACATGATCAATTTCATGATGCGTTTTAGCGATGTGGAGGAGAGATCCCGGTCGGTTTGGGATATTGCCGATGAGATTAGGGCTGAAATTGATAAATTACCTGAAGTAGTCAACTATACGGTTTCAACATCAACCCAGGGTATGGGTGGCACGTCGAATACCGTGGATGTTGAAATCTTTGGGTATGATTTTGATGTAACCAATGCCCTTGCAGAACAAGTTCGCCAAAGATTGGTGTCAGTCCCTGGAGCTATCGATGTGCAGGTTAGCCGTAAAAAGGACAAACCTGAACTCCAGTTTGCCCTTGATCGTGAAAAACTTGCGATTCACGGGCTGACAACAGCCCAGGTTTCCTCTGTAATAAGGAATCGGGTAAGTGGATTGATTACATCCCGGTTTAAGGAGGAAGGTGAAGAGTACGATATCCGTATACGCTTCCGGGAAGAGTTTAGAAATTCGATCACAGACCTTGAAGAAATCACCGTTGTTACCCCAACAGGGGCTAGAATCAAACTCAAGGAATTGGGTGAGGTGAAAGAATACTGGTCACCACCGAATATCGAACATAAACGCCGTGAAAGAATCGTTACTGTGACTGCAAAACCTGATAAGGTGCCATTGGGTGAGTTGGCTGCAAATATCCAGACTGCAATTTCCGATTTGAATATTCCGCAGGGGGTTATGCTGAATGTTGGCGGAGCGTATGAGGAACAACAGGAATCTTTCATGGATTTGGGGTTGCTGATGATTCTGAGTGTCCTACTGGTATTTATAGTAATGGCATCTCAGTTTGAATCTTTTGCCATGCCATTTGTAATTATGTTCTCAATTCCATTTGCATTTACGGGAGTGGCTTTAGGGCTGTTCATCACAGGAACTACCCTGAGCTTGGTGGCTGCCCTTGGTGCTGTTCTCTTGATTGGAATCGTTGTGAAGAACGGAATTGTATTGGTTGACTTCACCAACCTTATGCGCGACAGAGGTTATGAATTGTATGAAGCAATTGCCATCTCCGGAAAATCTCGATTGAGACCTGTCTTGATGACTGCAGCCACAACCATTTTGGGTATGCTTCCACTGGCTCTCAGTACAGGTGAAGGTTCTGAAATCTGGAAGCCAATGGGTATTACGGTAATCGGCGGACTGGTGTTCTCCACTATTGTAACCATGATAGTTGTGCCGGTGATGTATGGAATCCTGGCCCGCCATGGCGAGAGGAACAAAAGGAGTAAACTCGAAAAGCAATTCCATTTTATGGAATAATGTTTTCGAAAACATTATTAACAGATTTAACTTCAAAGAATGAAAGCAGTAATGATCATATTTAACCAGGCCAATACCGAAAGGGTGGAATATATGCTGGACAAGCTAAATATTCGTGGTTTTTCCTGGTTTAGTAACGTAAAGGGTCGGGGGTCTGAAACCGGTGAGCCACGAATGGGTTCCCACACATGGCCTGAGATGAATGAAGCCGTCATTGCCATCGTCAACGAAGATCAGGTGAATATTCTCCTTGAAAAGGTCAGGAAACTCGATGAAATCAACCTTGAAGTAGGGGTGAGGGCTTTTGTCTGGGATGTTCTTAAAAGTGTTTAGCAAAGTAATCGCTAAGAACTTCTCGAATTTTTAAAATAAAAGGCTGGCATTTGTGAATTTCTTCATTTGCCAGCCTTTTTATTTTGTCAGATGTTCTTACTTCTGGAGCAGTTTTGTTCCGGTGTCTTCCACTACCCGCTTTTTCCAACTTTCGGGGTAGCCCGGGAACCCTGGAGATTGAGGATAACCCCATGGATTCCGAAGAAATTCTCCATTTTCGGTCTGTTTAACGTTACCGTCCAGGAATTTTACCAACAGATATTCACCCAATTCTTTCCATTCTTTAACTGTTTGGTCAGCTGTATTGCACGAATAATCAGTAAGAAAGTTTCTTGCAAGTTCAGGATCTGTTTTATATAGGTGAAGTGCTCCTGCATCCACCGCAGTCTGATAAGCGGCATATTTTTCTTCAAGTTTATCCTGTAAATTTCTGACATCTGGCATGACCCTGTCATAAAAAAGGTATACAAAATGTGCAACCCGGTTGAATACCCAGAATGCGGCATTGTCGGAATATCGCAACATGTCGCCGTTCCCTTCTGCAAATGACTCTGGTACACGATTTATGCCACAGTAAAAAGGTACATATACGGTGGATCCTGCATCGTCAACCCCCATCCAGAATACGCCCCCAATGGGATCGGGTAGCCAGTTTCGCATCTGGGCAACAAATGAAAATCCTGTTTGCTGGGTTACGGTTGTACGTTCATTAACATAGGTCTTGCCGTCATACTCCCACGTCAGTGGCCTCCATCGATAAGGTAAGCCAAAGGGGCCTGCACCAGCATCCTGTGACATATCCAATGCTGTTCCTTGCAGATAATTGCGTTTGAATTGCATCAAGTCACGTGCCGAAATTTTTCTGTCTGGTTTGATAAACAAAGGGATTCTGTCTTTGGTTATTTCGCCAGTAGCATAGTCCCAATATTTAGCCATATCACTACTCACCTCATTGAACATTGCCCAAACACGAAGGTCACAAAACCGGGCTGCACCAAAATCAAGAGGTGCATATGCATCACTGAAACTAAACTTTTCATCGGTACCTTCAAAGTATCCTTTACTACGTGCAAATGTAATGGCATCATGTGCATAGATCACTTCAACATCAGGATTGTTAAGTTTGTCAAATTCTTTGTTTGTAATGGAGCGGATACCATCAGAAAGTGGAAAACTGGTTATTCGGGCAGCATTGGCATGAGCTGAAATGTATCCATCAGGAACCTTCAGGGCGACCCAAACCGCTCCTTTGTTGGCATTGGCAGTAATTTTTGTTTTCTTGTCGGTACGCAGTTCAACTCCCTTGCCAATGATTTCCATATACCACACTTCATTCGCATCCCCGATGGAAAAGGATTCCCCGGTTGAGGCATAGCCATAAGTGTCCACGAGCTCAGATATCACCCTGATTGCCTCCCTTGCTGTTTTTGAACGTTGAAGGGCTAAAAACATCAGACTTCCGTAATCAACAATGCCTGTAGTGTCAAGCAATTCTTTTCTTCCATCAAACGTTGTTTCACCAATAGCCACCTGATGCTCGTTCATAAATCCAATTACCTGATATGTCTCTGGGGCCTGGGGAATTTGTCCGAGCGGTTTGGCGGTTCCCCTGTCGTAAAGGGTTACCATAGAGCCTTCGGGCCACCTACCTGCAGGGCGCCAGTATAGCTCTCCATATCGAATGTGCGAATCAGCGGCGTATGTGACCATTACTGAACCATCGACTGAGGCTCCTTTTGTCACCATGTAATTGGTGCAAGCCTTGATTTCTGTTTTTATAAGAATGAGTGCCATGCACATCATGGCAACAATGAACAATTTTCTATGCATAGTATCTGAATTAATTTTGATTGAACTTCATAGTATGACTTCGAGCAGGCAAAATAGTTTTTTACTTGCGATTTACCAATCATGATTTCCCGCGACGTTCAAATTCTTTGATAATAATCAATGCCTTGGCTTCATTACCCTTTGAAACGACCAGTGAAACGGACCCAGCTCCACCGGGAGATGTCCACCATGGATTAAGGGTTCCCATAATTTCATCTTTTAAAAAAGTCTCGATTTCTTCATTTTCAAGTACGGTTTTTAAAAGACCAGCTTCCCAGACAGTTCCAGACCATACAACTACAGGATCAGATTCTTGCATACTTTCCATCTTATTTGTTTTAATCAAGTTGGTATTTTATCGACATCAATTTATGAATGCTAAATTATACAATAGAAAAGATGTGTTGCGTATCTAAAAGATATTTTGTTCAATATCATGATTTGAAGAAATATACGTAAATTGTATATGTATACAGATCATATGGCATGGAAAATTTCTTATGGCATATTTGGATCCTTCCTACTAATCCACTGATTTAATCCTTATTTCAGAAGATGCCCCTCTTTCTGATATTTGGATATTCTTGACACCTTTCTACCATTTATAAACAGAAGTGTAAATGAAAAAACTG
This sequence comes from Prolixibacteraceae bacterium UBA5740, assembly GCA_002419285.1. GTDB lineage: Bacteria > Bacteroidota > Bacteroidia > Bacteroidales > Prolixibacteraceae > UBA1413. The sequence continues at coordinate 66,012 of DIFU01000105.1, read as the reverse complement.
ACTTGTGTGCTGTGTGTCCTTGTGATTCTTTTTACCGCAAGTTGCAGTATTAAAGGAGCCATGGATAAACTGGGAAAATCTGCTGAAAATATTGCTGAGTCGATCGAACAAGTCTCCGATGCAGCAACCAGTCTGCTTAATAAAATTAATGACATCTCTCGACTGGTAGATTCCAAGCTGGAAAGTGGCGAAATTAACCAGGAAGTTGCTGATTTGATTGATGGCAGGCTTTATATCCTGACTCAATCCATTGAATCTGACATTCAGAACACTGGCGGATATATGTTTGACCGTCTTGATCGGTCGACAATGCGTTGGGTGAACTGGATTTACTGTTGGATGATTTGATGGCCGGTGTGCTGGGAAATTATGTTCCGGCTATCATCGACCAGGTATCATCCCAAATACAGTTGCAGATAAATACCATTACATCTTCCCTCGAAGACCTGATTATCCTGACGGCTGGACAAACAGTGTACCTAATTGATGAAACATTCAATGGATTGATTGTAACAATTTTATCCATTATTCTGGCGATTGGACTGTTGATTTTTGCTTTGGAATTTCTTCGTAAAGGACGAAAGCTTACAGGTGCCAATTATGTAAGTGTCGGAATTTTTGCAATATTCCTTGCGTTTTTTCTTGTGATTATTCTGGTACCATCGGTCAGGGGTAAAATCTTGACGGGATTTGACTACGCTGCTGCTTTGGATGTCAAAGAGGTTCCTCCCAAAATTACTGCTGTTATTCCTGAGAATATTGTTTTGGGAAAAACCCAACGGATTTATATTTATGGCCGACACCTTAATCAATTAAGTAATATCTCTGTAAAGCTGACACAAGGTGACCAGGAGAAGTTCACTTTTCCAAAGAGCACGCACATCGTAAGCACCAGTAACAGGATTATACTTGGAAACCTTGATAAGGAACTTAGTTGGTTTGTTCCGGCATATCCTGTGTTTAAACAATTTTTGCAGGCACAAGGAGTCTTGAGCTCAATCACTGAAAATCAGGCAATACAGATAGACAATTCGCTTTCGCAAGTGCATTTTAGCCATATCAAACCTGGTGTTTCGGCACAACCTGCTGCCAATTTGAGTGGATTACATCCCGTGAACATGAATGTGATTGCAATGACACCGCAAATGTCAAACCCTAATACCCTACCAGTTAAACTTGAATTGAATTAGGTCAAAGGAAAGACTAAGGATTTGGTTATGGCTAAGGTGGGCTCCATTAAGGCCGACAGGTTACTCGATGTTTTTAAAAACTTCTTTAAGAAACAGTATCTTATTGAGGAAGGGGACTACGGCCTACAAGTAATTGACGACAGCGTCAGAATTGAATCTCCGCAGTTTGTTATAGTCAGTAACCCTCCACCACCAGTGCCGGATCCTGATATTTTCGTAATGGATATGAATTGGACAGGTGGTGTGGCGCCAAAAAGCAGGCAAACAGCTACCCTTGACATGACTTTTGGATTTAAGCACCCTGAAGCAATTTCCAGGGATTTCAATGCCAGGATCATCACCGTTCCAGCTTCAACTCCCTTGACGATAAATGTTCCGGAAGGTAAAATAGCTGCTGCCAAATCTGGCAACAGGGTTATCGTCACATCTAATCCGTTTAGTTTAGATAACAGTGGGTCTTATTCGTTCACCTGTTCTGTTGATGACCAAAACCAGGTCAAGGAGACAGTCGAGACAAATAACACCTTCGAGAAGGTGTTAATGGTGGGTGAATATGTTTATGATGTTACACTTGATCGGTTCTTCCTCGAGCCGTTAAGTAGCACCGTAAGAAAGGGTGGTATATTTACTTTTTAACTGGTTGCTGATGCGGGAGGAAATCCTACCACTCTCTGCAATAAGGTTATCGGACTGAATTCAGGTGAGATAACTCCCTTGCCTTGTCAATTCGTTTTTCCAGCGATGAAGGAAGGTCAAAATGTAATGATTACTTTTATTCCTATACTGGAAGTCCAGATTGGCTTTTTGAGTTTTCTAAATTATGCGGCTAATCTGGGAAATGTCGTTTGGTCAAAGCACCTGGATGTTAACACCACTGGAATGGGGGATATCAGGGAGTATGATATACTCCGTGAAACTGCTCATTACAAGCTTCACGGGAAAATGACGGTTACGAGAAAAAGAACAGAATGACCATTGATTTGAAACATTAAAAATGAGGCTGGCTCACTTTTGAGCGAGCCTCATTTTTTTTGGTGGATGTTGGTAAAGCTCTTCATTGATACCCCAAATAAACTCTTTCCAACACTTAACCAGGTCCTGACCACCTTCTGACTATCTAGATACATTTGCCAATTTAACACCAAAGTTTTACCATATAGTGATGGTAAAAGAATGGTGAAAGAATGCAGAAACTATGGTTAAACCCAAAAGGGGTACAAGACCTGGACATAGCTTAAATAAGAGTTCAGAGGGAGTGGTCAAATCAATGTTCCTGGTTTAGGGTGGCTAGGACTTTTAATTCATCCTCTTTTTTATTAGAACCTGTTTCTTGCTAAATATGGGCATTACTCAAGTCAATAATTTATCAGAATAGTTTGTAATGTGACAAATGTCAATTTCCAATTCGTTGAATCAAAATTCGGCGGAAGGGCGATGATTTTCAATTATTACACGATTTATAAAAAAAAAACTGGTTATTTTTAAGCACTTAAGTCTTATTCTTGCCTGTTAAATGATTATTCGATGTCAGGTAGTTAATCAGACCTTGCATCATATAACCTTATGGTTTTTCATGTGAAGGGGATAAGACTAAGCCCAACAAGAAGTTTCATCAATTACATCACTTATGAAAGCAGTACAACGTTCAAGGATTTCCCTGATACTGACCGCAATGGTTGCCATTTTTCTTTGGAATTCAGGTTGCACCCAAACCAAGTGGTCTGAAAGCGAAATAGGAGATATCCGAATAGTAACCAATAAGGGAGGGCAAACCCTCGGATATTCTGTGACTTCTGGCATTCAGTTGATTATTGATCACGGCTTTGCCTTTAAAGACTTAAACCGTAATGGGGAATTGGATCCGTATGAAGACTGGCGTTTGCCAGTGGACCTCCGTACGAGGGATTTGGCAGGCAAAATGACTATTGAGCAAATCGCCGGTTTGATGTTATATAGTGGCCACCAGGCAATACCGGCGGTGGGAGGTGGCCGTTTTGGCGGAACTTACAGCGGTAAGTCTCTGGAGGAAAGTGGACTATCCCCGTGGAGTCTCACCGATCAGCAAAGGAAATTCCTTGTTGAAGATAATTTGAGGCATGTTTTGATCACCAGGGTACAAAATCCTGAAGTGGCAGCGCGCTGGAATAATGAAATGCAGGCTCTGGTTGAGGGAATAGGTATGGGTATCCCTGCCAACAATAGTTCTGATCCCCGCCATGGTAGTGACTCAGGTGCAGAATATAATTATGGTGCTGGTGGTCAGATATCGATGTGGCCTGGATCTCTCGGTCTGGCTGCAACATTCGATCCTGGGTTGGTCGAAAAGTTCGGGAACATTGCTTCCCATGAGTACAGGTCTCTTGGTATAGCCACTGCTCTTTCACCTCAAATTGACCTGGCGACTGAGCCCCGCTGGAATCGTTTCAGCGGCACCTTTGGTGAGAATCCCCAGCTGGCGGCTGATATGGCCCGGGCATATGTCGATGGATTCCAGAATTCTCCTGATTCGGTGGTTGTTTTTGGAGGATGGGGATATCAGAGTGTCAATGCCATGGTGAAACACTGGCCGGGAGGAGGTCCTGAAGAAGGTGGCCGCGACGGACATTTCGGATACGGGGCCTATGCCGTTTATCCGGGAAATAGCTTTTCAAAGCATCTGATTCCTTTTACTGAAGGTGCTTTTAAACTGAATGGTCCAACCCGTATGGCGTCTGCCGTAATGCCTTATTATACCATCTCATTCAATCAGGATACCGTCAACGGAGATAATTCCGCCAATGCGTACAACCGATATATCATTCATGATCTGTTAAGGAAACGGTATGGTTACGACGGCGTAATTTGTACTGACTGGATGGTTACAGGGGACGTAACTGGGGTTGATATTTTTCAGGGTAAGCCATGGGGAGTGGAAAAATTGTCGTTAGCTGAAAGACATTACCGGGTTTTAATGGCAGGATGTGATCAGTTTGGTGGAAATAATGATGCCGGTCCGGTTATGGAAGCCTATCGGTTGGGTATTGAAGAACACGGTGAAACCTGGATGAGGTCCCGCTTCGAGGAATCTGCGGTGAGATTGCTTCGTAATATCTTCCGGGTTGGGTTGTTTGAAAATCCATACCTCAATATTGAAGAGACTAAGAGAGTGGTCGGTAATCCTGATTATATGCAGGCAGGTTATGAAGCCCAACTTAAATCAGTGGTGATGCTGAAGAACAAGGAAAATGTCTTGCCACTGAAAAAGGGGTTGAAAGTGTATATTCCTCAGCGATATATTGCGCCGGGACGTGACTGGTTTGGAACTGTGACACCCGAACGATGGGAACTTCCGGTTAGCGAAAAGGTTGCAGGATCTTTTTTTGAATTGACCGGAAATCCTGGTGAGGCTGATGTCGCACTGGTGTTCATACAAAGTCCGCAAGGTATGACAGGGTACGATACGGAGGACCGCAATAAGGGAGGTAACGGATATGTTCCCATCAGTCTGCAATACTCAAAATATAGCGCTGATGACGCACGTGATCCAAGTATAGCTGGCGGAAGTCCTTTCGAAGATTTTGTAAATCGAAGTTATAAAGGTAAAACTGTGGAAGCCTCCAATATTTCAGATATGAAATTAGTGGAGGAGGCTGCAAAAATCATGAAAGGAAAACCGGTAATCACGCTAATAAGTACAAGTAATCCAACAGTTCTAAAAGAGATTGAGCCCCTTTCAGACGTTATTCTTGTTCATTTTCAGGTGCAAGACCAGGCATTGATGGATATTCTGACAGGAGTGGCCGAACCTTCCGCACTTCTACCCATGCAGATGCCAGTTAATATGGCTGTGGTGGAAAGTCAGTTTGAAGATGTTCCCCAGGATATGGAAGTTTATACTGATTCGGAAGGGAATCATTACGATTTTGGATTTGGGTTGAATTGGTCGGGAGTAATTACCGATGAAAGGGTATCACGGTATCGTAAATAGCTTTTAAGTATCATCAACTAAGCCTAAATAAATAAAGAAAGCCTTCCCGGTCAGGAAGGCTTTCTTATTTAAAGTCTTTTACAGCGGAATGTTTCCGTGTTTTTTTACCGGATTGCTTTTCCGTTTATTGCGAGTCATCTCCAGAGCAGCAATGATCTTTTTTCGGGTTTCCTTCGGGTTGATTATTTCATCAATATAACCCAACGCTGCAGCCTTATATGGATTGGCAAAAGTGTCACGATATTCCTCAACGGCTTTGGCCTTCTCTCCTTCAGTTTCAATGTCGCGACGAAGAATGTTTATGGCACCCTCTGGGCCCATTACCGCAATTTCGGCAGTGGGATAGGCCAGATTCACATCGCCCCCAATGTGTTTGCTTGACATCACATCGTAAGCGCCTCCGTATGCTTTCCGGGTAATCAGAGTAACTTTCGGAACAGTTGCCTCAGCAAAAGCATACAGTAACTTGGCGCCATGTTTGATGATTCCACCGAATTCCTGTGCCGTGCCAGGAAGGAATCCCGGTACATCGACAAAAGTTACCAAAGGCAGGTTGAAGGAATCGCAAAAACGCACAAACCTGGCTGCCTTCACAGAGGAGTTTATATCCAGAACTCCTGCAAGATATTGCGGCTGGTTGGCAACGATACCAACTGGTTGCCCTCCAAAACGGGCAAATCCTACAATTATATTTTGGGCATAATTGGGCTGAACTTCCAGGAAGTGTTTGTTGTCAATGACTTTCTGGATGATATCATGCATGTCATATGGTTTGTTCGGATCAGCCGGAACAATGTCCTGAAGTGCTGATTCTTCACGGTCAGATGGATCAATGGTGGTTTTAACCGGGGCATCTTCCATATTGTTGGAAGGAAGGAAGCTGACAAGCTCTCTGACCATCTGCAAAGTCTGGTCTTCATCTTTGCCAACGAAATGGGCAACACCACTTTTTGAGCTGTGGGTTATTGCCCCTCCAAGATCTTCTTTTGATACATCTTCGTGGGTAACGGTTTTTATAACCTCCGGACCTGTAACAAACATATGGCTTTTTTCCTTCACCATAAAAATAAAATCAGTCAGGGCAGGGGAGTATACCGCACCTCCGGCACAAGGACCCAAAATGACAGATATCTGGGGAATCACGCCCGACGACATCACATTGTTATAGAAGATGTCGGCATATCCGGCAAGGCTTTCCACACCTTCCTGTATTCGTGCGCCCCCTGAATCGTTTAGACCGATAACCGGAGCTCCCATTTTTAGGGCCATATCTTGTATCTTGACAATCTTGTCGGCATTTGCACGGCTCAAGGTACCTCCAAAAACGGTGAAATCCTGGGCATACACATACACAAGTCTGCCGTTTATTTTACCGTATCCGGCTACTACTCCGTCACCCAGAATTCTCTTCTTTTCCATTCCGAAATCGTAATTTCGGTGGGTGACAAGTTTGTCAATTTCATTGAAAGTGCCAGGATCCAGCAGGTTCATGATTCGTTCACGTGCAGTCCTTTTCCCTTGGGAATGCTGCTTTTCTATTCTTTCCTGTCCGCCACCTATTTCAGCCGAACGGTTCATTTCGTCCAGCAGGGCAAGTTTTTGTTTTAAATCCATTCCGAAATGATTTTATTCAATTTCAATTAATATCTGGTTACCTTCCACGGTATCACCTTCAGCAACACTTATTTTGCTGACGATACCGTCGACAGTAGCTTTGTATTCACTCTCCATTTTCATTGCTGCAAGGATAATGACGGTTTGACCTTTGGTTACCTCTTCTCCTTCAGCGACAAGTATCCTGACGATCTTGCCTGGCATAGGTGCAATGATGTTTTTTTCGTCTGAGTCAAGTTGTCCTCCAACCCTGTCAAGCAGATATCGTGTTTCTGCGTCAATTACCTCAACTTCAAAAGTTTTGTAAAGAGTATAGCCAAGGTATTTCTTGGGATGATCGAGCGGAACCAATTCAATATCATGGCTCCTGTTGTTTTCAATAATGGAGAATGTTCCGTCGTCGGTGTGCATCAGGTCGATATCATATATGGTATCGTCGACCTTTATCTTCAGGAGATTGTTATTCTGCTGTATTAGCTCCACCCTTGCGAAACGATCATTTAATTTTATTTCAACTGACATAAACTGGGATTAAAAGTGAAGAATCTGTGGTGCTTTTTTCCATCGGCTCTGAGCCGGTTGAAACTCTTTGGTATTGTATGCTCGGCTGATTCGTTCCAGATAGTCGATATAAGCGGATATAATCACCATATCTTCAATTTCCTTCCCGGTTTCAACCTCGCCTGTTAGGTTTTCCTTGTTCTTTTCAATAAAATGCGTGTCATAATTCCCTTCAGCAAAATCCTTGGTTACCATGATTTTCTCAAGGAACTTAATGGAGGTCTTAACGCCGGTAATCTTATATTCATACAATGCCCTTCGCATACGTTGAATTGCGATTTCGCGAGTTTTACCCCAAACTATCAGTTTAGAAATCATTGAATCGTAGTAAATAGGTATGTCATATCCTTCATACACGTATCCATCAATTCGGATTCCAAGCCCGGATGGCTCTTTGATCTTGTGTACCTTGCCGGGAGCTGGCATAAAATTGTTGTCGGGATCTTCGGCATTGATCCTGCACTCAATGGCATGACCGCTTTGTTTCAGGTCATCCTGCCCGAAAGCAAGAGGCAGCCCCATGGCTATTTTTATTTGCTGTTTAACCAGGTCAACCCCTGTGGTTCGTTCTGTAATTGGATGCTCCACCTGCAATCGGGTGTTCATTTCCAGAAAGAAGTAATTCAAGTCGTTGTCAACCAGAAATTCAATGGTGCCTGCTCCCAGGTAATCAACAGCCTTGGCGGCGGCAACTGCTGTCTCTCCCATAACCCTTCGCAGTTCCGGAGTCATCAATGGAGATGGAGTTTCCTCGATCATTTTCTGGTGGCGACGCTGCACTGAACATTCCCTTTCAAAGAGATGGACCGCATTCCCATGTGAATCCATCAAAATCTGGAACTCAATGTGGTGGGGTGAAGTGATATATTTCTCTATGTAAACTGAATCGTCTCCGAAGGCCGTTTTGGCTTCAGAACGAGCCGCCCGAAGTGAAGCTTCTATTTGATCATATCTGTGGACAAGTCGCATTCCCCTACCCCCACCTCCGGCTGAAGCCTTTATCATGACAGGTAATCCAATTTCACTGATGAGATGGATCGCTTCCTTTTCGTCGGATATGGCGCTTTCTGTGCCGGGTACAACCGGAATTCCAGCTTTTGTCATAGCTTCACGAGCTCTGATTTTGTCTCCCATTGTCAACATTACCTCCGGGGAAGGTCCAATAAATATGATGCCTTCTTCTTTGCAACGGGAGGCAAACGCTGGGTTTTCACTTAAAAATCCATAGCCCGGATGGATTGCATCGGCGCCACTTGCCTTGGCTGCTTCGATGATCTTCTCAATATTCAGGTAACTCTCCGACGAGGGTGCCTCTCCAATATAATATGCCTCGTGGGCATATCGTACATGCAGTGAAGTTCGGTCAGCCGCTGAATATACTGCCACTGTCCTGATTTCCATTTCCCTGCAGGTACGCATTACCCTGATGGCAATCTCGCCTCTATTGGCGACCAGAATCTTTTTGATCTGTTTCATGCAATCAATTTATTTAACTTATTAATTTCATGCGAGATACAATTTTGTCCAAAAAATTTTATTCAAAAAATTCCGTTGATACATATGCATTTCAGCCAATGATTTTTAGTTTTAAATGTTATTACAAACCCGTGAAAGTATAAAAAAGTTTAAAAGATGTGCGGATTCAAAATTCTTTAAATAGGATTGTTGTTGATTATCAGTATAATATTATATAATACATTGCTTTTTTTTGATTTTTTTCGACTATACTGGTTCAAGATTTTAATATTTTATACATTTGAAAACATAATGTCTCAAACATGAACCTAAACCGCTTATTCTTATTTGTTTTCTTCTTTATTAGCTTTGAACCTGTCTTTTCACAGGACTTTTCGTATAACCTTTCATCTGATTCGCTGGTAAATTTCCACGCAGGAAACAAGCGGGTATACAATACTTTACGTACTGACAACAGACCCCGCATCGATGGTCACCTTGATGATGACTGCTGGATACATATAGGATCGTGGCAGGGAGATTTTATTCAGCAACAGCCAAACCAGGGTAGGCCACCCTCCCAGAAAACGGAAGTCAAAATATTATATGATGATGACAATCTTTACGTAGCCTTAAAATGTTTTGATGATGAGCCTGAAAAAATCAGTACTGTCATGGGGCGTCGTGATGATTTTACAAGTGGGGATATTGCCGGTATTGCATTAGATACCTATTTTGATAAAAGTACTGCCTTTGAATTCAATGTTTCAGCAGCGGGACAAAAGATTGACCTGGTGCATCTTGGAGCATACCTTTGGGATACTAACTGGGACGCTGTATGGGAAGCAAGAACCCAGATTCTCGATTCAATGTGGACTGTAGAGATCAGGATTCCATTCAGCCAGCTGCGTTTCAGCGAAAGCAATGATCAAGTTTGGGGAATGCATATCTGGCGTTGGATTGACAGGCTTGGTGAAGAAAGCCAGTGGAAACTTATTCCCATTGATGCACCTGCAATGGTATATATCTTCGGCGAATTGCAGGGAATCGAGGGTATAAATCGAAAACGCCATGTCGAAATCATGCCATATGTGGCAGGACGAAAAGTGACCGGCGGCCTGAAAAGTGAGCGGTTTGGTTATGGTCTGGATGGGAAGATTGGCCTTTCGTCTAATTATACGCTTGATTTGACCGTGCTGCCTGATTTTGGGCAGGTGGAAGCAGACCCGTCGATATTGAACCTTTCTTCATATGAAGTTTTCTATGATGAGAAGCGGCCTTTTTTTCTCGAGGGAAATAATATACTTGACTACTCTGCAGGTAGCGACATGCTTTTTTATTCGCGAAGAATAGGGCACAGTCCATCATGGATGCCCTTTGGAGAAGAAGATGAAAAGGTGGCTATCCCTTCGGGTACAACCATCCTTAATGCATTAAAGCTGACCGGAAAGGGGAAAAAGGGTACTTCAGTTGGGATTGTAAACAGTCTTACAGGAAAAGAATATGCTGAAATTACGGGAGTTAATGGCACCCGATTAGAGACTGCCGAACCGCTCAGCAACTATTTTGTGGGCCGGTTGAAACAAGATTTCAATGACGGCAATACCATTTTGGGAGGCATTGTTACCTCAACAATACGTTCAATCAAGGAAGAGCATCTCAAATTTCTTCCGGAGAAAGCTACTGTGGGTGGAATCGATTTACTTCATACCTGGAAAAAACGCAAATATTTCTTTGACTTAAAGTCTTTTTATTCTCATATTTCCGGAAGCGAGGAGGCCATATCATTCCTGCAACGCAATAGTCGACATCTTTTTCATAGAGCCAATGCTGATCATCTGGAATTGGATGATACCCGCAATACAATGGAAGGGTGGGGCGGTCAGCTGACAGGGGGCAAGCAAAGTGGAAAATTCAGGGCAACGGGAATCCTGAGTTGGCGATCCCCCGGACTGGAATTGAATGATCTGGGTTATCTCCGTGAAGCCGACCAGATAAACCAACGGGTGAACATGCGATATCAGGTTAACAAACCCAAAGGTATTTTGCAGAGTTATTACTTTACTTTTGATCAGCGAAATGACTGGACATTTGGTGGTGAAAACATCAACAATAACCTTAATCTGCATGGATATGCCAAGTTTAGCAATCTTTGGAGTCTGCATGCTGATTTTGTAAGGAATTTTCATCGTGTTGATACCAGGCAACTCAGGGGGGGGCCATCTTTGCGCCTCGATCCTTATACATCGGCGGAACTCTTTCTTCAAACGAACAGTTCGAAGAAGCTATTTGTGGGTTTGGGAGCCCGTAGCAAATGGGTCGACCATCGCTTGGGTGAATCTGTTGATTATACCTTGTATTTACAGTGGAAACTGAGTAACCGTATTACTGTTACTTCACAAACCCGATATGAAGAGCTTGTCGATTTTAATCAGTATGTAGCGCAGCGTAGGTTTAATGATCAAACTCGTTACGTGGTGGGTGAGCTTGATCGAAAAACGCTTTACTCAACACTGAGAGCAGAGTTTTTTGCCACACCTGAATTGTCGTTCCAGTTTTATGGCAGTCCTTATGCATCAGTTGGTCACTTTCTGAAACTGAAGAAAGTACAGGAAAGTCTATCTGGTGATGCTTCAGCGCGTTACAGCGACCTCGTCGAAGTCGACAGGCAAGGGCCTGCCATATATCTCGATGAGGACAGTGATGGAAATTTTGATTTCCTGGTTGGAAATCCCGATTTTAATTATCAGGAGCTTCGTTCAAATTTTGTCATACGGTGGGAATACCGACCTGGTTCCACTGTTTACCTGGTCTGGACCCACAATCGTTTCCGGGATAGCAACACTTACGAACCTTCTGCCTGGAATAGCCTGAAGGGGATCTCAGGTATTTCATCCGATAATGCACTGATGGTCAAGCTAAGTTATTGGTTGTCATTCTAACGGTCAATCTGTTTGTTAAGACTTCAAGGGTAGAATTATATTTTAACCGATGGGTTATTATCTTTGTGCCCCATGAAATTTTCCGAGTATTTTCCATATTACCGTAGGAATCTGACTTTAGCATTTCCGGTCATCCTGTCACAACTGGGTCAGGTATCGGTTTCGCTTGTTGACAATGCGATGGTAGGGAGGGTAGGAACCGTTGAGTTGGCAGCTGCTTCCTTTGCCAATAGCGTCTTTATGATCGGGATGATATTTGGTATGGGAATTACTTTCGGAATCACACCGCTGGCAGGGCAAACCTATGGCAAGGGTGAAATCAGGCAAACAACACAATGGTTTAAAAACGGGATTTTTACCTATATCATTGCCGGATTTTTTTTGACTCTCATCATGTTGGGAGTATATTTCCTTCTGCCTTATTTTGGCCAGTCACCCGAAGTTACCCGGGAAGCCCAACCTTATTATCTATGGCTATGTGCCTCAATGATCCCATTTGTAGGATTCTTTACCCTGAAGCAATTCTTTGAAGGAATCGGGAATACAAGAATGGCAATGAAAATCACTTTGGCATCCAATGCAGTGAATGTCTTGTTTAATTATCTGTTCATTTATGGCAAATGGGGCTTCCCTGAGATGGGTCTTGAAGGGGCAGGGGTCGGTACCTTCATTTCCAGGTTGATCATGCCTGTCTTATTCCTTCTCATAATCATGCGCAACAGTCGCTTCCGAAAATATCTGATTTTGGCTCACGTCCAGAGAATCAGAAAGCATGATATAGTGAGGCTGTTGAAGATTGGCCTCCCCATAGCTTTTCAGCTAATTGTAGAGATGTTGTCGTTCAGTATTGGCGCCGTGATGATGGGCTGGCTGGGCGTGGTAGAACTTGCAGCCCACCAGGTGGCCATCGGCCTTGCCTCATTCACTTATATGATATCGCTGGGTATATCAACGGCAAGTACCATAAGGGTAAGCCATATGATGGGGGCCAGGGATTTTGCGGGAATGAGAAATGCGGCAAATGCAGCAGCACACCTTGTCCTGTCGTTTATGACTTTTAATGCATTGATGTTTATTGCCTTGAGATTCATTTTGCCACAGATTTTCACTACAGATACCGCTGTTATTGACCTGGCAGCCAAATTGTTGATTATTGCCGCAATCTTTCAGCTATTTGACGGACTACAGGTTGTGATGCTTGGAATACTCAGGGGACTGGCCGATGTCAAGGTTCCCATGTTTCTTGCATTTATTGCCTATTTATGTATTGGGATTCCTGTAAGTTGGGTGTTTGCTTTCCCTCTCAATTTTGGCCCATCCGGAATATGGTTTGGTTATCTGGTCGGGCTTGGTGTGGCAGGAATTCTTTTCAACTTCAGGTTTCGCAAAAACCTTAAGACACTTTCCTTTAAGTCAACTGCGGCGCACAAAGTAAGTGGCCTGTAATCATTCAAGGCTTGATTTTTTGGTATAGTTCTGTCAATTTTTGCTCATAAATGGCTTCAATTTCCTTTTCATGTTCACCTATTGGTTTAACAGGTATAAGGTCCATCACCTCTTCAGGCGACATGGCCGTATTGAAATAAGTTTCAAGAGCGCCATACATCGATTGGAGTACTGCCTCGCGCGCAAATCGCTCTGACATTCCATACTTCACTCCCAGATCAGTGAGCTTTTTCCACTGGAACCAGAAATAAGTCGGAGCCATTGCTGAAATAATTGCGTATGCTTCCAGCTGATTTTCCTCAACTTCGAGCGTTGTGCCCAGGAAATCCATCATTTGAAGTATGGTTTCTTTGTCGTGCGAAGGAAATCCGTCGCTGAACCAAATGGGATTATATCCTTCATTGATGATGGAGGTGGCATTTGGAATCATCCTGACCAGTTTCTTGACATTAGGAACCAATTGGCTGAATTTTGTACTGCTTATTTTAGGTGCAAGTGACCCAAGTATGGTCTCGCTGGTCAAATATTCCGAAATAAGGTTCAGTGTGTCCGGAATTGCCGGTGGGTGCAAGGCAATGATTACAATCTCCTTCGATGCAGCCTCCTCCAAAGTTCCCTGATGAATATCGGGAAACCGGGATTTTAACTTATCGACATTCTCGGTATTTATATCGAAGACTGTGGCTTTCAATAAATTGATCTTCTTGTTGGCGAATGCCTGAAGTAGAATTCTGGTGATTCTGCCACCGCCGATGAAACCAATTGTTGGTGTTATCATATCGTTGGTTTTATTGAGTTTTCGGAAAGAAAAGTTAAGTCAGTTTACAACTGATTCAGGTGGGTTAAGTTAACGAAAATTGGCCGGAAATGAAAATGAGTCCGGCATTTTTATGTGCCGGACTCATTTCAACAAATAAACAATGTGTTTCAAGTTAAAGATTGTCTACAGTTTCCTTGATTTTCTCCTTCAGTTTTTCGGGACGGGTCACAGCATTCAGAAAAGCATAGTTTGTGATATCAGTTTTCTTGTCTCCTTTTACAAAAATAAGAGACTGCCCTTCGACCTGGTATTTTTTCACGACATCCTTATTGCTCTTATCCTCAAATACGAGTGATTTAAAAACAATTTTATCGCCGTATAATTCCTGCAATGACTCTTTGGTCACTTTCTCGACCGTATTGCAAGTCATGCATCTGGTTTTATTGTGGAAATAGTATGCTTCCACCTTTTGGTCTTTGTCCTGCGAATAGGCATGAAATAAAGGTGCCAGCATCAAGAGGACCATAACAAGGATTTGTCTTTTCATGATGTATGTTTTTGAATTTTGTACTATCAATTCCTGAGTGATATTTATGGTGCTTTATCCTTTCAGCAATGAAATGATTTCAGCTACAGAGGGTACCCTTCCTTTCACAACAACTTTTCCATCAATAACCAGTGCTGGCGTCGCCATGATTCCATATTTCATGATTACCATAATGTCCTCCACTTTGGTTACGTTTGCTGTAACACCAGACATTTCAACCGCTTCTTGTGTGAGTTTTTCCAAATTCTTACATTTAGGGCAACCAGTTCCAAGTACCTTGATCTCCATTTCACTGAATTTTTATTGTTCGTAAATTTACGAACAAATTTAAAGGATTTCAAATCAAGAAAAAAGGCTCTGCATTAAATTTTGCGCTTTTTCCAGATTTTCCTTGTCAATACAGTATTTTATGCGTGGCGCTTCAGTTTCACCTTTAATCAGTCCGGCTTTTTTTAATTCTTTCAAGTGCTGTGAAAGCGTCGATTTGGCAATCGGAAGCACTTCGCTCAAATCACCACTGTAGCAACAAGCCTCCTTCCAGAGATATTGAAGAATATATACACGCATTGGATGTCCCAAAGCTTTGGCAAACCTGGCTGCCTCTTTTTGTTCCTTCGAAATAATTTCCTTGGTCAAATCTGTACTGTATATTTATACATTAAACCTGGGGTATGAGTCTAAGTGTTTTTGAAAAGGGGTAATTACAATTTAAGCTGTTTTTCAATTTCAGCCTTCATTTTGGCAAATTCTTCCTCATTAAACCCAACAGATGCGTACACAATATTCCCTTTTTTATCAAGGATGAAGTTTCTTGGAATATTCTGACTAGCATAAAGCGAGAATATTTTTCTCTCAGGATCGGGGTAAAATGGCATCGAAAATTTCTGCTCCTTTTTGAATTTGTTCACCGTTTCCCAATCATGTTCCCGGCCAAAAATTAGCAGCTCAAAATTGGGGTTGTCAACATACTTTTGGTAAATGTCCTTTTCGATATGAGGTAACTCAGCACGGCATGGACCGCACCATGTCGCAAAAAATGTGATCAAAACGACCTTGCCCCGATAATCGGAAATTTGGTGTTTTGTTCCCGGCTTTGATTCGAAACTGAATGTTGGAGCTGGTGCATTCAACTTGGCAAGCGTAAAGTTATCCTGTGCAATGACTTGAAAAGCAATGGCAGTTATCAGGAAAAGCATTGTCAGATGTTTCATAATCTTGTTCTGTCAGGTTATCTTTTATGAAGAAAATCGTTTACATTATTTTCAATTCGCTGAAGAATGGCAGAAGTATCAGATTTTGCAAACTGGTCACCAGTGATATTTTCGTACAATTCGATGTACCGGTCAGTTACAGAGTTTACAAAATCGTCAGACATAGGAGGTACTGACTGCCCTTCTTTCCCCTGAAATCCATTTTGGATTAGCCATTGGCGGACAAATTCTTTTGAGAGCTGTTTTTGCTGCTCCCCATTTGCCAGTCTTTGCTCATACCCTTCGGCATAAAAATAACGGGATGAATCGGGAGTATGAATCTCATCAATCAAAAAGATTTTTCCATCCTTTTTGCCAAATTCATATTTGGTGTCAACAAGAATCAAGCCCATTTTGGCAGCAATTTCAGTTCCCCTGGCAAATACCCGACGGGTAAAGTCTTCAAGCATTTCATAATCTTCGCGGCTCACCAGCCCTTGCCCGATGATATCATCTCTTGATATATCTTCATCGTGCCCTTCTGAAGCCTTGGTGGTAGGAGTAAGGATAGGTTCAGGAAATCTCTCGTTTTCTCTCATGCCCTCGGGCAATGAAACCCCACAGAGACTTCTTTTCCCTGATTTATATTCGCGCCAGGCATGGCCAGTAAGGTAACCACGGATAACCATTTCGACTTTAAAAGGCTCACAAAAATGGCCAACGGTAACATTTGGATCCGGTGTTGCAATTTTCCAATTGGGAACGATATCTGATGTTGCATCCAGGAATTTGGCGGCGATCTGGTTTAAAACCTGTCCTTTAAATGGAATTCCTTTGGGAAGTACCACGTCAAAGGCTGAAATCCGGTCACTCACCACCATGACCAAATATTCGTCATTGATGTTATAGACATCCCTGACTTTTCCGTGATAGACACTTTTCTGCCCGGGAAATTTGAAATCTGTTTTTGTTAATGCCTGTGATGTCATGTCTCTAATTTTTATGTTTGTTCATTTTTAATTTCCGCCTGCCTTATTCTTTCTTCCTTGCGACGTTCCTTTATCTTTTCCTTTTCCTCACTATAACGATCATATGCATTGACGATATCGCGCACCAGTTTGTGCCTGACTATGTCCCTGTTGTCAAACATCACCATGCTGATTCCTTCAATATCCTTTAAGAGGCGCATTGCCAGCAACAACCCTGATTGCTGATGGTCGGGCAGGTCAATTTGCGTAACGTCGCCGGTTATGATGAATTTGGCATTCATACCCATACGGGTAAGAAACATTTTTAATTGGTTAATGGTTGTGTTCTGCGCTTCATCAAGGATTACATATGCATTGCTAAGGGTACGCCCGCGCATAAATGCCAATGGGGCTATCTGGATAGTTCCGTCCTTGATAAATTCTTCCAGCTTTTTGGCAGGAATCATATCCAGAAGGGCATCGTACAGTGGTTGCAGATAGGGGTCAATCTTTTCTTTCAGATCACCGGGTAAAAAACCGAGTCTTTCACCTGCTTCAACAGCAGGGCGACTCAGGATGATGCGTTTTATCTCCCTGTTTTTAAGTGCCTTAACGGCAATGGCAATGGCAGTATAGGTTTTGCCGGTTCCAGCCGGGCCAATCGCAAACAACAGATCATGATCTTTGCTTTCTTCAACAAGTATTCTTTGGTTGGGTGTTCGGGCCCGAATAGGCTTCCCCGTATTGCTGTATACAAGAATGTCTGGTTCTTCGTCAGACCCTGCAATACCGTCAAAATTACTGACCATGATCTGTGAAATGAATTCCTCGGTAAGTATATTGAATTGGTAATAGTGGTCTAGAATATATCCAAACTTATTTTCAAAATTTTCGAGCTCTTTTTCTTCGCCCTGCAAATAAATGGAATGTCCTCTGGCAGTTATTTTGATTTTTGGAAAAAAATTCTTTATCAGGTTGAATTTGACATTATTGACACCATAAAACTCGAGTGGGTCAATACCTTCCAGAATGATTTGCTTTTCCAAATGGCTATTTTTTTATTGTTTGTAGCAAAATTAACAATTCTTCCAGATTTTTCTTGGTCTGAACAGGCAGGTCAATATTATAGTTTTTTGATCATTTTCTTTCCCGGTATTTGTTGATGAGTTTAAGGTTCAACTTATCATGATAAAAAAAGGCCCGGAGAATGTTCCTCCGGACCTTTATAGTGGTAGGTTTAATTGAACTTACATATTCTTGATTTCTGCAGCTAACTTCTGGAGTGAATCTTTGGCATTTCCATAAAACATTCTGGTCTTGTCATTAAAGAACAGGAAGTTTTCAATTCCCGCATAACCTTTGCCGGCACCACGTTTCATTACAATGATATTTTTGGCAAGATGTGCATCAATAATGGGCATGCCATAAATAGGGGAGGATGGATCATCATAAGCTGCAGGATTTACAACGTCATTTGCTCCAATTACGATAGCTACGTCAACATTGGGCATGTCAGGGTTGATATGATCCATTTCTACCAGTTTTTCATAAGGAACATCCGCTTCAGCAAGCAACACATTCATGTGTCCGGGCATACGCCCTGCAACCGGATGTATGGCATAGCGAACATCGACGCCCCTGCTTTCCAAAAGGTTATCTAGTTCATGTGCAATATGCTGGGCTTGGGCAACTGCGAGACCATAGCCTGGAATAATGACAATTTTCTGTGAATAATTCAGTAGGACAGCAGCATCGCTAACTGTAATTTCCTTCATGATACCCATGTCACGGTCAGCTGCAGCACCTCCTCCGCCAAATGCCCCTATAATCACATTTATTAAGGATCGGTTCATGGCCTTACACATTAACATGGTCAGAATCATTCCTGCCGCACCAACCAGGATACCTCCAAGTATCATTGCCTGGTTATGATAGATGAATCCAGCCATGGCGGCGGCTATGCCGGTCAACGCATTCAGGAGGGAAATAACAACTGGCATGTCGGCTCCACCAATCGGCATAACAAACAGTACTCCATAAAGAATGGCAAGTCCGAATAGGAGCCATATGGCCCACATTTGTTCTGATGGCTGGCCACCGTTGAAGGTTACCCAGGCTCCAAATGCCAGAGTCGCGACTATTAGCAACATATTGACATATTTCATGTACCCGGCACGTATGTCTCCGACCTTACCGTCAAGTTTGCCATAGGCAATCATACTTCCAGAGAAAGCAACGGCCCCGATCAGAAGACCGAGGACTGTTACCAGAAGTGATCCGAAGTTTCCGGCCATAGCCTTTGGAAACTCGAGTAACCCAACCAAAGCAGAGGCAAGCCCACCAGTAGCATTGTAGAGAGAGACAAGTTGGGGCATGGCTGTCATTTTTACCTTTCGGGCAATGATCCACCCAGCAACAGATCCAACCGATATTGCCAGAATGATAATAATTAGATTACTGATAGGGATGTTATGTCCTGCATCATTTTTATGGAGCAGGGCTGTGGTTATCATGGCAAGCAACATGCCAGCGGCAGCCCAGATGTTTCCATTTCGGGCAGTCGCAGGATTCGATAATCTTTTTAGCCCATAAACAAACAAAAGGGCAGAGATCAGATAGCTTAACTCCAGAAGGCTGTCTCCTAAGGTGACAGAAACTCCATCAAATATTCCTAAAATCTGGTTCATGGTCAGCTGGCTTTTTGAGTTTTCTTCTTTTTAAACATCTCAAGCATCCGGTCAGTGACGGCAAATCCTCCAACTACGTTTAACGTACCGAAGATGAGTGCCAGAATCCCCAGTAAAAGGTCAACCGAAACTTTGCTCAGGTCAGCATGGCCAACCAAAATGATGCCTCCAATGATAATAACACCGGAGATGGCGTTTGCTCCCGACATCAGAGGAGTGTGCAAAACTGCCGGTACATTGGAAATCACTTCAATGCCCAGGAAGATCGAAAGGGCAATTATGAAAATTGCTTCCTTGTAAGTAAAAAAATATTGTAATATATGTTCCATAACGTCTACTTTAGGTTATCCATTACTGATTTTACCCGTTCATTCAATACCTGTCCCTTGTGGGTAATACAGGTACCTTTAACAATATCATCCTCAAAGTTGAGGTGCAAAGCTCCCTCTTTTGTTATCAGAAGAGCCAGAAAATTCATGACATTTTTGCCAAACATACGGCTGGCATCCAGGGGCATTCTGGCTGGATAATTGGACTGCCCAATAATGGTGATGCCCTTGTGGATAACCGTCTGGTTGTTTTTTGTAAGTTCACAGTTTCCTCCTGTAGAGGCTGCCAGGTCAATTATGACCGAACCTGGTTTCATTCTTTCAACTGCTTCGGCTGGTAAAAGCATGGGCGCTTTTCTTCCGGGAATTTGTGCAGTACAGATGACTACATTTGATTTCGCCGCATGATCATTGATAGCTTCTTGCTGTTTCCTCTTGAATTCGTCAGTCTGTTCGACTGCATAACCTCCTGCGGCTTTATCTTCCTTGGCGCCTTCAACCTCTACAAAGCGCGCGCCCAAACTTTTCACCTCTTCTCTTACAGCTGACCGCACGTCAAATGCTTCGACCTGAGCGCCCAATCTCCGGGCAGTGGCAATGGCCTGAAGTCCGGCTACGCCAGCTCCCAAAATCAAAACATTTGCCGGTCGGATAGTGCCAGCAGCAGTCATGAACATAGGGAAAAAGGTTGGTAATTGGAGGGCGGCATCTAAAACTGCGTTGTAACCAGCTACCGTTGCCTGTGAGGATAAAATATCCATAGCCTGTGCCCTAGTGGTGCGTGGAATGGAATCAAGACTGAAAGTGGTCGTTCCCTTATCCAGAAACTTTTTCACCAGACCGGTTTCCCAAAGTGGATTGAATGCGCTGATCCAAACCTGCTCGGGCCTGATTTTCGAAATATCTTCATCTGAAGGGGGCTGAATCTGTAAAACAAGATCAGCTTTTTCGAAAACCAATTCTCTAGTAACCAACTTTGCCCCGGCATCCTTAAATTCATCATCTGAAGTAAAAGCTTTGAACCCGGCACTTTCCTCAACAAGAACCTCAACGTTTTGCGCAGTAAGGATCTTTATGTTTTCAGGAAGTAGTGCAACCCTTGTTTCATCGCCTTGCTCTTTTAAAAGCCCAAGAATCATAGCAAATTTGTTTTTTAATTTCGACAAATCTAACAAATGATTTTGCAATGGCCGGAAGGGCAGGCAATTTTTTACTCATTGATCCTGAATTTCACCGTAAAGGCTTTTCCTGGATTTTTATTCAGAAAACGGTTCAGATCGGCATCTGTAATGCCTGCTGCATTTAGTTCGGGAAATAGCTTATCGAATATGAGCGTGTGTTCCTGGTAATTACTTCCATCTGGAAATTCCGGATCGTACCATCCTGCATCCTGTGAAAGAAGAAGTTTGACGGCACAGTTGTTCTTTTTCATATTTACGACCATTTCGGTCAGTTCTGTGATTTCTTCCGGATTTCCCCTGAACCCATCAAATGAAACCCAGGCTCCCGCTTTTGCAATTTCAACATGTTTAGTCATGTCTTTCTCAAGATGGGCGTGCGTCCATATAAATGCTTCGGCTTTAACTCCTTGTGCCTCCAGGATATCAATCTGCTCCTGGGCGAGGCTTGCTTTTCCTGTATGCGACATGATGGTCAAACCGGTGGCTTTGTGAGCCATGGCTGCAGCTGTCACCAGGGTTTTATGGAAATCGGAAAGCGTTTCGCCATCGACGCCAATTTTAATAAATCCTGGTCGGATGCCAGTACCGTCAATCCCTTGTTTAAACTCGGCAATCCAAAAGGCAGCAATTGCTTCAGCAGGCATGTTAAGTACATGCTCCGGGATATATTTATTGTTGACGGCGCCATAAAAACCTGTATTTGTAAGAAAGTGCATCCCCGTAGCATCAGAAAGCATTTTTAACAGGAGCGGATCTCTTCCCAAAAAACGGGGAGTACAATCGACAAACGTTTTAATGCCATGATCCCTGATCTTTTCAATATGCGGAAGAATGATGGAAAAGGCCGAGTCTCGATTGTGCCTAACCGGATCTGCATGTGCAGCACCAATAAAATCGACCAGTACATGCTCGTGGGCCAGTGTTGCGCCCAGTTTATCTGCCCGGACTTCACCTCCTACTGTAACAACCATGTCATATACGGGGGTGGAGCAGGAAAAGGCTAATATAATGACTGAGAATAAAAACGGGATTTTCATACCTTCTGATTTTCAATAAAACATCTGACAATTATTCCTTTTCTGATACTTTGGATTCAATTCGACCTCTTCGGCATGACATCATTGGAAGATAGCAATTTCGATCATGTGGTAACATTTAATCAAAGAAGCTGAAAGTAACCAACTGGTCAATAGCTAAACAAAATACACTGAGGATGGTTTTTGACCTCACTGGTTTTTCGTATGGGTAGAATAAAAAAAAAACCTTCCCGATGGAAGGCTTTTTTTGAAAGGGATGAATTATTTTTTCTTTTTGGCTTGTTCATCGCCTGCGATTGTTTCGCGCATCGATGTATCGGCCATGATGTTTTTATATTTCATATAATCCATAATTCCGAGATTGCCACTACGAAATGCTTCTGAAATGGCCAGCGGAACCTGAGCTTCAGCTTCAATTACCTTTGCCCTGGCTTCCTGGGCTTTTGCACGCATTTCCTGCTCGAGAGCAACGGCCATTGCCCTTCGTTCTTCAGCCTTGGCTTGAGCAATGTTTTTATCCGCTTCAGCCTGGTCAATCTGAAGGCCTGCGCCAATGTTTTTACCAATGTCGATGTCGGCGATATCTATTGAAAGTATTTCAAAGGCTGTACCAGCATCCAACCCTTTTTCCAGAACAGTGCGTGAAATGTAATCCGGATTTTCAAGTACTTCCTTATGGGAGTGTGCCGAACCGATGGAGGAAACGATTCCCTCTCCAACGCGGGCGAGAACGGTTTCTTCTCCGGCTCCACCAACCAGCTGGCGGATATTGGCACGAACCGTAACCCTGGCTTTGGCAATCAGCTGAATACCATCCTTGGCAACGGCTGTGACCGGGGGAGTATTGATGACTTTTGGATTAACTGACATCTGGACTGCCTCAAACACATCACGACCCGCAAGGTCAATGGCTGTGGCCATGTTAAAGGTTAGCTGGATATTTGCCTTTGATGCCGATACTAATGCGTGTACAACGTTTGCAACATGACCACCTGCGAGATAGTGTGCTTCCAGATCATCCCTTTTCAGTGAAATGTCTGCCTTGATACCCTCTATCATGGCACGGACAATGACTCCAGGAGGTACCTTGCGGAACCTCATCAGGAAAAGCTGAAGTAGGCTGATTCGTACGCCTGAGACCAGCGCTGAAAACCATAAACCTATGGGTATGAAATACAAAAGTATGATAACCAGGACAAGTAGTCCTATCAATAAACCGAATGGGCCAAATAGTTCGTTCATATTATTCATTTTTAATGAGTTCCACAATTACTTTTCCCGGGAAAACCTTCAGTACCCTGATTGGTTTGTTATGGTCGATGAAACTACCTGTCGAGTGTCCCTCGATTGTAACGTCATTGATTCTTACTTTCCCGATAGGGGCAAGTCGTCCTAATGTCAAACCAACATCTCCCGGATGGATATTGTCGGTTTCGGTAGTGTCAACTTTTGCATCGATGTTAGTTTCCAACACCATTTTACGTCCGGCTTTTGACCTGAAGAAATAAACCACCATTAGTGGAGCTGCCGTAAGCACAAATACGAGTGTTATAATTCCTGCGCCCATTCCAAATTGGGCGAATGCCAGGTAAACACTGCCTGCCAAAAGCAGGAAACCGCCGATGCCGGCAATCGTGACTCCTGGTACCACTGCAAATTCAAGTAAAAGCAGCAGCAGGCCAAGGATAATAAGTACAATGATGGCTAGTATGGTCATGGTTCAGTCAATAGTTGCCGTAAGTTCTTTGATGGAAAGTGCATCTTTCATCGCTTTCAGGCTGGGAAATCTACCGTGCTTCACTTCGCACTTACCTTTATAATGGGTAATGATGGCACATTGTGATGCCTGAATATAGTCATGGTCACATATTTCCATCAACGCCTGAATTACATAATCGAAAGTATGTACGTCATCGTTGTGTAATATCAGGTATTTGTCCAGGTCCTCATTGCTGTCTCGCAATTGTGTCGTTTTTCTCCTGGTTTCTTTGTCGGTCATTCTTCGCCTGTTATTTTTTTTGCTTCCTGTAAAGATATTCTTTTTTCATTTAGGATGGCAATTACAAAGGCATCTTTTACGCCCTCAAGCCGCACTTGGTTTTGAAGTGCAAGACCATCAGCAAAAGTCTTCATGTTACCTGTTGTATATACGGTGGCTTCCTTTTCATCAACGAAGGTTTCAATGGTCCTGATCATACCGATCTTGTCAAATAATTCCTTTGTCCGGGGAGGTACAGCCCTGGTGAAAGATCCAAGCTGAACCTTATATATCACGGTGTCTTCACTTACTTCTTCCTCCGTAGTCGTTTCTTCATCTTCAGAAAGGCCTGCTGCCTCTTCAAGTAACTGCTGATCAATCACCGGGGCTGGTGCAAGGTCTGCCATCCGGATAGCCTCTTTAAGCTTTTGCAAAGAGTCGGTGGTGAGCCGCAGGTTTTCATATTCCTGCATGCTTGCATTTGCCCACCATTCCTGTTCCAGTTGTCTCGCTTTTCCATACAACATGTCGGATTCGGCATGTAAAGTCAATGTTTCCCTTTCCAGTTGAATAATTCCTTCTGCCAACCGGTCGCGTTCACCTTGGCTGGGGGCAGTTCCATATTTTTGTCGTTGCTGCTGCAAGGCTAGAAGTTTCCCATTCAGAAGTTTTTCCTTTTCCAGGCCGAGTTTCCAAGCCTCCCGGGCTTCACCAATTTTGAACATATCCTCGGTCAAATAATTCACTCTGGGATTGATTTGGAAATGGATGAATGCAATATCGGGTAGGGCGAATTTGGCTGGGGGAGGCGAAATAGGGGTTTCAGCAACCTGAGCAGGTACATCGGTGGTCAACTCACTGGTGTCAATCAAGGAATCGGTATCTTCGATGATGGTCAGTGTGGTTGTATCCAGACTGATTTTTTCAGTGGTGAATGGAATATCAGTTGTGGTCGATTTAACTTCTTTAGGGAACGGTGATTGCTCAACTGGAGGTGACTGCAAGGAATCCTGAATCTCCAAATTCAGAATGGGTGTTACTTCCTGGTCCTGAGTAATCGTTTGGGGTAAATTTTCAGATGGAGTTATCTCAGGTTCGGAAACTGGGGGAGGTGGCTCCTGTATCGCGGTTGGCTGGGGAAAAACTATTTCGCTTCCCCTGAAAGGATTTATGTTGTTGTAAGCCAGGTCCGAGAGCTCCTTTATCCTGAGCTCTTCCAATTGTTTTGCATCGGAGTTGTTTGTAAAGCGATTATAAAACCTCAGGGCTCCATCCCAGTTTTCCTGGGCATGGTAAAGTCGTCCGAGATAATAAAAGACTTTTGCGGGAACCTCTCTGGTTATGGCAAGCAAAAGATACATCTCGGCCTCTTTTCCGATGGCACCTGTCTCAACCAAACTGGCTCCCGTGAAGTATTTCAGCAGGTAATCGGCGGGATAGGCATTTGCCAGTTTCTGGAATACGGGAAGGGCCTGGTCAAATTTTCCTTCATGAAAAAACTCAATGGCACGGTTCCTTTCATCCTCCTGTGGAATCAGTGTATTCGCCCGTAGGCCTGTAACTGATCCTATTGTCAGAATATAGGTCAATATGAGAACCAAAAATGTATTTGACGTCTTCATGATTACAATTTATGTGGGTCAGGTGGATGTTAAGGAGCATTCATTCCGAAATTACAGCCTCGCCATACAACCTTTAACCTCTTGATCAAAATCAATACCAAAAAGCCAGGGCATACCCAATTTTCAGGATATAAAATTATAAAAATTAAGCATAACAGGGCATTCCCTGCCTGTCAATATCTTATGTGCAATTATGCGAAATTAGGTAATTCTAAACTTCCCCTATTTTGACTGAATTAGTTTATATTTGTGTCCAACTAAAAAGAACAAATGTATGGCATTACTTGCAAGAGGAGAGAAAGCTCCTTATTTTGAGGGAGTTAATCAGTCTGGGGAAAAAATATCACTCAATGATTTTCAAGGCAAAAAGTTGATTCTTTATTTTTATCCAAAGGATGATACACCGGGATGTACTGCTGAAGCTTGTAACCTGAATGACAATTACGAAATGTGGATCGGGAAGGGATACCATGTTGTGGGCGTAAGTCCGGACAGCCAAGTCTCCCATCAGAAATTTATCTCGAAATACGGTTTGAAGTTTAACCTTCTGTCCGATGAGGGCAAGACAATTCTGAATGCCTACGGAGTTTGGGGTGAAAAGAAAAATTACGGGAAAACTTACATGGGAGTCATTCGTTCCACCTACATCATTGATGAGGAAGGAAAGATTGAGGAGGTTATTGGTACCGTGGATACAAAAAACCATACTGGTCAGATTATTAAAAAACTTAACTTATAATATTCGAAATATGACAAAGGAAGAGCAATCAGCTGTCAATAAAGAAAAATTGAAAGCACTGCAACTTACACTCGATAAGATTGAAAAAAGCTTTGGAAAAGGTTCGATCATGCGAATGGGGGACAAGCCAGTGGACGATGTTCCTGCCATTTCGTCCGGTTCAATCGGTCTGGATGTTGCGCTTGGAATCGGAGGTTATCCCCGTGGCCGGATTATCGAAATATATGGACCTGAATCATCAGGGAAAACTACGCTCGCCATTCATGCCATTGCTGAAACCCAGAAGCTGGGAGGCATTGCTGCAATAATTGATGCCGAACATGCTTTTGATCCGTATTATGCCCGAAAATTAGGGGTAAATACCGATGAACTGCTAATTTCACAGCCTGACCATGGGGAACAGGCTCTTGAGATTACCGATAGCCTGATACGTTCGGGAGCTGTCGATATCGTTGTCATTGACTCAGTGGCCGCACTTACCCCCAAAGCCGAACTCGAAGGTGATATGGGTGACTCAAAAATGGGTCTGCAGGCACGACTTATGTCACAGGCACTCAGGAAATTAACTGCCAATATCAGTAAAACAAGGACCTGTTGCATTTTTATTAACCAGCTGAGGGAAAAAATCGGTGTCATGTTCGGGAATCCGGAAACCACCACTGGTGGAAATGCGCTGAAATTCTATGCATCAGTGAGGCTCGACATTCGCAGGATAGGACAGATTAAGGACGGAGAAGAGGTCACCGGAAATAACGTTAGGGTAAAAGTTGTCAAGAATAAGATAGCACCTCCTTTCAGGAAAGCGGAATTTGATATCCTCTATGGTGAAGGCATCAGCAAAACAGGGGAGATTATCGACATGGGTGTCAATTACGGTGTAATTAAAAAGAGTGGTTCCTGGTTCAGCTATGGCGAAACAAAATTAGGCCAGGGTAGGGATGCGGTACGTAAACTTATTCGCGATAACCCGGAACTTTCTGCCGAACTGGAAACGAAAATACTTGAATATATTACTGCATCTTCCGATAATGCATAAGTGATCGGTATGGCGTTTTGAACTACCGGACAGGGCATTTTTTATGGCCCGTCCGGTAGTTTTTTTTTATGTGGTTGATATATGCTTTTAAGTCAAAAGGATACAAATAGCGAACTTCAAAAAACCTTGTGTTAATCTTAGTCGTTATTTATATTCAATTTGTATAAAAATCATTCTACAATCCTATTTTTGTATGGTGCAAAAAAAAATGCGCATCAAATATCATCAAATTCATCTGATATGAAAGTGTTAAAGTTCGGAGGAACTTCAGTTGGCAGTGCTGTTAATATCAAAAAAGTACATGAAATTGTTAGTGGTCGGCAGGAAGATGTAATTGTTGTCGTTTCAGCATTAGGTGGAATTACTGACAAGATTTTGAATGCGGCTAAAATGGCGGCCCTTGGCTCTGAATTCTATCATGATGAGATGACGATAATCAGGCAACGCCATTTAGAAGTTGTCAATGAACTTTTTGACGGGCCGGAGGAGATTATTGCCGAAATCAATCCGCTTTTGCAAGAGTTGGAACAGGTAATGATGGGCGTAACTCTTGTGAGTGAATTGACGCCAAAAACCTTGGATCGGTTGTTGGGAATGGGCGAGCGTCTTTCGTCGCTCATTGTTTCACGTTATTTCGGCTGTGAACTGAAAGATGCTTCCCGGTTTATAGTAACTGATAATCATTTTGGAAAAGCTGCGGTTGATTTTAATGAGACCAACAAACGGATTGTTGAAAGCTTTGCCCGCTTTCAGGGAGTCGCAATAGTGGCGGGATTTATTGCGAAAAATAAGACAGGAGAATATACAACGCTTGGAAGGGGTGGATCTGATTATACAGCAGCCATTATTGCTGCTGCCCTCGATGCTGAGTCTCTTGAAATCTGGACTGACGTTGATGGTTTTATGACTGCCGATCCGAAGGTCATCCGAAAGGCTTACACAATACCAGTTCTCTCATATACAGAGGCCATGGAGTTGTCAAATTTTGGAGCCAAAGTAATTTATCCTCCAACTATTTTGCCGGTTTATAAAAAGGGAATTCCTGTACATATAAAAAATACCATGCGGCCTGAGGAAAAGGGAACCCTGATTACAAAGTCGGCCGCAAATGGCAGTGAAAGACCCATTAAGGGAATTTCATCCATTTCAAGGATTGCACTATTAACAGTTCAAGGGATTGGTATGGTTGGTGTGGCAGGCATTTCGATGCGGCTTTTTACTGCGCTGGCAATGGAGAAAATCAACGTGATACTGATTTCCCAGGCTTCCTCTGAAAATACCATTAGCATTGCCATTGAAGAACATATGGCTGATGCTGCCGAAGAAGCAATCCAGAATGAGTTTGCGCGTGAAATCACCCTGGATCAGATAAATAAAGTGGTGATAGAGAAAAATCTTTCTATCGTGGCCATCGTAGGCGAAAATATGAAACACAGTACAGGTATTGCTGGTAAACTTTTCACCACCATTGGTCGTAACGGTATCAACGTCAGTGCTATCGCACAGGGAGCTTCAGAGTACAATATTTCATGGGTTGTCAGTAATGACGATCTGCGCAAGACTCTCAACGTTGTGCACGAATCGTTTTTCCTTTCGGAAAATGCGGAACTGAATATTTTCCTGATTGGTGTCGGACTTGTGGGAAGTCATCTCCTCGCTCAAATTGACCGGCAACACGAGCGTTTACTGGCCGAAAACCATCTGAACCTGAAGATAACGGGTATTGCCAATTCCAGAAGGATGGTTTTTGACCGCGACGGGATAGATGTGACATCTTATAAAACCTTACTTGATGGATCAGAGAAAATGTCTTCGGTGAGCGATTTTATTTCCGAAATGATTTCAATGAATATGTATAATAGTGTTTTTGTGGATTGTACGGCTTCAGGTGAAATTGCCAGGCAATATTATAAGGTACTTGATGCAAACGTATCTGTCGTAACTGCCAATAAAATAGCCGCAAGTTCTGAATATGAGAATTATGCGCTCCTGAAAAAAACAGCCAAAAGAAAAGGGGTGAAGTTCCTTTTTGAAACCAATGTCGGAGCAGGATTACCCATTATTAACACATTGAATGATCTCGTGAATTCAGGTGATAAAGTCCTGCGTATTGAAGCAGTTTTGTCAGGCACCCTGAATTTCATTTTTAACACTTTGTCCGAAAAGATCCCTTTCAGCAAGGCTGTCAGGATGGCCAAGGATGCCGGCTATTCAGAACCCGATCCGCGCATTGACCTGAGTGGAGTTGATGTGGTGCGCAAGCTCCTGATCCTTGCCAGGGAGTCGGGTTACAGAATTGATCAGGATGAGGTAAAGATAAATTCATTTATTCCGGAACAATATTTTACAGGAACAACCGATGATTTTTGGTCGAAATTGCCTGAACTGGATATCAGTTTTGAATCCAGAAGAATTGAGCTGGCCAGGAATGGAATGAAGTGGAGGTTTGTCGCCAGCTTTGAGGAGGGCAATGCAGAGGTTGGACTTCAGGAGATTGGCCAGCGACATCCTTTTTATGACCTGGAGGGCAGCAACAACCTGATCATTTACCGAACCGAACGATACAATGAATTCCCAATGCTTATCAAAGGATACGGCGCTGGGGCAGATGTAACCGCTGCGGGTGTTTTTGCCGATATTATCAAGGTGTCAAATATCTGACCGGGGTTAGGATTTTTTAAGGAGAAGACCATATGAAATACATTATCATTTTGGGCGACGGGATGGCCGATGAACCACTTCAGCAGTTAGGCGGTAAAACTCCTTTGCAGGTGGCCGATACACCATATATCGACCAACTGGCACGAATGGGTTCGACAGGTATGCTAGATACCATTCCTCCGGGAATGCATCCGGGAAGTGAAATCGCAAACCTTGCTGTCATGGGCTACAATGTCCCGGCCGTATTTGAGGGAAGGGGCGTTCTTGAGGCAGCCAGTATGAGGGTCGAACTGGATGAAGGTGACCTGGCGCTGAGGTGTAACCTGATCTGCGTAGAGCAGAATGTGATAAAAAATCACTCTGCAGGTCATATATCCTCGGAGGAGGCTGCTGAACTGATCGCTTTTCTGAATAAAGCACTTGGAAATGATATCATTCGTTTTTATCCAGGAGTTTCTTATCGCAATCTGTTGGTAATTAAGGGAGGACGCAAGGAAATCAATTGCACTCCCCCTCACGATGTGATGGGAACACCTTATAAACAGGTCATGGTGAGTGCTGAATCAACCGATTCGGAAAAGACTGCCCGATTGATCAATTATTTGATTATGAGATCCTTTCTCCTGTTAAAGGACCATCCGGTCAATCTCAAAAGAATTGCTCAGGGTAAGGATCCGGCAACCTGCATTTGGCCTTGGTCGCCAGGGAACAAACCCAATATGCCGACATTCAGAGAGATGTGGGGAATTGAAAAATCGGCCGTGATATCTGCGGTCGACCTAATTCAGGGCATTGGGGTTCTGGCCGGTATGGATGTCATCATGGTTGAGGGGGCAACCGGGCTTTATGATACCAACTACGAAGGAAAAGCCAGAGCGGCACTTGATGCCTTGAAAGATCATGACTTGGTTTACCTGCATATAGAGGCAAGCGATGAGGCTGGCCATGAAGGAGATTTTGAACTGAAAGTCAGAACCATTGAATACCTCGACAAAAGAATTGTAAAGCCTATCATGGAAGAAACATCCCTGATGAATGAACCTGTGGCATTGGCGGTTTTGCCCGATCACCCGACTCCCTGTTCTATCCGAACCCATACAAATGATCCTGTCCCTTTTGTTATTTTCAAACCGGGAAAGTCACCCGACCAGGTTACCGTTTATGATGAATTCGCTCCCCGGAAAGGTGCTTATGGTTTGTTAAAGGGTCCAGAGTTTATGGAGATGTTTTTGAATGACAAATGATAATATATGACTGAAAACCAAGAACTTTTTAGCTTGTTGGTTTTTGGGAAAGGTGCCGGAATTTTGTTGATGTACGGGAAATTTTACTTGAAGATCACGATTTGTAACTCACGATTATAAGATTGATAAATCAATATGAAATATTATAGCACTAATCGCCAGGTGGCTCCAGTCAGCCTCAGGACAGCTGTCATAAAAGGTTTGGCTGCTGATAATGGCTTGTTTATGCCAGGGTCAGTCCAACCTTTTGGCGATGGATTCTTTGAAGGTATTCAGCACTTCTCTTTTCAGGAGATAGCCTTTGCCGTAGCCTTACGTTTTTTTGGCGATGATATTGATCGTCAGCACCTGCACCAGATTGTCAATGAGACATTGTCGTTTGATTGTCCAGTAGTTCCCGTAAAACCTGGAATATGGTCTCTCGAGCTTTTTCATGGCCCCACGCTTGCATTCAAGGATGTGGGCGCCCGGTTTATGGCCAGGATGCTCAGGTATTTCCTGAAGGACAATAAAACTTCGGTAAATGTATTGGTAGCCACTTCAGGTGATACTGGGAGTGCTGTGGCCAACGGTTTTTTGGGCGTGGAAGGGATCAACGTCTTTGTACTTTATCCCAGCGGGAAAGTGAGCGATATCCAGGAAAAGCAGTTTACGACTTTGGGGCACAATATCACTGCCATTGAGATTGACGGAACTTTTGACGACTGTCAGCGCTTGGTGAAGTTGGCATTTATGGATCAGGATCTTAATGACAGGTTTCTTCTGACCTCTGCCAATTCGATTAATGTGGCACGCTTTCTACCCCAGTCGTTTTATTATTTCAATGCCTATGCCCGTTTGAAAGAATTGGGAGAGATGATTGGTAATGAGCTGGTTTTTGCGGTACCGAGTGGCAATTTTGGAAATCTTACCGCCGGACTTTTTGCCCGGGAAATGGGATTGCCGGTCTCTCGTTTCATTGCGGCCAACAATGAGAACGATGTGGTATATCAATATCTTCAGACAGGAGAATATTTGCCTAAATCTTCAGTTGAAACGCTTGCCAATGCCATGGATGTGGGAGCGCCCAGCAATTTTGCCCGAATTCTTGATATGTATGCTCATTCGCATGATAAAATTTCATCGATCATGAAAGGATATCGATTCTCCGACGAAGAGATAACCGGGATTATCAGAAGAGTATATAAAGAAACCGGATACCTTCTTGATCCTCATGGTGCATGTGGATTTGCTGCCCTGGAACTGGACCTTTCAGCCAACCAGACCGGCGTTTTTCTTGAAACTGCCCATCCTGCAAAATTCATTGATACCATGGATAAAATTGTAGGGGAAGGTAAAGTGGCACTGCCCGAAGCCCTTCAAAAATTTCAACAGGGTAAAAAAGAGGCAGTATCCATGTCATCCGATTTCATGGATTTTCGTAATTGGTTGGTTAACAGACTGAAAAATTCTTAAAGATTGTGGATTAATACATGATTGGTCATTTCCTGAAAAATGCTTTCCCGTCGTATGTTAAGCATCCGTCTTATAAGTCTTGAAGGTGCTTTATACAAATGTTACCTGAATTTTAAGAAACATGTTTAAGAACATATTTACTGATGGCCTTTCGAAGTATTGATGTACAAGAAATATATCTTTGACACGGTTTTAGTTTCATAGGTTTAGGTTTGATTAGTTTTATTGGTTTAGTTAGTTTAGTTAGTAAGAAGGGCGGATGTTGATCCGTCCTTTTTTTATGAGAAAACTTTGGTAAAAAATTAATAAATCAGATCTACTTATGTGGTTTTTTGTCTGTAAAGCGACAATGTTACGCAAATCTTAAAAAATGTTATAAAGCAGGGTTTTGTGGTTTGATGCTTATTCAAAAATTTAAAAAGTCATTATCTTTG
>DIFU01000105.1:12983-32906 GCA_002419285.1 Prolixibacteraceae bacterium UBA5740 | reverse complement strand
TTTTTTTATATACAAAAAATGGCTGCACTTTTGCAGCCATTTTTGTAACATGGTATTGGAATCCACTTATTATTTTTTTGCCAGCAAGTCGCGGATTTCTGTTAGAAGGGTTTCCTCCTTGGTTGGTCCAGGAGGTGGTGGTGGAGGGGCTGCCTCTTTTTTCTTCTTCATCGAATTCATTCCCTTGATCACCATAAAGATGGCAAACGCAACAATAATAAAATCGATTAATGTGTTGATGAAAGCTCCGTAATTAAGCGTAACCGCCTCTGCTTCTTCAGTTGCAGTTTTTAGGATAACCTTCATGTCCGCAAAATCAACACCCCCCATAAGTAAACCGATAGGCGGCATAATCACGTCATTTACGAAAGAGGTGACAATCTTGCCAAATGCACCACCGATGACAACTGCAACCGCAAGGTCAACGACATTGCCTTTCATGGCAAATTCCTTAAATTCTTTCAGCATGCTCATAACATATGTTTTAATTATAAGAATAACCCTATAAATTTAATTGATATTTCTAATTTTTAGTTTTTTAAACTATAAATTAAAGGGTTGAAATCCTTTAAAAACATATCTGCTATTTTAATAAACGGGTGAGAATAGTACCTAATTTCGGTTTATCACCTTTCCTGATCCGGCGATACTGGTATCGAGGTTCGGATTTCCACCGTAATAAATATTTCCCGAACCGGCAATGCGTGCATACAGGTCTCCGTTGGTGTGTATACTGCAGTTTCCTGAACCCATGATTTTGATGTTTACCGAACTGGCTTCATATCCAGCAGCTTTTATATTGCCTGATCCGGAGATGGTTCCTTCGAACTCCTGGGCAATTTTGCCTCCGCTTAGGACGATGTCACCCGATCCGGAAATATTTGCTTTTACTTTCTCGGAGTTCAGTTCTGAGATGTTTATATTGCCACTTCCACTTACGGTCAGGTCAATGATTCTCGAAGTAACCGGAGTTTTTGCTATGATATCTCCTGAGCCGGATATTCCAAGTGCATTTACTTCAGGAACTGTCACATATATATCTACGTTGCCAGGTCTGAAGTTTCGGGAAAACAGATTGGACGTCCGGAACCTGATAACCAGTGTGCGGCCTGATACCTCAGTGATAATTTCATCCAATGTAGATTGCGAGGCTTCAATTTCCACCTTTTGGGTGTCACCTTGTTTAAGGTGCAAGGTACCTGAGACTCTTAGGCTGATTTCTGAAAAGACAGGAACCTTGCGAGTTTCACTTTGAGCCGGGCTGATATAGGCAGTTAAAAGAAAGAGGGATCCAATAAGGAATGCGAACATTGATTTTGTTTTCATATCTGTCTATTTTAAATAAATTTTATAATTCATTAAAACTGAATTTTGTGTAAGACGCAACATGTCTGCCAAAGTTGCACGATCTTAATTTTTTTAAGACAATTTCCGAAAAAAAAGTGAAAATCAAGGAATATTTAATTATTCCTGAGTTCAGATAACCATATTTATCTAACGGAATAAGGAATTTCAAACT
The DNA here is from genome assembly GCA_002419285.1 of Prolixibacteraceae bacterium UBA5740. GTDB lineage: Bacteria > Bacteroidota > Bacteroidia > Bacteroidales > Prolixibacteraceae > UBA1413. The sequence goes on along the minus strand of DIFU01000105.1, from coordinate 31,387 downwards.
TAGTCGACAGTTTTTAACTATCTATATCGGACAAGCCTGCCGGAAGCGACAGAATCAGCGTCATTTCCTGACGATTAATTTCGATTACCAAATCGGGATGAAAGGGGACCAGCTGCGTAGTACTGTTTTTATCCAAAGTCAGTACAACGTTGCCGGCATAATCATTAACTTCTGTGACAACTCCCAGATATCCCATGTTTACATCAGAAACGGAATAATCAATCCATTCTGAGTTCTCTTCATTCAGAACTTCTTCCTGCCCTTCCTGCTTCTCAATCCATACGGGTTTTCCGCAAAGGTTTTTTGCGGTGGGTTCATCCTCGATCCATTCAAGGTCCACAATTGCAGTTTTGGAGGAAGTGATCCTAATGCCATCTTCAATTACAAACCAGGGTACAAGAATTCCTTCAGATTCAACAAAAAGAACCAGGGAGTCTTCGATCCATTCCTCAAGGCCTTCAGTGAACTGGAGTACCAAACTTCCGGAAACTCCATGTGGTTTCTGGAAATAACCAATATTTTGACAGTTTTTTTTCGATATGCTATGCATGTGGATACTATATTGTCACAACAAAGGTAATGACAAAAGGGCAATAAAAAAGCCATCCCGGTTTAGGATGGCTTTCATATCTTGTTGAAAAATTAATTCAACATTAAGCCTCGGTGTTTTCTTCGGTGGCTTCAGGAGCAGCTTCTTCAATTACTTCAGGAGCGGCTTCTTCGGCAGCTTCTTCAGCAGTTTCGGCTTCAACTTCAGCAGTTGCAGCAGCAGCTTCAGCGGCAAGGGCTGATGTTTTGGCTGCGATGGCAGCCGCACGTTCCTCGTTTACTTTTGCTTCAGCTTCCAACTGTTGTTTACGGGTTTTGTCTGCCTCGGTAGAAAGTGAATTCTTCTTTGCCTGAATTTTGGATTCCTTTTCTGTCATCCATGCGTCAAACTTGCGTTCAGCTTCCTCTTCGGTAAGAGCACCTTTTTTCACACCACCAGCGAGGTGTTTTTTATAGAGCACACCCTTGTACGACAAAATTGCACGTACGGTGTCGGTGGGTTGTGCGCCTTTTTCAAGCCAATCGAAGGCTTTGTCAAAATCGAGATCTATAGTAGCAGGATTAGTGTTGGGATTGTATGAGCCAATCCTTTCAATGTACCTGCCATCTCGTGGCGCCCTGCTATTTGCTACCACAATGTGGTAGAAAGCATACCTTTTGCGGCCATGCCGCGCTAATCTCATTTTTACTGACATAAATCTTTAGAATTATTTTCTGAAAATGTGGCGCAAAGATAATGTTTTTATTTTCTTTTCAAGTATGCAGAGTATGAACCTCTTAAATAAATTTGGGGAGTTTTTGTATTGTTGGCGCAACTTTTGTCGTTCTATTCCATCTATGTTTACAAGTTAAATGATCAAAATAAAACAAAAAGTCATGAAAATGAATTTTTTTAAATCAGCTTTGGTTGTTGTTTCTTCTGCCTTGCTGGTATCTTCGTGTGTCAGTACCGAACCTGATACAACCGGGTTTGGTGATGCCTATATCCTTACCGAAATTGTGGATGGTGACACCCTGACAGGACTTGGATTGCATGCCTTTTCCTATTCGGAGTTCACTTCCGTGAATGTTGAATATTCGGGTTCTGGAGGGCAGACTTACGTGTTGCAGCCTTATATGGGTTATAGCCAGGATTATGTGTGGACCACTCCCATGAATGAGTATTCCGAAACACTGCCCGCAGCAGGGGATTATGCTTTTAATGCCACATTCCGTAATGGCGAAGTCAAGACTTTTTACGATAAACTTTATTCCACGGTCGTTTATCCACCTGCAATTACCCAATGTGAAATGAATGCCAGCACACGGGAGGTCGAACTAAAATGGAATAAGGTTTCCAATGCTGATTCCTATAATGTGAAGTTATTAAATGATGAAGGGGATATCGTTTTTGTATCAAAAGTTTACAACAACCTGACAGAAGAATATCGATTCAGCAAAAATACCGACGGGTGGCAGTCAGCTTCCTATCCAGCGAACGGTGACAGTGTCGTGGTTGAATTGGTCGCTTATCTTCTGGAACCTGCAACAATGTCGAATGACCTGCAATGTATCGGGAAATCCAAAAGGACAATTGTCTGGAAGGACTAAGATAAGATTCAAGTAAAATGATCTGGCAAAAGGAGATTACCCTTCCACCCTTCAAGCGTGGGTTCCACCTTATAACGAGGTTGGTGGAAGGGCATTTGCCAGCTCTTCCGGAAGTTGGACTGCTCAATATTCTAATACGGCATACATCTGCGGCCATAACCCTGAATGAAAATGCAGATCCAACCGTGCGGGATGACTTCGAACGATTTATGAATGTTCTGGTTCCCGAAAATCACCCACTGTACATTCATACTGATGAAGGTCCTGATGATATGCCTGCACATCTGAAAGCAAGCCTGATCGGGAGTACCTTGACAATTCCAATTACGAACGGTAGGTTAAACCTTGGAATATGGCAGGGAATTTATTTGTGTGAGTTCAGAAACAATGGCGGTTCAAGACGGCTTGTATTGACAGTATATGGCTGATAGTCATATCCGATGTGTGCATTGGATTCAGTCATTAATTTTTGACTGCAATTAATAGAAAAGTGGGTGTCACAAGTGATGACACCCACTTTTTTATTAATTATCATTTGGGAACCATATATTTTAATTGTTGCCTGTCCGGAAAGAAAAACTGGCCTTCCATATATCTGTCTTACTCATGGTCCGCATTGGTTCAACCTTTGATCAACGCCCTGGTTTCTCCATATATTCTCCATATGTTCTGCATATATTGTATACTAATATATATACAATAACTATACAATATCTATTCAATAACTATACAAGATACGGCTTTGATGCAGCTTTGATCGGGATCAGGTAGGGATATGTCCTGGATGTGGCCTGGCTGGATGTCAGAATTTAAAACTGTCAGACACATTATCGGGATTAAGTCCCATTGTATGTTCCTGAAGATAAGACCGACCTATTTGATTCGATCCGGATTTTTCCGGATAAACTCTTCCCAATTTTTAAATTCCCTGGCAGAAGCAGGTTTTGATTGTTGAATGAAATGGCATATGGCTACCGCAACGGCATCGGTGGCATCCAATTCTTTTGGCAGGTCGTGTAAATGGAAAATGTTTTGAAGGAAATATGACACTTGTTCTTTGCTGGCACGCCCCATTCCTGTGATGGCCTGCTTAACCAGAAGCGGTGCATATTCAAAAATTGGAAGACCACGATACAGAGCAGCCGCCATGATGACACCCTGTGCCCGGCCAAGTTTTAGCATCGACTGGACATTCTTGCCATAGAAAGGAGCTTCGATGGCAAGGACTTCAGGTTTGTATTCATCAATGATCTGTAATGCCCTGCCATGTAAATATTGCAAGCGTTGGTAATGGTCGTCAAACTTCCCGGGCTTCATGATTCCCAGCGACAGAATGGCTGGTTGGTTATTTGTAACCTGAACCAGACCATAGCCAGTAACGGTTGTGCCCGGGTCGATTCCCAATATCCTGATGTTTCTGTTTTGTTTCATCTGTTTTTAATATAAAATCGTTGCCAGATTATTCCGGAGATAATCAGGATTAGTCCCAAAGGAGTGGTAATATATATCTTTTCCTTTAAAATAATGGAGATAAAAACCAGTGAGAGGAAAGGAGCCAGGAATATCAGACTGCCCGTATGAGCGTTGTTATGACTCAGTTGCATGGCCTTCATCCAAAGAAGGTAAGTTATTCCAACCTCGAAAAAACCAATGTATATTGCTGCCCAAAGCGAATTTCCAGCGGGAAAACTGAAGTCCGAAAATATGGCTACATATATCAGCAAGTAGACAAAACCGAAAATAAAGCTCATAAAGAGCTTTACCGCCTCGGTGCGATGATCCTTCACATTAAGAATCCAGTACAGCGCCCACAAGATGGAACTTCCTGTAGCCAGAAATACCCCGAAAAGGTTTGTTTGCCGGAAACCCGATAATCCCCCTTGGGAAGAAAGGACGACTATTCCGGCAAAACTGACACCCATGGCTAAAAAATGTTTCAGTCCGATTTTTTGTCCAAGCAGCGGTACGGAAAGTAATGCAAGGGTAAGTGGCCATATCATATTGAGAGGTTGGGCCAGCTGTGCCGGAAGCAATGAATATGCTTTAAAAAGGATCAGGTAGTAACCGAAGGGGTTGAGTGCCCCGGTCAATGATGAAAGTAACAGGTCTTTGCCCGTGGTTTTGAATATTTCACCAACCTGTCCTGCCACGATAATGTAGCCAAGCAGAAAGAGAGTCGATATTCCGGCACCAATAAAAATCAGCTGGGCATAATCGAGTTCTCGCAATCCAATTTTAAAGGCGGTTGCGACAGTCGACCAAATCAGCACTGCGGATAGTGCGTAAAACAGGCCTTTGTCAGATTGGAGCATAGCGAATGTGGTTGAATCAGTTAAAACAGGTCTTCTTTTGCCTCACCGGGAGCAGGGATGCCGGCATCAGGATTTTCTCCCTGAAGAGCCCTGTATTTATCGCGGGAGTCGGGAACGTAAATGCTGCCAGGATGGTCGAACATTATTTTGCGGTATGCTTCCATCGCCCGATCTTTATTGTTTAACTTGAAATTGTGGGTTTCTGCCAATAAATACAGGGCATCATCGGCCAGAAGATCAAAGCCGAAATCCTTCACAATTCGTTCAAGCATCTCAACGGCGGACTCCGGGTTGTTCATCTTCAGATGGATTTTTGCTTTTCTGAAAAGCACATCATCGATGAGCGAGTGGTATGGGAAAAGCTCGTCGATGCTGTCGAGCGAAGCCATTGCTTCATCATTTTTATTTCTGAAGAAAAGAAGATCGGCGTTGGCAAAATATTGCAAGGCTTTATTGATACTATCCTCTGATGAATGGTTGTGAAGGAAAATTGATAGTTCCATGGCATCATTGGCCGTGAGTTTGGATGTGCTGGCCTTTAATACATCCAGTTGTGCTGCTGCCCAGGAGAAATTTCCCATATAGTAACCCAATCTGGCTTTTTTAAGCTTCACCTCATCGCCTATATTGTTGTTCCGGTTAAGGTCAATTACCTGGGAATAGAGAAGAATGGCTTCGTATGGATCTCCTGCGAAAATAAATACATCAGCAAGCTCGGTTTTTATCTCACTCATTTCCTGTAGTCTAAGGCCTTTAATCTCAAGGGCCGACTGAAGGAGTTTGGTGGCTTCTTCAGGCTTTTCCAAATAGAATGCAAGCAGGTGGGCATGTTCCCTGATCAGGAAAACCGATCCCGGAGTCATACCCAATGTTTTTAACCCTTCTTCGAACCGGCCAGACAAATGGGTGCCGTATTCCTTGTCAGTGGGAATGGTTGTTGTAAAATACTGGTAATCTGCGTGAAGTTTATAAATAAACGCTTGTGTCCATGAAGGATTCTCCGTTCCTTTTAAGAGTATGTAGTCGTAAGCCGAACTTGCCTGGGCGAAATTCTGGCTGTTTATGGCCATTTGGGCAAGCGCGAGAATGTGAGGTTCCTCGGCTCCTGTTCGTCTGTCGAGTGCGATATATTGACGAAGGGCTGCTGCAAATTGTCTCTCCTGAATAAAGAACCATATTAGCAGGCGATTGTAGGCGATAACATCAGGTTCAGATTGTATTCGTTTTAGCAGTATGGTGCGGAATTCGTCCTTCAGGTTGTTCTCTATGTCAAGATACATGGCTGATGACAAACTGCTTTGAACGCGTGAAAGCTGCTTTTCATCAACTTTTACAAGTTCGAGGAGCTCGTCAAGCATCTGACTGTAATTTCTAAGATAGAGGTATACTGACGCCAGTTCGCTATGGAATTTTTCGCCCGGGATCGACTTTCTACCCTGAAGGTAAAGCTTTTCTGCCCATTCGTATTCTCTCCACTGGAGAAACATATTGGAGGTGTTGATATAACTTGCCCGATCGGATGGTGTGGCCTTCAATGCCTCCTGATACCTGGCAGCCGCCTCTGAATCATTTTTTTGCAACTTAAGCAGTGCCCCCCAGTGTACCAGCAGATCGGCCTGAGGGTCCCGGTTTCTTCTGATTTCACGTTTAATGTCATCGATAGCCTCGTCATATCGCTGCAATTCTGCCAGACTCAACAGGTATAACCTGTAATAATACCTGTTTTTACTGGTCTCATAAACCTCCCTGAGTAGGGGGGCAGCCTTTTCAAATTCACGGTTATTATAGTACTGGGTAGCCAACTGGACATTGGTCTGATCGGGGTTAACCTGTCCTGAAGCCACGAAGACTATAAAAAAAGCAAATAGAGTCAATAAAAGTCTGTTCATCTGTTCCAAGCCGTGATATCTGCAAAAATAACACTATCGCCGGAAGAATGGTTGAATGGATCACCTGTTTATTAAATAATCCGGTATATAAAAGATGATTTAGTCTGAATTATGAAGGCAATTCTTTTCATAAAGCTTATTTTTGCTAAAAATTTCAAGATATGGCACACGAGCTTCACGAACGGCAGAGATTGCCGAGATGGATGAAAATGAATATGCCCAAAGGGGAGAGTTATTCAAAGGTAAAGAACCTGGTTGATAAGCATGGATTGCACACGATTTGTACCAGTGGAAATTGCCCAAACATCGGTGAGTGCTGGAATCGTGGGACTGCGACCTTCATGATTCTTGGTGATATTTGTACCAGACGTTGTAAGTTTTGTGCCGTGAAATCTGGACGTCCGCTTCCTGCTGATGAATTGGAACCTGAAAAGCTTGCCGAAACTGTAAGGCTGATGGGAGTAAAGCATTGCGTGATCACTTCGGTTGACAGGGATGATCTGGATGACCAGGGGGCAGGGATCTGGGCACGAACAATCAGGGAGGTAAAGCGTGTAAATCCAGAGACTCGCATTGAGGTCTTGATCCCTGACTTCAGGGGAAATACCGAGCTGATCCAGCAGGTCATAGATGCGGAACCGGATGTGATATCGCATAATCTCGAAACAGTGGAAAGGTTGACCCCGTTTGTTCGGTTTGCTTCCAAATACCGACGTAGCCTTGATGTTGTCAGATATATCGCCTCGCAGGGAAAAATTGCCAAATCCGGTATTATGCTTGGCTTGGGTGAAACACGCGAAGAGATTTTGCAGACCATGGACGACTTATTGGAAGCCGGGGCGAAAGTCATGACCATCGGACAATACCTGGCACCAACAGCGACCCACATGCCTGTAAAGGAATATTTTTCACCGGAAGTTTTTGATGAGTATCGCAAAATTGGGATCCGCAAAGGTTTCCGGTTTGTGGAAAGCAGCCCGCTTGTGAGGTCTTCATACCGGGCCGAGGAGCATGTGAACGCATAATCCGAGAGTGACGGTCGGGTGACCTTATGTTACCATAACTTGTTCCGCTATCCCATTACTTAATCAAATCTTGGAGGGGCAATAATCATCCAATCTTTTGTCATTGTTAAAAAAGACATTCTTGTCTAAAATTAAATTGCACTTCATTTGGTTCGATAAGATTTCCTTTTATATTTGCGCTTATCATTATTGAAGCATAGCAATGAAGCCATTCTTTTTTTATATCGATTCTTCACCAGCGCCTTGTCGCCGTGGCGTTGCTATGCCGCCAGCATTGATGGCTATGCGATAGCCTTCAGGCAGGGTTCACCAGAACAGGCACTGAAGGCCACTCCATACAAAAAAACTATCCAGATTATTTATTGATTTACTCTGACCGGGAAATGTTCTGGTCTGCCTGACGGGTAAAAATTATTCAAAAACTGAATGTATGACTGCATGTATCGTACGCATTGAAGGGGAAATTATCGACGACAGCAATTCCCTTCAGAAACTGAAAAGATTCCTGGATCGTCAGCAAAAGCCCCGCTGGTTGGTTGTATCTTCGCTGGCCGGGATTCGGAAACTGATCTCTGAATCTATCGAACAGGTATTTTATTCCGGGGCTGAATCGGAATATATTGCTGTTCAATTGAATAATATATGGAAAGAGGTAACTGGGACTGAACCTGAGGAGGGTTATGTTCTTGAAACCGAAAAATTGGCAAACCTCCTGAAGGGGATCTACCTCACGGGTGATTACTCTCCTGCACTAAAGGATGCCGTCACATGTCAGGGTGAAGTCGTGACCGCCCTTTTGGTTGTCCGGATCTTGAAATCAGCAGGGATCATGGCCGAACTGGTTACCCCGGCTGAAATTGGACTGACAGCAACATCCGACTTTGGAAATGCGACTTATACCTCGCTTGAGGTTGGAAAAATCACTTCAAGGGATTCTTCCATAGTGGGAGTTATCCCAGGGTCATACGGTGTTACCGATTCCGGAAAATTAGCGAGAACAGGCAAGTCAGCGGCTGACTACACCGCTGCCTATATTGCAGGGGAATCAGGATCCGACAGGTTGATTCTCTGGGATGCATTGCATCATTTTTATTCGGCTGACCGTAGGATTGTGCCAGATGCCCCATTGATCAGCCGGTTGACTTATGCTGAGGCAAGTGAACTGGCCTATTTTGATCATTTTTCCCTCCATCCGCGAACCGTTGAGCCACTCATGCGTAAGCATATTCCTATCCACATCCTTTGGCCCAAAAATGATTTGGATGAGCCGGTAACCATCATCAATACTGAAAATTTCATTGCCCCCAATGTTGTAAAGAGCGTAGCTTGTACTGATGATATCACGATTTTACAGCTCAACGGCCCGGGGGTTGGACTTAAACCCGGTATTCTTGCCCGGATTACCAGTAAACTGGCTGAGGTTTCAGTGAACATCAAATCGGTGATCACGTCACAAGTCAGCATAAATATTCTGCTCGATGGCAGGAGCGGACGAAAGGCTGAACAGATTGCCCATGAGCTCGGCTTTACCGCTGTCAGCGATATCAAGCTGCTCGAGGATGTTTCACTCGTCGCTATTGTTGGCCACGGGATGCAAACCAGCTTTGGGATATCAGCAAAGCTTTTTGGTGCCCTTGCCGCGAACCAGGTGAATGTAATCCTAAGTGGTTCAGGAGCCTCTGATCTGGTCAGCTACATGTTGGTCGGTTCGGCCGATCGTGACAAGAGTGTGAAGGCAGTGTATGATGCCTTTTTTGTGGATAGTATTTATAAATAATGAATGAATTTACTGATTACATAACCTGAAAAATGATTGATTATGACGAAGAGAAATTTAAGGTTTGAAACACTTCAACAACATGCGGGGCAACAGCCCGATCCGGTAACCCATTCACGGGCGCTGCCAATTTACCAAACGAGTTCTTATGTGTTTGAAAATGCTGAACATGCAGCTGATCTGTTTGCATTGAAGAAATTCGGCAATATCTATACAAGGATCATGAATCCGACTTCCGACGTTTTTGAGCAGAGGATGGCCGCCCTTGAAGGTGGTGTTGCCGCGTTGGCTGTGGCATCAGGGCATGCGGCACAGTTCCTTACATTTACAACACTACTCGATCAGGGTGATAATTTTGTGTCGTCACCCTATATTTACGGGGGGTCCTATAACCAGTTCAAAGTCTCATTCAAGCGCTTGGGTATCGAAGCCAGGCTTGCCGAGAATGTGACTGTTGAAGCTTTCGAAAAGCTGATTGACGAGAAAACGAAAGCACTTTATTTTGAGTCGATCGGTAATCCTGGATTTGCTATTCCAGATTTTGAGGCATTTGGAGCTTTGGCTAAAAAGTATGACTTACCGCTGATTGTCGACAATACATTTGGTGGCGGTGGATACCTGGTCCGTCCAATCGAATATGGTGCCGATATTGTTGTTGAATCGGCGACCAAATGGATTGGAGGTCATGGAACAAGTATCGGAGGCGTTATCGTTGATGCCGGAACATATAACTGGGGTAATGGCAAGTTTCCTGGTTTTACTGAACCTTCGCCAGGATATAATGGACTTCGGTACTGGGATGTGTTTAATTTCGACAGTTCGCTCGGCAATATTGGTTTTATCATCAAGGCACGTGTTGAAGGGTTGCGTGACTATGGTCCTGCAATCAGTCCTTTTAATTCGTTTTTGCTGGTTCAGGGTCTGGAAACCCTTTCCCTGCGCATGGAAAGACATGTGCAGAATACCCAGGCCCTGGCCGAATGGCTTGAGGCACACCCTAAGGTAGAGAGCGTAAATTATCCTGGATTAAAGAGTAATCCTTCCTACAATCTTGCCCGGAAATACCTGACCAAAGGTGCTGGCGGTGTATTGTCTTTCATCGTGAAGGGCAGTAAGGAAAAGGCCCAGGAAGTGGTCAACAGTTTACAGCTTGTAAGCCACCTCGCCAATGTTGGCGATGCCAAAACCCTGATCATCCAGCCATCTGTGACCACCCACTCGCAGTTGCCCGAAGAGGCGCAGCTTGCTGCAGGTGTTTTTCCTGCCCAGATGAGAGTGAGTGTCGGACTGGAACACATCGACGATATCGTCGCTGATTTTGAACAGGCGTTATCGAAGATTTAATTATCTGAAATTACCGTTTCATTTCAAAATCGATATCTTTTGATGCGCATTATTTGAATTAAATTTGCTCTATCCGTGATTTGCAGAACATCGCTTTCTGCAGATCACGGTATACCTTCTTTGAAAATTACATCATCATTATAACCTAATACAAAACTACAGGTCATGCCCGTAAATATTCCCGACCAGTTACCAGCCATACAGTTGCTGAAAGAAGAAAACATTTTTGTCATGGATGCATCCAGGGCAAGCCAACAGGATATCAGGCCGCTCAAACTGGCGATACTTAACCTTATGCCATTGAAAATCACCACGGAAACAGATTTGTTGAGACTGCTTTCCAACTCTCCTTTGCAATTAGAGGTGGATTTCATAAAAATTAAGGGTCATACTTCCAAGAATACTCCGGTGGAGCATATGAGGGCTTTTTATCTGGATTTTGAAACCATCAGAAACAAGAAGTATGATGGGATGATCATTACAGGTGCACCTGTTGAACACCTTCCCTTCAAGGAGGTGACTTATTGGCGTGAGTTGCAGGAAATCATGGATTGGGCCAGAAGCCATGTCTTCTCGACCCTATACATCTGCTGGGCTGCGCAGGCGGGATTGTACCATCATTTTGGGGTACCCAAATATCCCCTTGAAGCAAAAATGTTTGGAGTGTTCAAGCATACTGTTTCTGATGATAAACTTCCTATTTTCAGGGGTTTCGACGACGAATTCTGGGTGCCCCATTCACGACATACCGAAATTCGCAGATCGGATATTGAAAATGTCCCCAACCTGTCGATCCTTTCAGAGTCAGCTGAGTCGGGAGTTAATATGGTTGTGGATAAAGGTGGACGACAGCTTTTTATCACAGGTCATCTCGAGTATTCGAGGTATACCCTCGATAATGAATACCGGCGTGATCTTTCCAGAAATCTTCCAATCCAGATCCCGGTGAATTATTATCCGGATGATGATCCTTCGCAACCTCCGGTGATGCGTTGGAAATCAGCGGCTCATCTGCTTTTTTCCAATTGGCTCAATTATTACGTTTATCAGGAAACGCCTTATAATCTTGCAGAGCTTCATGAATAGGAGAGGTCCTATGGATGAGAACAGGAGGTTGACCCATGGTTGGCCTCCTGTTTTGTTTTCCATGACCATTATCACGCATCGACTGCGAAATCCTTTCTAAATTTGTACATTCAATAAGAAAGAATTAAACCGGTAAAGCATTATGAAACAACTCATTGAATGTGTTCCTAATTTTTCGGAAGGGCGAAATCAACAAGTAATTGAGAAGATTGCGGAAGTGATCCAACAGACGGAAGGGGTGAAGTTGCTGAATGTGGATCCTGGCAAGGCTACCAACCGCACCGTGTATACCTTTGTCGGTGAGCCTGAGGCTGTTTCCGAAGCTGCTTTTCGGGCAATTCATTTGGCCGGAAAACTGATCGATATGAAAAATCATCAGGGTGAGCATCCCCGATTTGGGGCTTGTGATGTATGTCCGTTTATACCAATCGCCAATATTTCAATGGAAGAAACTGTTGAATGGGCCAGGAAGCTTGCCGAAAGGGTAGGCAATGAGTTGCAGGTTCCGGTTTACTGTTATGAATTTGCTTCCTTTAGCGAAGAGCGTAGATCATTGGCGAACTGTCGCTCCGGAGAGTATGAAGGGCTTAAAAAGAAGCTTGAAAGCCTGGAGTGGAAACCCGATTTTGGCCCGAACCAATGGAACGATCATATCGCGGTCACTGGTGCCACGGCCATCGGTGCCCGAAACTTCCTTATTGCCTATAATGTCAATCTCAATACCACCTCCGTAAGACGTGCCAACTCGGTAGCATTCGACGTCAGGGAAGCGGGTCGCGTTTTACGGGAAGGCGATCCGGTTACCGGAAAGATCGTGGTCGACAAAAATGGCGAACCTGTAAGAGTTCCCGGTACGCTGAAAAAGGTGAGGGCAATAGGTTGGTTTATTGAGGAATATGGAATTGCCCAGATTTCGATGAACCTGACCGATATTGCCGTAACTCCAGTTCACGTAGCTTTTGATGAAGTGTGTGAGAAAGCCAGGGAAAGGGGATTAAGGGTCACGGGGTCTGAACTGATTGGACTCATTCCCTTGGAGGCCATGCTTGAGGCCGGCCGTTATTTTCTACGAAAACAACAAAGATCTACCGGTGTTTCCGATGCTGAACTGATTAGGATAGCGGTGAAATCAATGGGATTGGATGAACTGGCACCCTTTGATCCCCAAAAACGCATTATCGAATACATGCTCGACGAGAGTTCAAAGAAGAAATTGGTCGACAGGACTTTACGTGATCTTACCGAGGAGACTGCCTCTGAGTCTCCTGCACCGGGCGGTGGCTCTGTATCAGCAGTGGCCGGTGCTTTGGGCGCCGCATTGGGAACTATGGTTGCCAATCTTTCCGCACATAAGCGTGGCTGGGATTCCCGTTGGGAGGAGTTCTCGGATTGGGCCGAAAAGGGTAAATCATATTACAATGCCCTTTTACAATGTGTGGATGAAGATACAGATGCATTCAGCAAAATTATGGATGCTTTCGGATTGCCAAAAAATACGACCGAGGAGAAACTGCACCGCAAAACAGCGATCCAAAACGCAACTTTACACGCCATGATGGTCCCGCTGAAAGTGATGCAGCTCGCCTATGATTCAATGGAAGTCATGCTGGCAATGGCCCGTGATGGAAATCCAAATTCAGCGTCGGATGCAGGAGTTGGTGCTTTATGCGCCCGGATGGCAGTCAGGGGAGCATGGCTGAATGTAAGGATTAACGCTTCGGGACTTGACAACAAGGAACAGTCGGAGGAGATTCTGGCCGAAGCGGCTGCCATTGCCGCTAAAGCTGAAATTATTGAAAAAGAGATTCTTGTCATTGTCGACGACAAGATTGGGGAATAAGTCGGGTAATTTATACTTTTATTATATTTGGGTTCAGAATCAAACTTATTTCCTATGAACAACAAATTCTTTACCCGGCGTGATTTTATCAGAACTACCGGACTAGTCGCTGCCGGTACCGGACTTGCTGGCATGTCGACCTCTTTTGCCATGAATTCTTCGGCCGCAGTCAATCCAATCCCGCGTTGGAGAGGTTTTAACCTGTTGGATTATTTTAATCCAATGCACGGCGGAGGCCGGAATAAGACCACTGAAGAGGACTTGAAGTGGATGCAAGACTGGGGTTTTGATTTTGTCAGGCTTCCGATGGCATATCCAAGTTACCTGAAAATTGACCGTACCCGTAATATCACCCCCGAGGAAGTTTATCACATCGATGAGGAAGTCGTCGATAAAATTGAGGAGTTGGTTTTCCTGACCAATAAGTACAACATGCATGTCAGCCTTAACCTGCACAGGGCTCCCGGTTATTGTATTAATGCCGGTTTCCATGAGCCTTATAACTTGTGGAAGGATGAAGAAGCCCTTAAGGCTTTCTGCTTTCACTGGGAGATGTGGGCTACCCGATTCAAGAACCTTGACCGTTCGAAAATCAGTTTTGACCTGGTGAATGAACCTGCAATGCGGGAAGACATGAATGACCAGCATTCACCTGGTACAACCGTTCCCGGTGAAGTGTACCGGAAAGTGGCAAAAGCTGCTTCCGAGGCTATCCGGAAAGCCAATCCAAACCATATGGTGGTTGCCGACGGAAACAATGTTGGCAATACGGTTATCCCTGAAATCATTGACCTTGACATTGCCCAGAGCTGCCGGGGTTATTTCCCACACCAGATATCACATTATCAAGCACCATGGGCTAATAAATATCCCGAGCAGAATCCAGTGCCGGTTTGGCCTGGAAAAATAGGTGAACGGGAATTCAGTCGAGCCGACCTTGAAAATTATTACCAACCCTGGATTGATTTGACCAAAAAAGGGGTGGGGGTGCATTGTGGTGAATGTGGCTGCTGGAGAAATACACCTCATGAAGTCTTTCTGGCATGGTTCGAAGATGTTCTCGATATCCTTACAAGCGCAGGCATTGGATTCGGAATCTGGAATTTCAGGGGAGAATTCGGCATTCTTGACTCCGGTCGTAAGGATGTAGCTTATGAAGACTGGCATGGTCATAAACTTGACAGGAAGCTTTTGACTCTTCTTCAGAAGTATTAATAGTTGATCGTATTTTCTGACTGTGGCGCATGGGCATATATAATCCCATGCGCTTCTGTTATTTATAGTGGTCAAACTTTTTCAATCTCCGCAAACAGTGTAAATTAGTGGACTTATAACTTAAAATAAATTGGTTATGCAATATCCTATCCGTTTGTTAACAGCCATTGTGCTGTTTCTCAGTAGTTCTTTTGTTTCACTTGCAATGGAGGATGCCCGTTTGATGCGTTATCCCCACATTCAGAAAGACCTGATTGCCTTTGTTTATGCAGGTGATATCTGGACTGTTCCAACCCAGGGCGGTGATGCCAAAAGACTGACCTCCCACGAAGGAATGGAACTGTTTCCAAAGATATCTCCCGATGGAAAATGGATCGCTTTTTCAGGTGAGTATTCAGGAAGCAGGCAGATATTCGTAATCCCGGCTGAAGGTGGGGTTCCAAACCAGCTTACCTGGTATAATTCAGTCGGCATGATGCCGCCCAGGGGAGGCTTCGATAACGTTGTCCTTGACTGGACTGCCGACAGTAAGAAGATACTGATCAGGGCAAACCGGACATCATTTGGTGACAGAAACGGAAAATACTTCCTTGTCAGTCTGGAAGGTGGCTTGGAAGAATCGCTGCCCATAGTGAACGGTGGTTTTGCCGCCTTGTCACCCGATAATAAAAAAATTGCATTTACCCCTGTTGATCGCGAGTTTCGCACCTGGAAAAGGTATAAGGGAGGACGAGCTTCCGACCTTTGGATCTATGATCTGGATAACAATACATCTGAACAAATCACGGATTTTCCGGGATCTGACCAACATCCTGTGTGGTTTGGCACTGAAATTTTCTATGCTTCCGACAGTGACCTGAAGTTGAATATCTGGAAATATAATACCCAAACGAAGGAAAGAAACCAGGTGACTTTTCATAAGGACTTTGATGTGATGTGGCCATCGGGTAGCAGTGGTCAGCTCGTCTACGAATGTGGTGGACAGCTGTTTCGTCTCGATCTTACTTCAGGACAATCCAACCGTGTTAAGGTGAATATTCATTTCGATAATCCCAACCTGGTACCCTATTTTAAAAATGTAAAGGATGATATTCACAGTTTTGCAGTTTCTCCAACTGGCAAGAGAGCATTGTTTGATGCCAGGGGTGATATTTTCTCGGTGCCAGCCGAAAATGGTGTGATCGAAAATCTGACTGCCACTCAAGGTGTCAGGGAAATCTATCCAACATGGTCTCCTGATGGAAAATATATCACTTATTTTTCGGATGCTACAGGTGAATATGAGATCTACTTACTTGAAAATAAACAAGGTGCAGCGCCTAAACAACTGACCAGGAATTCAGCCGCATGGAAATATCAGCCCGAATGGTCACCCGACAGCAAATGGCTGGTCTATTCAGACCGTACCCTTAAACTCTGGCTTGTTGATGTGGTATCGGGAAAACAGACAGAAATTGACCATGGATCTGCCAGCGAGATACGTTCTTATGCTTTCTCACCTGATTCTGAATGGATAACCTACCCAAAGGAAGGAAATAACAGCCAATCGGCCATTTGGGTCTATAATATCCCCGGGAATAATAAATTCCAATTGACTGATGATGTTTATTCTGATGATTCCCCTGTTTTTTCGGCATGCGGAAATTACATCTTCTTCTCCTCAAACCGGGATTTTAACCTTGCATTTTCAAGCTTCGAGTTTGATTACCTCTATAATCGGGCTACCCGTTTATATGCCATGGTACTGAAAGCCGATGGGCCTTCGCTTAAGAAAATCAAAAACGATCAGGAACCAGTGAAAGAAAGCATGCCTGATGATAAGAAAAGCCCGGAGGCTTCGAAGGAAGATAAAGGCAACGACAAGTCTGAGGCAAAAAAAGTAAAGGTGACTATCGATGTTGAAGGAATCAACAACCGAATCTCGGCATTACCCGGGGGAGCAGGCGATTACAGGATTGTTGCTGCAGTAGATGGTGGCCTGTTGTATCATTCAGGTGGAAAGCTGATGCGATATAAGATTGAGGATGAAAAAGAGGAAGAAATCATGGACCGTGTTTCGGTTGTGGTGCCTGCCGCTGACGGTAAGACCATGATGTATCGTTCAGGAAATGATTTTGGAATTACCAAAATAGCCCCTGGTCAGAAAAATGATGCCGGCCGGCTGAAACTCGACCAGATGGAGATGAAGATTGATCCCCGGAAAGAGTGGAATCAGGTATATGCAGACGGTTGGAGGATATTCAGGGATTATTTCTATGTCGATAACCTACATGGAGTCGATTGGAAAGAAGTTAGGACCCGTTACCAGCAGCTTTTACCCTATGTCGGTCATCGGGCTGATCTCGATTACATCCTGAGTGAGGTTGTGTCTGAAGCCAACGCAGGCCATGCGTATGTTGACTGGGGTGATTTCAAAAGGGTTAAGAGAGTGGATAACGGTTTGCTGGGTGCTGAACTTGAAGCGGATAAGGCAGCAGGCAGATACCGCATTTCAAAAATCTATCCTGGTGAAAACTGGAATGAATCGAGACGATCACCCTTGACAATGCAAGGCGTTGATGTTAAACAGGGTGATTATATCATCAAGATCAACGGTACAGAGGTTACTTTAAAGGATAACCCATACACATTCCTTGAAAATACGGCCGGCCGGACCATTGAGATTACCGTCAGCAATAAACCGGATGGGACCGGAGCCCGAACCTCCCGCGTAGAGCCGATTTCAAGTGAACTTGAATTGAAATACCTTGACTGGGTAAATGAAAGACGAACACTGGTTGAGAAACTCTCTAACGGAAGAATAGGGTATATTCATGTGCCGAACACTGCTGTGGAGGGAAACCGTGAATTGTACAAAGGTATATATGCCTACCACGATAAGGAAGCCTTGATTATCGATGATCGATACAACGGTGGTGGATTTATCCCCGACAGGATGGCTGACCTTCTTGACCGAAAAACGCTGGTTTACTGGCATCGCAACGGTTTGGTCCCCAACAGCGCTCCAAACATTGCACACAATGGACCTAAAGTGATGCTGATCAACGGTTATTCATCTTCCGGTGGAGATGCGTTCCCTTATTTCTTCAAGAAAATGGGACTGGGGCAGCTGATCGGAACCCGGACATGGGGAGGATTGGTCGGTATTTCAGGTAACGCCCGTCTTGTTGATGGCGGTTACATATCTGTCCCCCGGTTTGGAATTTTTGACAACGACGAAGGTTGGATCATTGAGGGTATTGGAGTTTATCCCGACATCGAAGTGGTTGACAGGCCCGAACAGTTGGCCAAGGGTATTGATCCGGGTATAGAAAAGGCAGTGGAAGTCTTGCTTGAGGAGCTTAAACAAAAGCCGGCCAGGAAAGTAACTATTCCACCTTCGCCAGATCGCTCCAAATGGATTGAAAAAGAAATCAAATAATATTATTCTTGAGAAATGAAGATAACGAACAGATTTATTGTGTTTTTGGTTGTTTCAGCCACAATCCTGATTATTTCCGGGTGCTCCGGAAATCAAAAAAAAGCTGATAGCGAATGGATTCAGTTATTTAACGGGAAAGACCTGGAAGGTTGGACGGTTAAAATAAAAGGATATCCATTGGGAGAGAATTTTGGAAATACCTTCCGGGTGGAAGAAGGTCTACTGAAGGTTAGGTATGACCAGTATGAGGCATATGATGAGAAATTTGCGCATCTGTTTTATAAGGATGAGTTTTCCCATTATATACTCCGTGCCGAATACCGGTTTGTGGATGAACAATGTCAGGGAGGACCGGA
>DIFU01000105.1:10930-12881 GCA_002419285.1 Prolixibacteraceae bacterium UBA5740 | reverse complement strand
AATGTTTGTACCCCGGGAACGAATATCGTGTTAAATGGCGAGTTACACCTGGACCATTGCACGAATTCATCATCGGAAACTTTCCATGGTGACCAATGGGTCACAGTAGAAATAGAAGTGCATGGCGGCGAAGTGATCAAGCATTTCGTGAATGGCGTACAGGTGATGGAATACACTGAACCTCAACTGGATGAACGGGATGGCAGTTATTTTAAGCTTCTTCCCGACAGCGGTGATAAAGTACTGCACAAGGGAACCATTTCAATACAGGGTGAAAGTGCACCCACTGATTTCCGCAAAATCGAATTGAAGGTGCTGGCCGAATAGGCTTACTGGTCTGGCATCAAAAAAGGCGCTTATGAAGTTTATTCATTTGCGCCTTTTTTGTTTCAGAAACCAGAATTCAGACAAGGTCAACCGAATCGTAAACGACTACCTTGTTCCAGAGGTGGCTGTTTTCCTCAATAAATTTAAGGTGTATCGGATGGACCTGGTAGATATCCTGACCTTCTTGTGAATCAAAAAAGGTCATCACTGAATAAGTATAGGTATGGTCTACCACTTCACGTTCTTCAGTCGAAGCCGGAACTCCCACATGGCTGAGTTTAATGGTCTCCACCTTCAAGAGCGCATCGATGGCTTTTTCAAACTGGCGGCGAACTTCAGGATTCTTAGGTTCCTTTAGCCAAAAAAACACATGGTGAACCAGCGTGCCTTTTAATTGTAATCCTTTTGCCTCGGCTTTTCTGCCAAATGGGAACAGGGTTGCCAGTGCAATTCCAGCTGTCACCCGTTGGATAAATTTTCTTCTGTTGTTCATGGATAAACGGTATTGATGGTTTTACGTATTTCGATGAGTCGGGTAAGAAGTCCTTCCAGTTGATCCAGTGGAAGCATATTGGCACCGTCGGACTTAGCCCTTGCGGGATCGGGGTGGGTTTCAATAAATAAACCGTCAATGCCTACTGCTACACCAGCCCTCGCAATGGTTTCAATTAGTCGTGGCCGACCTCCTGTAACACCACCCGACTGGTTAGGCTGTTGCAGGGAATGGGTAATATCAAGAACGACTGGACACCCTGTTTCCTGCATTTCAGGGATACCCCTGTAATCGACGATCAGGTCGGTATACCCAAAACTGACGCCCCTTTCAGTGAGAATGATACGCTCATTTCCACTCTCTTTTACCTTGTCGATGGCAAATTTCATGGCGCCAGGTGATAGAAACTGCCCTTTTTTGATGTTGACCACTTTCCCGGTTTGGGCAGCAGCCACCAGGATGTCGGTTTGACGACACAAAAAGGCTGGTACCTGCAATACATCAACGTATTCACCGGCCATGCCGGCTTCCTCTGCCGAATGAAAATCGGTGACAGTCGGTATGCCGAAATCCTTTCCGACCTTTTCCAGTATTTTAAGGGCTTTCTCATCGCCGATACCTGAAAAGGAGTCGATCCTCGACCTGTTTGCTTTCCGGTAGGATCCCTTGAAAATATAGGGAATGTGCAGTTTGTCAGTTATTCGAACTATTTTTTCTGCAATTTCCATGGCCATCTCTTCTCCTTCAATCGCGCAGGGCCCTGCCATCAGGAAAAAATTGCCAGAATCGGTATATTTCAGTTTTTCAATTGGAACAATCATGGTTTGTTCTTAGTGTTAAAGTTAAAACGTAAAGTTAATTTATTTCATGAGTAGGTTTAACGTTCCTCAAGTGTGATCTTATGCCCCTGTTCCGACAAAATCAGGATCTGCCAGATTGAGGATACTTTCAGAAACGTTTTCCCCACCATGCTTTCAATCGTTCAAGAATCTTTATTTCTGCAGGATTATTGCCAGGCTTGTAAAAGCCTGTTTTCTTCAGCTCGTCTGGTAAAAATTGCTGTTCAACAAAATTTCCCGGAAAATCATGTGAATATTTGTACTTGTCTCCATAACCCAGTTCTTTCATTAA
>DIFU01000105.1:0-10906 GCA_002419285.1 Prolixibacteraceae bacterium UBA5740 | reverse complement strand
ACAGTTTCCAAAGCTGCATCAATGGCTAAATAGGCCGAGTTGCTTTTTGGGGAAGTGGCAAGGTAGATGGTGCATTCCGACAAGATTATTCTGGATTCAGGATTACCTATTTGGTGGACCGCATCAAAACAGCCCTGGGCAAGAAGAAGGGCATTTGGGTTTGCCAGTCCTATGTCCTCGGCAGCCAGGATTACCAAACGACGAGCTATGAATTTCACATCCTCGCCCCCTTCGATCATTCGGGCAAGCCAATAAACGGCGGCATCGGGGTCACTTCCACGGACACTCTTGATAAAGGCAGAAATGATATCATAGTGCATTTCCCCCATCTTGTCATAAATGACAAGGTTTTTTTGAAGGCTTTCTGTAACTTTTTGATTGGTCAGTTCTACCTCTTCATTCGAATCGGCATTGACACACAACTCCAGCACATTGTATAGTTTCCGGGCATCACCTCCTGAGTATCGCAACAAAGCCTCATTCTCAAGAATGGTAATTTTTCTCTTTCGGAGTTCCGTATCTTTTGTCAGGGCAACATTCAGCAATTGCTCAAGGTGGGCTTTATCGAGCGACTTAAGAACATATACCTGGCATCTTGAAAGGAGAGGAGTGATCACTTCGAATGAAGGATTCTCGGTGGTGGCTCCAATAAGAATGATCGTACCCGATTCAACTGCACCAAGAAGTGAATCCTGCTGGGATTTACTGAATCGGTGTATTTCGTCAATGAACAGAATGGGATTGGGGCGACCAAAAAATTGTTGTTTTTGGGATTTGTCGATCACCTCTCGTACATCCTTGACTCCTGAGTTTATGGCGCTCAGACTGTAAAATGGCCGGTCGAGGGTATTGGCAATAATCCTGGCAAGCGTGGTTTTACCCACTCCGGGAGGACCCCATAAGATGATCGAGGCCATATTTCCTGATTCGATCATCTTCCGCAATACAGCCCCTTCTCCGACAAGGTGCTCTTGTCCGATGTATTCATCGAGAGTTTTTGGCCGGAGCCTTTCTGCCAATGGCTGATTTGTACTCATTTAGTTGTCAGTTGGTCTATAGATGAAAACATCAATAAGTCTTTGTCATGTCGGCATCAATTACCAATATGAAATCGGCCTTGTTTTTATGATCGTCTGAAAGTTTGGAAATGTCATCCTGTTCCACGGAACTGATAGTAACGTATTTCAGATCAGGTTGTTTCTGCTGAAGGTACCAAAGGATACCCTCAAAATTGTCGGTATGGTAAGTTCCGTGAAAATGGACAAAGAGGTCTCCTTTCTGGTGGTTTTCCAAAATGAAATGAGCCATCGTGGCATCCTTGATGGCCTGCGCCTTGGGGAAGGTTTCACCCCTTCCTCCTCCCATCATGGTGAGCATATTTTTATATCCTGGCAGTTCAGGATCATATTCAATTGGCAGGGGAGCGATCCAGCTTTTTTCAGTGTCGGAGAGTTCCTCCAGGGCTTCAAAATCACTTCTAAACACCATGCTTGCATATCTGCGTGGAATGTTGGTGGCAATAAAGGCAAGCCCATTTGTTTTGGCAAAATCAACCAAGGGGGCGTAATCGGTTTTATAATTGTTCCAAAGTCGGGCCAGCGAGTCAAGACCTTGGGCATCGATCCTGCCTTCAAGATATGCTGTCAGGGCATCCTGATTGTCTGTCTCAAACATTTCGGCGCCCAATATTAGTCCCCGTTTTTCGTGCAGATCCTTAACCAACTCCAGCTGCAGCCAATGAGCAATGGGATTGTTATGGAGTTCTCCGAATAGCAGCATGTCTGATTTTGATGCCTCTTTCAGTAACTTCCCGTAACTGACTTTCTTCCCTTGAGCATTATAAAGCTGATAAGCTTGTTTTTTTTGCGCAGTAGCCGACCAACTCAGAGTCAGGATCATCGATATAATCAGGATTTTTAATTTCATCTTATACTATTAATGTGTTTTGGTTGGGATGAATGCAAGCAATCACTAAAAATTACAATATCGTTTAATAACACTGTATGCCTCAATAAGTCCCAATTCACCAGCTTTGGACAAATCGATGGCACCATCTTCCATTTTATCGAGGAATATTTTTGTCAATCCGCGGTTATAATATGCCTCGGCAAATTCAGGTTCCAGTTCAATGGCCTTATCGAGATCAGCCAGTGCAGCCTGATAATTTTTAAGCCTAAGATTAATAAATGCCCGGTTGTAATATCCAAAGAAAAAATCAGGATTGAGCTGGAGTGTTTTTTCATAATCTGCGAGTATTTCATCATAATCATGAATCATTTGGGTCATGGCAGGTTCGGCAGGGCGATTGAGCCGGGTATTCTCGAGTGCGAGCGAGAGCTGCGCATTGAATTCGGGGAGAGATTCAATATGCTCAATCATTTTAAAGCGGCAATTACCTCTTGTAAAATAGGAGAGAGCCTCGTCAGAATTTAATTGAATTGATTTATTTAAATCATCAAGTGACTGATTGTAATTTCCAATAAGTAAATGAAATATGCCTCTGTTGAGAAAATTGTGACTGTTCTCGCTGATTCGGATTTTCTCGTTGAAAAAGAGTACAAAATTCTCAAAAACAGTATTAAGACTTCGGTCTGTTTTGTTGGAAATGGTGAGAAATGGGTTGTAATTGTTAATTCTGTTCAGTGACTCGATTGAAACACTGTAATATTGAAGTCTTTCGTAGTCGACCGAGTTGCGCTCAAAAGCAGAAATGCGGAAAATGGGTTGCAGGTCAATAATGATGTTCCTGTCCTGGACGCTTATTTCCTCATCGTTAGTTTCACCCTGACCGGGAAGGTTCCGTGAATCAGATGCAATAACATTCAATCTGCGTCTGCGCCTTAGTTCTTCTTCTCTTTCGCGTGTTGCTTCTTCCGGGGTTTTCTTAGGCTCTAATGTTTGGGTTGGTTGTCCGGAGCCTGGAGAACCGCTGGCCTGCTGTGAAGAAGCAAGGTTTTGCTGTTGTTGTTGGTTTTGGCTTTGATTGGTCTGTTGCTGTTGTTGTTGCTGTTGTTGTTGTTCAGCGTTCAGGGTGAATCTGCTCAGATCATATTGCGGGTTAAGGTCGGCCGCGATTTGGTAGTCGGAATCGAAACCTGGCATACGCATAATTTCGCGAGCCATGGCGCGATTGAAATAAGCATTTGCCATGGTTGGGTCGAGTCGGATGGCCATATCATAATCCATAATGGCTCCCTGGTAATCTTCCAGTTTATGCTTGACAATACCTCGATTGTTATACGCCAATGCATTCTCGGGTTCAAGACGGATCGCCTGATCATAGTCGCGCAGGGCGGAGGCATAATCGTCGAGTTCGAAACGGGCCAAACCGCGGTTGAGGTATGCACCGGCAAAGTGTGGTCGGATGATGATAATGCTGTTCAGGTCCTGAATGGCACCCCTCACATCTCCCTGGATAATTTTGGCATTGCTTCGGTTCATCAGGGAATTTACTGATCCCGGATTCAATTCAAGTGCCTTGTTATAGTCATCAATGGCTCCTGCTAAATCTTTCTTCGAGATTCGGGCAATCCCCCGGTTGTTATAAACAGATTCGTTGTTGGGGTCGAGTTCCAATGCCCTGTCATAATCCTGTATAGCCCTGTCAAAATCCCTGAGTTCATGGTATGCCATACCCCGGTATACGTAGGCGTCGGGATAATATGGTTTTATCTGGATCGCCTGGTCGTAATCATTGATGGCTCCCCTGAAGTCTTCCAATCGGTGTTTTGCCACTCCCCTGTAGAAATAGGGCTCAGGAAGGTGTGGCTTGAACTTGATTACTATGTTGAAGTATTCGATGGCCCCGACGTAATTTCCAATCGAAATACGTGTCTGCCCAACCCTGATGTAATGGTTGATATTTAATTGGGCCGACGCAGTTCCCGCCAGGAGCAGACAAAAGAATACAAAGAAAGCTCTCTTCATAGGAAATTGATTAAACAGCAAAAATAACATTTTGACTCCATCTGGCCGGAAGTGCTTAATTTTATTTAACTTTTGGCTTTTAAAACACGATGATTGCCTTATGACAAAGAGATGTGACTGGGTCGGAAATGATCCGATGATGACCGAATACCACGATTCGGAATGGGGTGTACCTGTCTTTAATGATCAAAAATTGTTTGAATTCCTGGTGCTTGAGTCATTTCAGGCCGGGTTGAGATGGTCGATTGTACTTAAAAAGCGAGAGGCCTTCAGGCAAGTATTTGCAGAATTTGACCCGGCAGTCATTGTTGGGTTTTCGGAAAACGATGTGGATAGGCTCATGCAGGATTCACGAATCATCCGAAACCGAAAGAAAATCGAGGCAGTTATTCGCAATGCGCGGGCATATCTGGAAATCCAAAGAGAATTTGGAAGTTTCAGTCAATACATATGGGGATTTGTTGGGGGAAAGCCTGTCGTTAACCAGTTTGAAAAGTTATCAGAGATTCCTTCAAAAACTGCATTGTCGGATCTGATTTCGGGTGATTTGAAAAAGAGGGGATTTGCCTTCATGGGTAGTACGGTGATATATGCCCATATGCAGGCAACTGGCATGGTTAACGATCATCTTGTCGGTTGTTACAGATATAAAGAACTGACGGTCGACTGAATATGGTCAATATTCGGGGATGCCAGAGTTGTTGAAAAACATGAATTAAAGAATATAATTTTTCTATTTTTGGCAAATTGATCATTTCCCGGAAAAAGTTTTCTTGATTGGAAAGTGGTCTGACCTGCCGTAGTAATCCGATAAAAGGGTAATGATTATCTGGGATTCTACTATCGGCAGGATTAATTGTAAAAATTATTTAATGGACAGATGTTATGGGGTTCAAGACAATATCTACAGTATTTCTTTCTTTGATAATTTTTTTAGGTGGATACGCTCAAGATGCTGAAAAACAAGAAAATGATTTGTCTTTTGAAGATAAGGTAGATTTGCTGTCCACTCCAGTTAAGGACCAGCACCGGACGGGTACTTGCTGGTCGTTTTCTACGCTTTCATTTCTTGAATCGGAGATGATAAGATTAAAGCGGCCGTTGGTTGATCTCTCACCCATGTTTGTCGTTTATCACGCCTATATGGAAAAGGCTCAGAAATACGTCAGGATGCATGGAAAGACAAATTTCGATGCCGGTGGTGTATTTCACGATGTGACCAACGTGATTCGAAAGTATGGAATCGTTCCTGATGAAATATATCGGGGATTGGAATATGGCGAAGATAAACATGTGCATGGAGAGATGGATAACCTTCTGAAAAAACAAGTGGGCGCCATCGTTGAAAATACCAATCGTAAGCTAAGCCCCGTATGGCAGGAGCCAGTGAGATCTGCGCTCGATTCCTATCTGGGAGAGTTACCTGAACGGTTCAATTATCAGGGTAAAGAGTATACGCCGCAAAGTTTTGCCCGTGAATATGTTGGTTTGAATATGGATGATTATGTCGAAATCACTTCTTTCTCGCATCATCCTTATTATTCGCGTTTTATCCTCGAGATTCCTGATAACTGGGCTTGGGAAGAGGTATACAATGTGCCTTTGGAAGATCTGGCAGAAATCATTGACGCAGGACTCGAAAATGGGTATTCATTTGCCTGGGCTTCAGATGTAAGTGAAAAAGGCTTTTTGTCGGGGAATAAGGGTATTGCCGTTGTTCCTGAGGTAAAGACTGTGGATATGACGAATGCTGAAATTACCCGTTGGGAAAGCTTGTCGGATCGCCAGCGTGAAGATGAATTGTACCGGATTGCTGGCCCGGTGAACGAGATGGAGGTAACACCTGAAGCAAGACAGTCGGCATTCGACAATTTTCAGACTACTGATGACCACGGAATGCACATTGTAGGCAAAGCAACCGATCAGGCTGGAAATGTATATTATAAAGTCAAAAATTCATGGGGCAATTATAACCGGTTCGACGGATTTTTTTATGCTTCGAAGCCCTATGTCCTTTATAAAACCACACTTATCATGATTCATAAGGATGCAATTCCCGCTCACATCCGGCAAAAAATGAAAATCTGATTTTCTGTGGTTATCTTTGCGGCACTAAAAGATAACAACCATTGCAGTGAATAATCTATTGGAATAATGTGTGGAGGATATCTGAAAAACGGGAATTCAATAGGATTTTTGGTAATTAAGCGTTTTGTTTTGGTGTATTTCGCCCTTACATTATGGGTGGGTGCTTCTGGACAAGAGGATTATGGCTGGTGGAATGAATTGCATAACTGGCAACCGGGCATGCCTTCCTGGAAACGAATGATGATCATTTCTCCCGGATACTTAGGGCCCAATGCACTTCCTGTACCTGAGATGAAAAAGGGATTCAATCCAGAGCAAAGTGAATTTTCATTTTCCCTTTCACGGCATTTCCATCCCGGAGATCCCACACAGGATCTGGCTGGTCGGCTGGCACTTCCTTTTGCAGATTCGAAAATCATGTTTGAGATGTATGGTGTTATCATCGAAAACTATGCTTTCACTGAAGAAATAAGAAATGAAAGAATTGCGCGGGACAAGGATGGAAGGGGAGTATCGCAGGGTGACTTCTATTTCAGTACTTCCGTGCAGATTTTCAAGGATAAAGCTTTCCCGAATACCTTGTTCCGGATAGCTGCTAAAACAGCTTCGGGTGGTCTGTATGCTGCAAGATATTCGGATTCCCCCGGTTATTTCTTCGATTTTAGTTTTTCAAAGGATTGGGAGGTAAGCCGATATGGTGCAATTAGACCCTATGCATCGGTGGGTTTCTACAGCTGGCAAACCAACGATGAATTTACTCTTCAGAACGATGCCCTGATGTATGGAGCAGGTTTGGAATACGATTCACGGTATTGGCTGGTAAGTGGAAATATTTCCGGGTATTCGGGATATATGGAAAACAGGGATAAGCCTCAAGTTGTGACGATTCAGGCACGGCATGACTGGGAATGGTCGGCAATGTCGGTTGAGGTGGTTCAGGGATTGCGGCATTGGGAGTATACTACCATTCGTTTTACCTTCTCCCGAAAATTTGATGGTTTATAACCGTTCAACATGCTAAAGCGACTTCAATTTATCACACGACAAACGAAAGGCTTTCTGTTACCTTTCGCTCTTTTTGCTTTGGCAATGTCAATATTCTTGCTCACCTACGAAAAGGGCGCAGAGGTCCTGATGATTAATCAATATTCAACTCCTCTGCTCGATAAGGTTTTTTTATGGATTACGGATCTGGGATTGGGTAGCGTTCTGGCAATTTCAGGTATTTTATTGTCCATTTGGAGTTTCAGGTGGTCGATATTGGTGCTGGGCTCATTAAGTTGGGTTGGAATACTGACATTCATGTTTAAAAGGATGGTATTTGTAAGCGAAACCCGACCTATGCACTATTTTTATTATGCCGATTTCCATAGGTATATTCATGATGCGCCACTTATTTATTTCCATTCTTTCCCATCAGGACATACCATGGCAGCTTTTGGTTTTTTTTCGATGTTGTCTTATCTCTCAGGCAAAAGTATACTGGGGGCTGTTTTTTTTCTGATAGCCTTTCTGATCGGATTCTCACGCATTTACCTTTTACAACATTTCGGGGGAGATGTTCTCGCAGGATCTATTTTGGGAATCATTGCATGTCTGCTCTCCATCCTTATATTTGATGGTCTGCTTCATTTGAATAACCGCAGCAGATTGCGGAAGGGTCTGTGGCATTTATTGGCTGGAGGTACCGATTAGCACGGTTACAGGAGTCTCAAAAACATCTTTCATTGAAAATATAATATCGTATCCCTCAGGTATTTCTATCTCTTTAATTAATTTTTCGGTTGAAATGATGACACCGTCAGGATGTTTCCTAAACCATGCTGCGATTTCCCCAGATTCGAGGGGATCGATTCTCTTTTTAAGTTTGAACGCATAGCCTGAGTTGTAGCGTTTGTAATAGGCAACATCCTTGCCTTCCAGGAGGTGTATGCTTTGGTTTACGGGATTTAGACGGTCAATCTGGGGATAGATTAAGGCAAAAAAGATGATACCGGTTAATATGCCAGTGGAAGCCAAAATAAGCCTTGACTGCGAGCCCACCCTTTTTAAAGATCTGATGGTAAGCCAAACCCCCAGGGGTAGCACAGTAAGACCAATTATAAGGTATCTGCGGCCTGACAATATAGGATCGAAACCCATAGCGATGTAACCACCAATGAAAAGCAAAATTAAAAGAATAAGCAGGGAAGTTAGGAGAATCTTATCTCGCTTTAAGACAAATGGAGCCCCGTTCAGGCTATTGGCCAGGAAAATGGCCAGGAAAGGATAGGAGATTACCGTGTAATTTGGTAATTTGGTTTTCGACAGGGTGAAAAAGAGGATAATAACAACCGAAACAACCACGGAGAAAAGAATTAGTCCCTGATCCTTCTGGATTCGGAAATATTTCCAGGCCCGAATAAAATAGATGGAAAACGGAAACATGCCGATAAATACATACACTGTAGTCAGAAGGAAGATGCCTCCGTGTCCTTCCATTTCACTGGAGAATCGGTTCAGGTTGTGCCCAAGGAAAAACCGGTTGGTCCATTCCCCATCCGATTCGATATGGGCTGCCACGAACCAAGGGACAGCAATCGCAAGGAACAGTATTGCTCCCGGAATGATCTTTAGTCTCAATAAGGTTTTAATTGACAGGTTCTTATCAATGATTATATAAACTAAAAATATGAGACCTGGCAATAGAACTGCCACGGGGCCTTTAGCCAGTACACCCAGTGCAAGCGCAACATACATAAGGTAAGCATGTAGACTGTTGTTGGTCAGATAAGCCGAAATAAACAAAAGCATTCCCCAGGTCAGGAAGAAGATCAGGTAAGGGTCGGGGACCGCCATGTGATGCTGCAGCTGGAAGTGAACAGACGCAAGTAACACAATGCTGCTCCACAGGGCAACTCTTTCATTGGCCAAACGCGATGTAAATCGGAATACCACAAGAACAGTCAAAGCTCCAAAAATGGCTGAGAAAAACCTTGCCGCCCATGGGGTCACGCCAAAAACAGAATACGACAAGATCATGAAAAAATAGTGGAGCGGAGGTTTGTCTGCCCTGAGGTTATAGTTGAATGTGGGATAATCCCAATTTCCTGTCTCCATGATTTCCCTGGCACACGATGCATTTTTGGCTTCATCGAGCAGGTAGATGCTGATGTTTTGGTTGTTCAGTGAGAACAAGAAAAATGAAAACAAAAAAATTAATATTTGTAAATATTTAATTTTCAGTATTTTATCAATCATGGACTTTATTGAATTTTAAAACAATTATTATCAGGGAATAATGCTTCCTGATTTTGTATTTTTGCAGGATCTGATTGCCCCGTATTTCTGTGTTCGTGTCACAAATATAACATATTGCAACAGATTAGATCACCTTCGCGATTATCAACATAAACAGGGCTAAAAAAGAAATAACAGTACAATGAAAAAATTATCGATTGTAATTTGCGTGTTTAATGAGGAGCCAAATATTCTTCCTTTGGCTGCCGAAATTCAAAATGCACTTAATGGACTTGATTTTGAGGCAATTTTCGTAGATGATGGCTCAACTGATGGTACCCGGGATGAAATAATGAAGATCGACGATGAGCGATTCCAATTGGTCGAACTGAAGCGGAATTACGGCCAAAGTTCGGCACTCCAGGCCGGAATCGATCATGCCGAAGGTGAATATATAGTATTGATTGACGGTGATTTACAGAATGATCCTGCCGATATTCCCGGAATGCTTGAAAAGGCAGAAAGGGAAGGATGGGATATGGTTGCCGGGGTTAGGGCTAATCGCCGTGATGGTATGTTCCTGAGGAAAGTGCCCTCAAAAATTGCCAATTATATCATTCGGAAGTCAACAGGAACCAAAATGAAGGACTTGGGCTGCACACTCAAAATCTTTACCAATGAATCGATAAAGAGTATTCATATTTATGGGGAACTACACAGGTTTATTCCAGTTTTGCTAGCCCTTGAGGGATTTGTCAGGCTTACGCAAATGGACGTAAATCACCGTTCGCGGCAGCACGGGAAATCAAAATATAACCTGAGTCGAACCACAAAAGTTATCAGCGATCTGCTTTTGATGCTCTTTTTCAAACAGTACCTGCAAAAGCCTATTCATTTCTTTGGTCAGCTTGGAATCATCACCCTGGGGCTGGGTATGATTATCAACTTCTATATGCTGATCCTGAAGATTCTCGGCAACGACATATGGGGTAAACCCCTTTTATTATTGGGAATCTTGCTTGTAATGGGTGGAATTCAGTTCATCACCATCGGTATACTGGCTGAGATACAAATGCGTACCTATTATGAAGGTCAGGGCAAGACTCCATATCGGGTTCACAGAGTTCGTTTAACCAAAAAGCGGTAGTGATTTCAGCATTGGAAGTCGATCAGTCGTCGATGGCCTGGCCTGTCAGTACCCTGAATCTCCCTTCTGTATGATCATTGGACCCCCCTTGGGTCTGTTTCATGATTACTCCGATCAGTTGTTCCTGAGGATCAGCAAAATATTGAGTATTGAAGTAACCTCCCCAGTCGAAAGTTCCCTCGCTGCCACGACCTCCGTGTGTCACATTTTCTGGTGAACCTACGCCAAAAGCTAATCCATGGTACCGGTCAGGCCCGCCCATAAGGTCATCTGTCTGGTTTGCCATGATGGTTTCGATGGTTGTCCTGCTGAGTATCCGCACTCCATTCAATTCACCGCCATTGAGATACATTTGCAAAAAGGTTGCATAATCTTTAGCAGTACTACTCAGTCCGGCGCCCCCTGAAAAGAAGGTTTTTGCTCCTTTGACCGGATACTCGGGGTCATAAAATGTGACAGGGTAGGGAACCCACTGGTTGTTTTGCTTGTGCTGGATCGTTACCAGTCTGTTATGTTTTCCATCAG
>DIFU01000057.1:8217-8437 GCA_002419285.1 Prolixibacteraceae bacterium UBA5740 | reverse complement strand
ATTAGAAGTATTGACCTATTAGAAGGGAGTGAATTTCATATAAAATTGTATTTTTAACAATAATTGGAAACGATATTCCTGAATTGCTTTTAACTTGTTAATGATCAATCAATGAGACTATTCCTAATCACTATCGCTATGAACCTGATGGTTTCTGCAGCCCATGGCAATACACATTATCCGGAGAAAGGTAGCCGGAACCCAAGTGAGCCCTCAGCAG
>DIFU01000057.1:0-8177 GCA_002419285.1 Prolixibacteraceae bacterium UBA5740 | reverse complement strand
CTGAATGTACACCTCGATCATGCGATTCCGCAATTGGACGCTGCGGGGATGAAGGGAACATTTTACATTTCGGCCAGCTTTGAGGGTTTCAGGAACAGACACGATGAATGGCGCAAGGCAGCTGCCCATGGCCATGAACTCGGCAACCACACTCTTTTCCATCCATGCGACGGAAGTCAGCCCGGACGTGAATGGGTGAATCGTGATTACGACCTGTCGAAATACTCCATTCGGCGAATCATGGACGAAATCAGGATCAATCAGTTTATTCTGGAGCAGACTGATGGGAAGAAGGTTAGATCGTTTGCTTATACCTGTGGCGATATGAAGGCCGGAAGTGATTCATTCATGGAACTGCTGCCTGACTTGTTCAACTCGGCGAGGGGAGTGCGGTCAGCCATGAATACCCCGGGAAGCATCGACCTATACAATATCGACAGCTACATGATCAACGGACAGTCGGGTGATGAATTAATCCGACTTGTAGATGAGGCAATGGAAGGAGGCAAGTTGTTGGTATTCCTCTTTCATGGGGTAGGTGGAGAGCACAACCTTGATGTTTCCCTTGAAGCCCATCAGGAATTGATAAACTATCTGAAGAAGCATGAATCGGATATCAGGATTGATACCATGGCTGGCATTGCTGAACATATCCGTAAGGCAGAGCAGGAAAAACCCTGATCGCATAATAATCATTCATTAAATTACGAAACGTGAAAAAGATACTTATCCTCCTTCTGACAGCCTTTTCGTTTGGGGGGACAGCCACAGGCCAATTCTCGCGACAGGCGATGGACAGCATCAACCGTTTATCTTACCAGGATCATGCACAGATGTTGCAGCAATTGGGCATCACCCAGCTAAGGCCTGGCCCTTCAGGAGATCCCAGCGCACCCAATGCAGCCAATGTTGATGAATCGAAAGCCACCACTTATTCGATGCTACCCGATCCGTTGGTGTTTGATAACGGGAAAAAAGTATCAACGCCCAAAGCCTGGGAGAAACGAAAATCAGAATTGACGGAACATTTCGACCGGGAGATCTATGGCCGTTTCCCTGAGAAAATTCCTGGCGTTACATGGAAAACCATTAGCGCTAAAGATACATCCCTTGGCAATTATCCGGTCAGGATCAGGGAATTGTCGGGTGTGGTTGATAACTCTTCCTTTCCTGGATTGGAAGTGGCCATCAAGCTGATCGTGGGAACTCCTCTGCATTCGGAAGGTCCTGTGCCAGTAATTATGGAATTTGGTTTCGATTTTCCGGCTGCATTTATGCTACGCATGCAACAGGACAGTAAAGAGCCATACTGGCAGGAGCAATTGCTGGCGAAGGGCTGGGGATACGCCATCCTCGTTCCCGTGAGTTTTCAGGCTGATAATGGTGCCGGACTTCGTAATGGAATTATTGGACTGGTAAATAAAGGACAACCTCGTAAACCAGATGATTGGGGAACCCTCAAGGCATGGTCATGGGGTGCTTCCAGGGCACTGGATTATTTTGAAAGTGATCCGGCGGTTGATGCTTCCCGAATCGGGATTGCCGGATTATCAAGGTATGGTAAAGCAGCACTTGTTACCATGGCTTACGAACCCCGAATGGCCATAGGATTTATCGGTTCATCGGGAGCGGGTGGCGCCAAGCTCCTCCGCAGAAACCTCGGCGAACAGGTTGAGAATCTGGCTTCTTCGGCCGAGTATCATTGGTTTGCCGGGAATTTCATACGATATGCCGGACCACTCACCCCGAACGATCTTCCGGTGGATGCCCATCAGTTAATAGCACTTTGTGCCCCCCGTCCGGTTTACATCAGCTGCGGTGCTCCGGGTGTGGAAGGTCGCTGGATCGACCAAATGGGAATGTTTCTGGCCGCGAAAGATGCCGGACCGGTTTATCAGCTATTAGGAAAACAAGGGCTGCCCTCAACTGATTATCCAGGTGAAGGTGTAGCTCTCGACAGCGGAGAGATTGCCTTTCGCCAGCATGAAGGCGGTCATACCCTGGGACCTAACTGGCCATGGTTTATCCGGTATGCCGCCAGATATTTCGAAAGATAAACCTTGTTTAAGCGAATAAACAATCAGACCTTCCCGATTGTTATGCCTGTAACCTCCCCGGAATGCATATTCCAAGGAGGTTCTTTTTTTATATAAATCGACATGGTGCATAGTTATAAGGAAGAATTTACGGCATTTATAAGGCAATTGCAGGATGATATCTGCCTTGCCCTGGAGCGCGAAGATGGAAAGGCAACTTTCAGGGAAGACCTTTGGAACCGCTCAGGCGGGGGAGGAGGCAGGACCCGCGTCATCACCAATGGAAATGTATTTGAGAATGGGGGTGTGAATACCTCTGCAGTTCATGGGATCTTACCTCCATCGATGATGGAATATCTGAACACCAACCACAATCAATTTTTTGCCTGCGGACTCTCAATGGTATTGCATCCCCGGAATCCATTCGTGCCAACCGTCCATGCCAATTTTCGTTACTTTGAACTATACCATGATGATGGAAGACTTGCCCGTCGGTGGTTTGGCGGTGGGGCAGATCTGACCCCATACTACCTGTTCGATGAAGATGTAATCCATTTTCACAGGTCACTCAAGGACGCAACCCTGCCATACGGTGATAATCTGTACCGCGAATTTAAAAGTGCCTGTGACCAATATTTCTTTAATCACCACCGAAAAGAGGCACGGGGCATTGGCGGGCTCTTTTTTGATCGTTTGGGATGCCACGAGGAAGGAGACATATCGCATTGGCACAATTTCACGGTGTCGGTTGGAAAGTCATTCATCCAGTCATATCTGCCCATTGTAAACCGACGGAAGGGCATGGCATGGACAGAAGAGCAAAAGAGATGGCAGGAGATCAGAAGGGGAAGATACGTAGAGTTTAACCTGATCCATGATAAGGGAACATTGTTTGGTCTAAGAACCAATGGCCGCACAGAATCCATCCTGATCAGCCTCCCAGCCACAGTCAGGTGGGA
The DNA here is from genome assembly GCA_002419285.1 of Prolixibacteraceae bacterium UBA5740. Lineage (GTDB taxonomy): Bacteria > Bacteroidota > Bacteroidia > Bacteroidales > Prolixibacteraceae > UBA1413. The sequence goes on along the minus strand of DIFU01000057.1, from coordinate 5,182 downwards.
ATATGACTTCGAACCTGAAAAAGGAAGCTCCGAGGATACGATGCTGGAGGTTTTGCGAAATCCAAAGGATTGGATCTAGTCCAAACCATGCAATCTTCACATTTGCTTTCTTGTTAAGTGAAGGCACTACCTATTTACGGGCTGACAAGAGTCTCACGTATTGATTATAAAATAGTTGTGAGGTGTAGTCATCCAAACCATACTCCTTTAAAATTGATTTCCAGTCATAATTTAGAAAATCAAAGGCATATTTACATTCCACAGCCTTGAAAATGAACCGGTGGTGTGCCGGCATCCTGGCCATATCAAATTCATTGTAATCGAGAATATATAGCCTTCCGCCAACCGCCAGATGATCGATTGCATTTTGCAGGATTTTTCTCCTGACCTCCTGTGGAAATCCGTGAATGACGAAGCTGATCAGAACCACGTCGTAAGTGATTCCAAGTTCAAACGGAACATCAATGCGCTGTGAGATAAACTTAAACCGGTCATCGCCCGAAAAGCGGTCAAGAAACTGTTTTTCCATTTGGGGTGAAATATCTATACCGGTCAGGTGGCTTCCTATGTCCATTCTTTCCTTTAACAAGGCAGCATTCCGGCCGGTACCGCATCCCATGTCCAGAATCCTGAATCCGGGTTGCAATTCGATCAAGCCGATCGCTCTGTTGATGAAGCTATGGTATTTCCCAAATGTCACCAAATTCATGATTGAATCATAATGGCGGGCAATGGTTGTGGTCAGCTCAATTTTAGAATCGGGGTATAACTTTTTGCTCATGGAAGTTGAATATTGGTACTGCGAAAGTAAAGATAATCAACCAAACCCAAAAACATAGGATTAATTATAACATTGATTCTCCAGGTCTTCTTAATCGAAATTAAAACTTCATGATCAAATGGGAGAAAACACAAAATAATTCATTTGTATCGCTTGCGATATAAATAAGAATACCTATATTTGTATCGCAAACGATATAATCGCGAATGATAATGAATAAGAAAATGGAAAACAGATTTTATGATTTTGAGGCAATGAGCCTGCAGGGAAAGAAAGTAAGCATGGAAAGTTTTAAAGGGAAAACTGTTCTTGTTGTGAATACGGCCAGCAAATGTGGTCTTACGCCACAATACGAAGGACTGGAGAAGCTTTACAAAACTTACAAGGACAAAGGATTGGTAATTCTTGGTTTCCCATGCAACCAGTTTGCCAACCAGGAACCGGGAGATGAAAGTTCGATTTCAGAGGGATGCCTGATCAACTATGGTGTTTCATTCCCGATGTTTGCCAAGGTGGATGTCAATGGTGAAACTGCCCATCCCTTGTATCAGTATCTTAAGAAGGAGTTGAAAGGAACCTTTGGAAACCGGGTGAAGTGGAATTTCACCAAGTTCCTGATCGATTCGGAAGGTAAACCCTTAAAACGTTTCTCTCCCTACACGAAACCTGAAAAGATGGAGAAAGACATCATCAGGGCATTGAAAATTGGGTAATATCAATTAGCGGCGACAGGATGGTTCGTATAAACAAGGCATCCTGTCGTCATAACATGTAAATCAAATGATATGGCATACGAACAATTAAAACTCGAAAACCAACTCTGTTTTCCAGTTTATGCGGCATCGCGTTTAATAATCAGGGAATATCAGCCACACCTTGACCGGCTAGGAATTACCTATCCCCAATACCTGGTGCTGATGGTTTTATGGGAGGAAGACAACCTGACGGTGAATGATATTGCCCGCAAGCTGATCCTAAATACAAACACAGTCACCCCGCTCTTGAAAAGAATGGAGCAACAGGGCATCATTATGCGAAAGCGAAGTGACGAAGACGAAAGGAAAGTTATCGTTCAGCTCACTGCAAAAGGCAGGAAAATGCAGGAGGAAGCTGCACGTATTCCTGAATCGCTGGTGACTCGGCTTGCAGCGAGCAATTTGGACAAGGATGAATTAGTGCGTCTCAAGGATAGTTTAAATTCCATCATCCGGTTTTTGGATCAGTGAACCAATAAAAGTTCCTGATTAAAAATTCCATCATGCTTTAGGAACTCCCCATCAACCAGACTTTTAAGATTCCAGGAGATCTCTTTGTGAAGTTTGTTTTAGATTCACCCATATTTGGCATGCAAAAAGTCGATAGTTACCTTCATCATCCTTTTAAGAGACTCCACGTCGATGTCTGACAGTCTTTTAACATAGATGCAAGCCTTGCCCATCTTAAACTTGCCCAGATCCTTCAGAAGGTATTCGTGTTCCGGGGCACCAGTGAAAACATATAAAGAAATGGCTGCTTTACGGGGAGAAAATCCGACCAAGGGCCAATCGCCTTCCTGCCGGCTTCTTTCCGATTTATAATGGTAACTGCCAAATCCAATGATAGATGCACCCCACATTTTGGGTTCAAAGCCAGTAAAATCTTGCATGATCTTGAGCAATTCATAGCTGTCGTTTCGTTTTTGCTCGGTGTCAGCATAGGTGTTTATAAATTCAAGGACATCATCAGCCGTAACTTTTGTCTTCAATTCAGCCATAAAAAAATCTTATAAGAAATAATATTCCGAATGTACGATTTTGATTAACTAAATTCAAGAAGGTACATAAAAATCGGGAATCACTTTTTTTCCTACATTTGGCTAAACGCTCAATCAGAAATTTTAAAAAGTAATCATATGATTTTAGGAGTATCAGCCTGGCTTAGCGAAAAACTCGGATGGAACGTAACGTTTATCCGGATTGCATTTGTGGTAGGTGTTTTTCTTTTTGGCGCAGGACTGGGCCTTTATTTGATTCTTTGGCTTGTAAAGATGTTCTCCAAATAGGGAACTTCCTGCCCCCAGTACCTTTTTATCATGCCTTAATGACAGATTAGGGCTCATACCGACTCGTACATTGGATACTTGTTATATACCAGTGCTTTACTTATTGTATAGTAAGTCACTATACAAGAACTATACAAGAACTATACAAGAACTATACAATGTGCGAACCGGTACCAAAGCCATTAGGATTCGATTCAGTCTCCAGCATATTGGTTCACTTTTTGATACGGCAAATCACATGAAAATTTTATGGAAGTATTTGAAACCGCAAAAGTGGCTGATCATTGCTGCACTTACCCTTGCTACCATTAGTCATATGAGAGGAGAAAGAAGGGATTTCAGCCGTGTATCGTTACTTTCCGATGCAGAAATTCTTGAAAATATATCCTAAAACTTCATCTTCCGTGACATCGCCTACAATGCTGCCCAGATAATGCAGGCACTCCCGTATGTCCTGGGCCAGAAGATCCCCTGAAATGGGGATTTCAAGTCCTTCGTGAACTCTCAGTATAGCACTGTGGGCATGGGTGAGCGCCTCATAATGCCTCAGGTTTGTCACTATCACATCTTCGTTACTCAGTTGGTTAATTGACAAGGTTGCCTGCATGCACGAGATCAGTTCATCGAGGTTGGACCTGCTCTTGGCCGAGATAAATACCAGGTCCTCATTATTGCCTAATTCAATATTTTTCAGAGACTGCATGGTATCCTGGTCGCCCTGGTCAGTTTTGTTGGCAACAATGATCAGATGCTGGTTTTCGACCTTATCCCTGATTTTTTGAATCCTTTCAAGAATGAGCCTGAGTGGATTGGTCATGTCCACTACCAACAGAATAATTTCAGCCAGTCGCAATTTATCAAAGGTTCTTTCTATGCCCAGATTTTCAATGGCGTCCTGGGTTTCACGTATCCCTGCCGTATCGAAAAACCGGAAGGCCGTGCCATGAATATTGACCACATCTTCAATCACGTCGCGTGTAGTTCCATGTATATCACTCACAATGGCTTTTTCCTCGTTGAGAAGAGCATTCAGCAGGGTACTTTTTCCGACATTGGTTTCGCCTGCAATTACGACCGGGATACCATTCTTGATGGCATTCCCGAGCCGGAACGATTCGACGAGTTTCCTGATGAGACTTTCTATCTCGGTAACCAGCTTCTTCAAGGCAGTCCGATCTGCAAATTCAACATCCTCCTCACTGAAATCGAGCTCCAGCTCGATCAGGGCCGTGAATTTCACCAGCTGTTCCCGCAGGTTCCTTATCTCTTGCGAAAAGCCACCCCGCATTTGCTTCAGCGCAATTTTATGCGATGCCGAGGTGGTCGATGCTATCAAATCAGCAACAGCTTCAGCCTGGCTTAAGTCCATTTTTCCATTAAGAAAAGCCCGTTGGGTAAATTCACCTGGCAAAGCCATCCGTGCTCCTTTCGAAATCAGCAACTGTAAGATGAATTGCTGGATATAGCCTGATCCATGGCACGAAATCTCGACAATATCTTCACCTGTAAATGAATGAGGTGCCCTGAAAACACTAACTACAACCTCGTCGATAATCCCTGATTCACCGATGATTGTGCCTACCAAAAGGGTATTCGCTGGCTGTGACATCAGTCGCTTTCCTTTGGCATACGGGGAGAAAATTGAATCCGTAATTTCAAAAGATTTTTCACCTGAACACCGGATAACAGCAATGCCTCCGGTTCCGGGAGGTGTCGATATGGCACAAATGGTGGAAGGATCGTACATGGAATTTCATTTCAAACCTGTTGGACAAAGGTACTAAGTTATCTTTTGCTTTGAAACAGGATGATTGTAACCGTTTGAAGGAAAATTGTATAGAATGTAGTCAGATATATTAAACTCGGATTAATTGTATTTCAAGCGCTTAAAATAGAGCAGGGGAAGCTCCTTCACCTTCAGTTTCTGATGGCTGAACCAGACCGTCAGGAGCCTTTCTGCCATGAAACCAAAGATTCGCTGCTGATATCCGGTATATTTTTCAAGTGGAGTTTGCTCCTCAAACCGAAACAAGATGTCAAACCACCATTCCATGAAGCTTTGGAAATGCTCGCTCTTTAACATGAACATATTGTTTGCATAAAGCTTATCCGACTTCAGCGTTTGGTCGAAGGAATCCAGATAATCAGGATGCCGGTCAGCAAGGATTTGCCGGACCAGTTCGAGATCAGCCTTGTCGTGATATTTTCGATAATGTTTCTCAATGGAATACCTGAATTTACGCGGAACTGGCAGTATGGCGTCATATTCTTCGAGAATTCCGATCATGTCTGATTCAGTCATGATCATATTCCTGTGCTTTTCGTAGTTGTTTGAATACCAGAGCCCCCGGCTGTTTTTA